>NZ_SOHD01000049.1:0-79391 GCF_004403235.1 Cryobacterium sp. Hh38 | reverse complement strand
GCCCGTGGCCGTGCCCGTGGCCGCGCCCGTGGCCGCGCCCGTGGCCGCGCCCGTGGCCGTGCCCGTGGCCGCGCCCGATATCGGCAGCGGTCCGGTAATCGGCGTAGCGGCCACCCGTTTCGGGCGCAGTCCTGAATACGCCCAGGGACTGAAGAGGCTACCGGGCGGCGTGCAGGCGTGCAGCGGCGAGCATCTCGGCGGCCGCGAGCGTCGTGATCTCGCTCGCGCGGGCATCCGTGAAGATCTGCGTCAGCACGGTGCCGATAGCAGCGACGCGGGCCGTGATCTGGCCAAGGTCGGCGTTCGGCTCGCTCGCCATGGCGAGGTAGACGACTCCCCCGGCGTTGACGACGAAATCCGGTGCCCAGAGGATGCCTCGCGCGCCCAGCTGGTCCGCTCCGGCAGGCACCGCGAGCTGGTTGTTGGCGGCGCCGCACACGCCCAGCACGTTCAACTCCGCGATAACGCCGGACGTCAGCACGCCGCCGAGGCCGCACGGTACGAACAGGTCGGCGTGCACGCGGTGCGCGTCAGCGACCGACACCCAGCTCGCTCCGAGCTCTTCGGCCAGGGCGTGCTTGTCGGGGTTGATATCCGTGACGGTGAGCGTGGCCCCGGCCGCGGCGAGGGCTCGGGCCAGGCGTCCGCCAACCTGGCCGAGTCCGGAGATGACGAGGTGGCGGCCGCGTACCTCCCGGCTGCCGAAGAGCGCCTCCAGGGTGGATTCGATGCTCGCGTAGACGCCGGCCGCCGTTGCATCGGCCGGTTCGCCGACGCCGCCGCTCGCGGCGGGCAGCCCGCAGACATGGTTCGTGCGTTCGGCGACGATCGCCATGAGTTCGGCGCTCGTGCCGACGTCTTCGGCGGTCATGTACGCGCCGTTCAGGCTCTCGATCGCGTCGCCGAGGTCGAGCATCGCCAGGCGCTTCTCGGCATCGGTCAGCACGGTGCCGAGCGGCAAGTAGATGACCGATTTGCCGCCGCCGAGATTGAGGCCCGCGGCCGCGTTCTTGAGGGTCATGGCGGCAGAAAGGCGCAGGGCGTCGGCTACGGCGTCGGTCCAGGTGGCGTACTGCCACAGGCGCGCACCGCCGAGGGCCTGGCCGAGCCGGGTGGAATGAACGGCGACCGTGATCAGGAGCCCTGAGCGTTCTCCCGTCGTGATCAGCACTTTCTCGTGGGAAAGTGGAATCTGTGCGAGGGAATCGAGGGCGGCGGCTGGGTGCGTGAGGGTCATGGAAACTCCGTTGTATCGGGCCTTGTGAGCCGAGTGCGGTGGCGCCGTTATGTGGCACCGCCTCGAACAGGATAACTGGCACGCGCAGCGGGGGGGAACACCTGCGCGGCCCGGGTACGCAAAAAGCACCCTGACTGCGAGATTCAGGGTGCTCTGCGCGCGCTCTAGTGGAAGAAGTGGCGCTCTCCGGTGAAGTACATCGAGACGCCGGCCGCGGTGGCTGCGGCGATGACTTCGGGGTCGCGCACCGATCCGCCGGGCTGCACGACGGCCTTGATTCCGGCGACGAGCAGAACTTCGAGCCCGTCAGCGAAGGGGAAGAATGCGTCAGAGGCGGCGACCGATCCCTCGGCCCGCTCGCCGGCGCGGCTCACGGCGAGGTGGCAAGAGTCGACCCGATTGACCTGGCCCATTCCCACCCCGACGGATGCCCCGGCATGCGCGAGCAGAATGGCGTTCGACTTCACGGAACGGCAGGACTTCCACGCGAATTCCAGGTCGGTGCGAGTAGCGGCATCCACTTCGGGGCCGGCCACGAGGGTCCAGCCGGCCGAGCTGAATTCTTCAAAGCTGTCGGTCTGCTGCACGAGCAGGCCGCCCGAGATCTGGTGCAGTTCGAGCGAGGAACGCTCGTAGTCGGCCGGCAGCTCGAGCAGGCGAATGTTCTTCTTCTGGGTGAGCAGCTCGACCGCAGCCGGCTCGAATCCCGGGGCGACGAGCACCTCGGTGAAGATTCCGTTGACCGTTTCAGCCATGGCGAGCGTGACGACGCGGTTCGCAGCGATCACGCCGCCGAACGCGGAGATCGGGTCGCAGGCGTGCGCACGCAGGTGGGCTGAAGCGATTCCGTCCGGCGCGTTGGGCTTGGCGATGGCGATTCCGCACGGGTTGGCGTGCTTGACGATCGCGACGGCCGGCTCGCTGAAGTCGAAGGCGGCCCGCACCGCGGAATCCGCATCGACGTAGTTGTTGTACGACATTTCCTTGCCGTGCAGCTGTCGGGCCTGGGCGATGCCGCGGCCCCCCTCGCCGACGTACAGCGCGGCGGCCTGGTGCGAGTTCTCGCCGTAGCGCAGAATTGCTTCGCGGGTGACCTCGATGCCGAGCCCCTCGGGGAACGGCGCCTCTTCCTCGTCCTCGTCGTCGTCGGCCGCCGCAAACTCGACGTCCTCATCGAGCGCCTCGACGTCGTCCTGCCACTGGTCGTAGACGTTTTCGGTGAACCAGGCCGACACGCTCAGGTCGTAATCGGCGGTGTGCTCAAAGGCGAGCGAGGCGAGCTTCTGGCGCAGCTTGAGGGTCGAACCGCCAGCAGCGACGGCCTCGATGATCTCACCGTAGCTGGCCGGGTCGACGACGATCGCCACGTTGGCGTGGTTTTTAGCGGATGCCCGCACGAGCGCCGGTCCGCCGATGTCGATCTGCTCGATCACATCGGCCGGTTCGGCACCGCTCAGGGCGGTTTCCACGAACGGATACAGGTTGACGACAACGAGCTGGAAGGCCTTGATGCCGAGCTCGGCCAGCTGCGCTTCATGGGTTTCGAGGCGCAGGTCGGCGAGGATGCCGGCGTGCACGCCCGGGTGCAGGGTCTTGACCCGGCCGTCGAGTGATTCCGGAAACCCGGTGACGGCCGACACGTCGGTGACGTCGTAGCCGGCGGCGCGGATCGTGGCCGCGGTGGATCCGGTGGAAACGATTTCGACGCCATCCGCTTTGAGGGCGGCGGCCAGGTCGAGCAGGCCGGTCTTGTCGCTCACGGAGATGAGTGCGCGCTCGATGGTGATCTGGTCCCGGTTACGGTACGTGCTGGGCGCGTTGGTGTGTCCACTCATGCTTTGGAGTTCTCCTTGAGGTTCATATGTCCGTTTGCGATGTCGAGCACGGCCTGGATGAGTAGGCGTCGTTCGACGATCTTGATGCGATTCTGCAGGGAAGTTTCGGTGTCGCCGGGCTCGATATCGACGCGTTCCTGGACGAGAATGGGGCCCTCGTCGACGCCGTTATCAACGACGATGATGCTCGCGCCGGTCTGCACGGCGCCGGCGGCGAGGGCGTCACGCACGGCGTGGGCTCCCGGAAATTCGGGCAGATAGGCCGGATGCGTGTTGATCAGGTTCGGCGACAGCGCGGCGACGACGCGCGGCGGCAGCAGTCGCATCATGCCGCTGAGTATGACCAGGTCGGGCTGCCACTGCTGAATCTGGGCGAGCAGTTCGTCGCCCCAGGCCGCCCGGTCTTTAAACGACGAGAAGGGAACGGAGAAGGCCGGGATTCCGAATTCGATCCCGAGCTCCAGCCCGTCGGCGTCGCGGTCGGCGCCGATCGCGATGACTCGCGCCGGAAATTCGGCGTCTTCGGACACCTCGAGCAGGGCTCGCAGGTTGGATCCTCCGCCGGAGATCAGCACGACAATAGACAGCACCGTTTGAGCTTACCGTTTGACCGGGAGCCCCGACGGGACTCGCACCCGGCCGGCAAGCATGCCGAGGGCCGCAGCGACACCGATTTCGGCTGCGGCGAGCGCGCCGACCAGCAGCGGATTCGGGCCGACCTCGACGAGGCGGCCGGGGCCCATCGCGCCGGCCGACCACCAGGAGAGCAGTCCGAGCAGCGCTCCGGCGACCACCCCCATGCCTAGGCCGGTGAGAATGTGTTCGATCGCACTTCGTTCGGCCACACGTCGCTCGGGCACATCGGGGAGAGCCAGCCGTTGCCGGGTCACGACCGCGAATGCGAAGCCGATCAGCACCGGAACGAGCAGCCCGATAAATCCGTAGGCCGGCGTGCCCTGCGGCAGCGCGCCGAAGATGGGCAGGCCGGGCAAGGTGCCCACCACGGTGCCGATCGGCGAGACACTGGTGCCGACTCCCATCGCGATTCCCGGGCCAATGAACCAGGCTGCGGCCCAGATGACGAGGTTGGGAATGAGCGCGAGCTGCGCGAGGGTGATCGTGGCGCCGCCGAATACCCCGGCCTGCACCGCCTCGTACAGCCCGATGATGGTCGCATAGTTGAGAGCGATAAGCACGGCCACGGTCGCGGCCGACACGATCAGCACCCCCGCGGCGGCAGCGGTTCCGCCGCGCAGGGACCCGGCGATCACGATGCGGGTGGTATGCGGCAGCTTTCGATACCACGAGCGGATGCGCCGGCTCACCGGATCCAGACGCTCCGCCACTTCCACGGTCTGGCGCCGCCCCAGTTCCGCCCCGACCACAACGCCGACCGCATAGATGAGCGTCGGCAGCAGAAGCCCCTGCAGCTGGTTGGGCGTGACCGTCTCCGAGACGGCGGACAGGGTCACCAGCGCGGCGAGGACGGCGTAGGTGCCCACGGCGACGCCGACGCCGGTCCAGCGGTGCGGGGTTTCGGCGGCGCGACGGCCGGTGTGCATGCCCATGAGTACGGAGAGCATGGCGAAGCCGAGCGGCACGACGGTGACCAGAAAAGGGGTGTCGGCACCCGCCAGGCCGAGCGCGGCCGCCACGTCCGGGCCGAGCTGCACCGTGAGGTCGACACCGTTGCCGAGCAGCCAGATATCGGCCGCGGCCCGCCAGAACACGAACCATTCGACGGACAGGCCGAAGTGGGCGGCCCAGAGTATGGTGAGCGGCACCATGGCGATGCCGATGCCGATGGCGACAACAAGTAATGCCTCAAGAGCGGCGAGCAGGGCGGTCGTTATGCGGTTCATCCGTTGTGAGCCTATATCGCCCCGGTGACAATGCTTGCCAAGGCCGCACGTAGAAAGGGGCCCGCCGGTCACCCGGCGAGCCCCTCAAACGTTCTACTTACAGTGCGGCAAGTGCCTCGCGCAGCAGGGTCGCAGCCTCGCTCGGCGTCTTGCCGACCTTGACCCCGGCGGCCTCGAGGGCCTCCTTCTTGCCCTGGGCGGTTCCGGCTCCGTCGGAGACGATGGCGCCGGCGTGGCCCATGGTCTTCCCCTCGGGGGCGGTGAAACCGGCCACGTAGCCGATGACCGGCTTCGTGACGTGCGCCTTGATGTACTCGGCGGCCTTTTCTTCAGCGTCGCCGCCGATTTCGCCGATCATGACGATGGCGAGCGTCTCCGGGTCGTTCTCGAAGGCCTCGAGGGCATCGATGTGCGTGGTGCCGATGATGGGGTCGCCACCGATACCGATCGCGGTGGAGAAGCCGAGGTCGCGCAGTTCGTACATCATCTGGTAGGTCAGGGTGCCCGACTTGGAGACGAGTCCGACCGGGCCTTTGACGGTGATATTGGCCGGGGTGATGCCGACGAGTGCTTCACCGGGCGTGATGATGCCGGGGCAGTTCGGGCCGATAATGCGGGTCTTGTTGCCCTTTTTGATGGCGTAGGCCCAGAACTCGGCCGAGTCCTGCACCGGGACACCCTCGGTGATGATGACGAGCAGCGGAATCTCGGCGTCGATCGCTTCGATAACGGCGTCCTTGGTGAACACCGGCGGTACGAAGATGATCGACACGTCGGCGCCGGTCTTCTCGACGGCTTCCTTGACCGTGCCGAAGACGGGGAGTTCGACGTTGCCGTGCACGACGGTGGTGCCGGCCTTGCGGGCGTTGACGCCACCGACGACCTGGGTACCGGCCTTGAGCATGAGGGCGGTGTGCTTGGTGCCCTCACCTCCGGTGATGCCCTGAACGATGACCTTGGAATCCTTGTTGAGGAAGATTGACATTGTTGTCCCTTACTTCGCTGCGTGGGCGAGTTCGGCGGCCTTGGCGGCGCCCTCGTCCATAGTGGCGGCCAGTGTTACGAGCGGGTGGTTCGCCTCGGCGAGGATACGACGACCCTCCTCGACGTTGTTGCCATCGAGGCGCACCACGAGCGGCTTGTTGGCGGCGCTTCCAAGCTCGGCGAGCGCGCCCACGATACCCTTGGCGACAGCGTCACAGGCGGTGATGCCGCCGAAGACATTAACGAACACGCTCTTGACCTGCGGGTCACCGAGAATAACGTCGAGGCCGGCAGCCATGACCTCAGCGGATGCTCCGCCCCCGATGTCGAGGAAGTTGGCCGGCTTGACACTGCCGAAGTTCTCGCCGGCGTAGGCGACAACGTCAAGGGTTGACATGACGAGTCCAGCGCCGTTGCCGATGATACCGACTTCACCGTCGAGCTTGACGTAGTTGAGGCCGGCGGCCTTTGCCTTGGCTTCGAGCGGGTCAGCCGCGGCAGCGTCCTCGAGGAGGGCGTGCTTGGGGTGACGGAAATCGGCGTTCTCGTCGATCGTGACCTTGCCATCGAGGGCGATGATGTCGCCCTCTTCGGTGAGGACGAGCGGGTTGACCTCGACCAGGGTCGCGTCTTCACCCGTGAATACGTCGTAGAGCTTGACGAAGACCGGAGCGACCTTGTCGACGAGCTCGGCCGGGAACTTTGCGTCGATCGCGATCTGCTTCGCGACGGCGAGGTCGATGCCGACCGCGGGGTCGACGGCCGTGTAGGCGAGCGCTTCGGGCTTCTCGACGGCGAGAATTTCGATCTCGACGCCACCCTCGTAGCTGGCGAGCGACAGGTAGGAGCGGTTGGACCGGTCCAGCAGCACGGAGAAGTAGAACTCCTGCTTGATGCGGGCGCCTCTCGCCACCATGACGCGGTGCACGGTGTGGCCCTTGATGTCCAGGCCCAGGATGCCCTGGCCTGCGGCCTCGGCGTCATCCGGAGTCTTGGCTACCTTGACACCGCCGGCCTTGCCGCGGCCGCCGACCTTGACCTGCGCTTTGACGACGACAACGCCGCCGAGCTTCTCGGCCGCTGCACGCACTTCGGCGGGGGTGTCGGCGATAATGCCCGGCAGAACCGGTACACCATATTCCTCAAAGAGGTCTCTCGCTTGGTATTCGTAAAGGTCCACGCTGCTCTTCCAATCCGCGTCGTGGCGATCACCTGCCGGTGCCGGTAGATCGCTACATGATGATGGGTAATTGAGATTGTTGGTGACAGCAGTCGTTGCCGCAAAATAGCTCGACATCAAGACATACCGACCATCTGAAACTCTATCGCGTGAATCAGGCGTCGGGTCGCACCCTGAATCCGCGTCCGCCCACGCCAACCGCCCGCGCAAGGCTAGCCACACCTTGCTGGACCAGGCCTCGACACCCTGCCTATCCTTACTCATGACCAATTTGTCTCACGTGGTGGAACCACACGCCGCCGGCCTTGCCTCACGGTTGAACTGGCTGCGCGCCGGAGTTCTCGGCGCGAATGACGGCATCGTCTCTGTCGCCGCCCTCGTCGTCGGTGTCGCCGCCGCGACCACGGATTCCCACGTCATCCTCATCGCCGGTGTCGCGAGCCTGCTCGCCGGGGCGATCTCGATGGCGCTCGGGGAGTACGTGTCGGTGAGCAGCCAGCGCGACTCCGAACGCGCCCTGATCGCGAAGGAAACCTGGGAACTTGAAAACGAGCCCGACGAGGAACTCGCCGAACTCGCCGGCTTCTACCAGGCCAAGGGCCTGTCGCCCCAGACTGCCCAGCAGGTCGCGGTCGAACTGACCGAGCATGATGCCCTCGGCGCGCACCTCGAGGTTGAACTGCACATCACCGAGCAGGACGTCTCCAATCCCTGGCACGCAGCATACGCATCCGCTATCGCCTTCACCGTCGGCGCGGCGCTCCCCCTGCTCGCCGTCCTGCTGCCCCCGGCCGAATGGCGCATCGCGGCCACCTTCGTCGCGGTGCTGATCGCCCTCGTTATCACCGGTTGGCTCAGCGCGCACCTCGGCAACAGCCCGAAACCGCGCGCGATCGCCCGAATTGTCATCGGCGGCATCCTCGCCCTCGCGGTCACCTATGTCATCGGTGCACTGATCGGCGGCAACGTCTAGCGCATCTAGGCTGAAACCATGTCTCGACAATCCATCGTCACCGCGGGTGTGCTCGACGCCGCCCTCGTGCTGTTGTTCGCCGCGATCGGTCGACTGAGCCACGGCGAGACCCTGGCCGGCCTGGGCGTGACTGCCTGGCCATTTCTCGGCGGGCTGATCATCGGCTGGCTGTTGCTGCGCGCCTGGCGCCACCCGCTCAGCGTGGTCTGGACCGGCCTCGGCATCTGGATCGCAACGGTGGCCGGCGGCCTCCTGCTGCGCCTCGCTGGCGGCCAGGGCGTTCAGCTCAGTTTCGCGATCGTCACGACCATCGTGCTCGGCATCTTCCTGCTCGGCTGGCGCGCCATCGCCGCGCTGGTGCGTCGCACTTCTCGCAAGCGGATGCCCGCCCCGGTCTGATACCCCAGCCGTCTCGTACCCCAGAGGTCTCGTTGACTCCTTCACTTGGCGGCGCGAGAGGCGGCATGGGCGGCCGGGAGTATTCTCGGCGCCAGGAGCCAGGACCGACCGCGACGCTCCTGTTTCGCCTGCCGCAGGATGATCTGGAGCATCCGCTTGACGTGATTGCCGGTGCCGATACGGACTGACGGTCAGTAGCTGTCGTCGTTGTCGAAGTCGATGTCGGGGTACAGGTCGGGGTCAAGATCAAGGTCGATACTGCGGTCATCCGCATCCGGCCCCGCCAAATCCTGGTCGTCGTTCTCCCGGTCCAAATCCCGGTCGAGATCGTCGATTTTCCGGTTCTCGTCGCTCCAGAACTCATTGGCATCGCTCATGATCTGCCTCTCTTTGACGTGAGCGCGGATATTTCGCAGGTCACGGCACCCCACGCCCATGGGGCTTCAAGCAGGGCGAGCTATCTGTCCGGGCCGGTCTACTCGGCACGGTGCAGCCCCGGTGTCGCGAGCAATTGGCCGTCGCGCAGCACGGCAAGCACGTCGATGGCGAACCGCGCGGTCATCTCGTTCAGCGTCGCTTCGCCGCCGGCCACGATCGCCGTCGCGAGCACATCTGCCGTGACAATGTCGGCGGCGAACACGCTTACCTGGCGAAACGGCGATAACTCCCCGTTCAGCGCCGTCCAGATGTGTTCGCCGCGTTCCGCGCTGCCCGACGTCGCTACCGCGCGAAGCGGATGCCGCAGCGGCACGCTGGCCAGCACGTCACCTCGGTAGGCCGGATTGACTATCGCCACGACCCACTCCGGATGCTCGGTGACCACTGCCGGAACGGCCACCCCGTGCCCGGTCGACATCGCGCCGTCGCCGAACTCCCACGCTCCAAACCGACCTTTCGGCTCGCCGCTGACCAGAACATCGCCGCCCGCATTTATGGACCAGTTGAGCAGACCCCGAGAGGTCAACGCCGCACCGGCCTCAGCTATCGCAAGCGCCTTCACCACCCCGGAGAGATCGATCACACCATCGGCGCGATGCGGTGTGAACACGCCATTGCTGCGGTCGCGCCAGGTCAGCGCGAGCGCGTAAGCGTCCCGCACACTCGCACTCGAATCCGTCAAACGGATGTCCCCACGCGCGATCCGGCTCAGCTCCGAGTCGTCCCGGTATAGGCTGAACCGCTCATCCCAGCGCCGAAACATCGCCTTGGCGAGTTCTGCGGCTTCGACCCGAGCGCTCTCCCCCACGGTGTGCGCATCGGAATCGGCCAGCCGCAGGCTCACCATCGTGCCCATCGTCTCGAAAGTCAGCGCTGGCCAGGTGCGATCGACCGATGCGCGGGCGGCCGTGCGGGCTGCCACACGGGCGGACTCCACCGCGTGCGGCAGCCCGGGCGCGGGACGCACCGGCGAGCCGGCGAGTGTGCGTTCGTGATCGGATCCGATGGCGGCCACGTTTAAAAGCCCGCCGTGTCGAGGGCTGATTGCAGGGACCGCAGGTAGCCCTGGGTCGTGTAGGTGGCGCCGCTGACGCTTTGCACGTTCGCGGACTGCGCGGCGAGCACCTCGGATCGCAGAATCGGCGCGGCCTGGTTGCTGATGGCGACCGATCGGCCGCCGCGGTTGGTCAGCTGCAGCGGAGTGACCTCGGTGATCGCGCCGTTGGCGATGGTCACCGACACCTGCATGTTGCCGAATTGGGTCTGCACCACCGCGCCGGTGAAGGTTCCGGACTGCGCGGCCGCTGACGCGGCAGCGGCTGTCGCGGCGGCCTGGGCTGTGGCGGCAGTGTTCGCCGCGGCGGTGGAGGCATCAGCGGCATCCGCTGCAGCCTGGGCTGACGCTGCAGTGTTCGCGGCGTCGGCCTGAGCCTTCGCCGCAGCTGCGGCATCAGCAGCCGCTTTGGCCGTGGCGGCGGCCTGCGCCGCGGCATCCGTTGTGGCGGTCACTGTCGCAGCCGTCGCGGTGCCGCCGGTGAAGGCGGTCAGGCTCTGCGAGACGTCGATCGCCTGGGAGCCCAGCTGCCAGCCTATGCCGACGATCGAGACGGAGGCCAGGGTGGCCAGGGCTACTGCACGTGCTCTCACCAGTCGAACCTTTCGTAGTGGATCTGCTTCTTGGGAACCCCGCCGGAACGGGCATCGCGCACGACGGCGTCGGTCCACGGCCGGGGGCCGCAGATATAGATGTCGCTGCTGGTCAGTTCCGGCACGATCTTCTTCAGGGTGATCCCGGCTTTGGCGGCATCCGCTGGCAGCCAGGTGCTGACTCCCTTGGGTCGTTTGCCGGCGATGACGCGCAGCTGCGCGCCGCGCACCCGGCAGAGGTCCGTCAGTTCGTCGACCAGGTAGGTGTCGCCGACCGAGTGCGAGCGGAGCAGCACGGTGGCGTGGCCCGGCGCGAACGAGACCGTTTCCAGCAGGGAGCGGATGGGCGCCACGCCGATGCCGGCCGCGATCAGCACGACCCGCGGCGACGTGCGGGCGTTTTCGGTGAACAGGCCATACGGGCCTTCGAAGCTCACCCGGGTGCCACGCGCCAGTTGGGGCAGCTGCCGGGAGGCGTCCCCGAGACCGCGCACGGTGACGCGCAGGCCCCGCCCGCTCGGGGCGGAGGACAGGGAAAACGGGTGTGCCTGCCACCAGAGTCCGTGCGCCCAGAACCGCCAAATGAAGAACTGTCCTGATGTCGCGCGCAGCTGCTCCAGCTTTCGTCCGGTCAGGGTGATCGAGACCACACCGGGTGCGACCTGCTCGATCGAAGCCACCCGAAGCTGGTGCCGCGCTGAGCGCACTACCGGCAGCAGGAAGCGAAACACGACGATGCTTCCGGCGACCGCAACGTACAGGGCCAGCCAGTAGTAACGGGCGATGGAACCCTCGCTGAGCAGGCCACCGACGCTTAACTGGTGCGGAATGGCGACGAGCACCGAGAGGTAGGCCAGCAGGTGCACAGCGTGCCAGGCCTCGTAGCGAAACTTTCGGCGCACCACGACGAGCGAGGTCACGACGACGCCGATCATGAGCGCGAGGCCGAGAAAGGCGAGCGGCATGTCGGGCAGGCCTGTGAACATGTTCCAGGCCTCGATGAAAACATTCACATTTTCAGCGAGCGCGTAACCGGTGATGAGCAGCACGGCATGGCCGAGGATGAGGTAGAGGGCGGGCTTGCCGAGCGACTGGTGCACGGCCATCGCCTGATCGTGCCCGAAGGCGCGGGCGACCGGAGGCAGGCGCGCGGCCAGCACGAGCATCACGAGCAGCAGGTCGGTGCCGACCAGGCCCGCGACAATTCCGAGCGAGGTGAACACGTCGGCCGGGGTCGAAAAGCGGGCGGCTCCCCCGTCGGCGAGAAAGATGGCGATGACGATGGCGACCGACGCCACGCAGAGGATCTGCAGGGTGTCGGCCAGTCGCATCCGCTTTTTGTAGGCCGGATGCAGCAGCGCCGGGCCGGTGCGGGTGGTGCGCGTGTCGAGGCTCATGAATAGAGCATCGAGCCACTGCCCATCGATGGCCTATCGATGACCTGTGAACGGCCTGTGTGTCGTCTATGCCTCATTTTCGCGGGGTAAATGGGGGCGACGGCAGCTTTGAGTGAATCCCGACAGCCCCGTTATCGACTACCCCGGCAGCTCCGGTCGTCTCCGGGCCTGCGCGCGCACGAGCAGCACAATGACCAGGGCGACGACGCTGCCGAGTATTGTCTCCAACACGCGATCGACGAGCAACGCCGGCACCGGCACCGGGCTCGTGAGGTGCACCACGGTGAGGGCGAGCGGGGTCACGAACAGCAGGGCGGCGCCGTAGTGGCGGCCGATCAGAATCTCGGCACCGAACTGACCGAGCGCGACGACCAGAATGAGCACGGCGACCGGCGGGCCCGGCAACAGCACGAGCGCGGTCACAACGACGCCGAGGGTCGTGCCGATCATGCGGTGAAATGCCCGCGAGACGGAGTGCTTCGCGCCGGGCGGCGGCAAGACCGCAACGACACTGACCACGGCCCAATACGGATGCCCGACGCCCGCCACGAGCGCGAGCGAACCGGCGGCGAGCGCGCCGGCCACGTTTTGGGCGATTGAGACCCCCACCTGAGCGTCGCGGATCGCACCGGGATGAACGCGCGCAGCCGCACCCGATAGGGCTCGTTGCGGCCGAACAGCGCCGTCAGCGAGTCGAACGCCGCTTAGGCGGCCCAGTCGAGCTGGCCGGTGAGGACGAGCACGCTGAGCGGCAGCGCCGCGGCGACCGCGGCCCGGGTAGCGACCTCGAACTGGAAGCCGCGCAGGGAGCGCGCCCACAGCCACAAGCTTTCGGGCTTGGCGGGCTTGGCGCTAGATCTTTTCGATTGGAGCGATCTTGATCAACAGCTTTTTGGCGCCCGCTGTGTCGAACTGCACGTGCGCGATGCGCTTGGTTCCTTCGCCGGTGACCTGGTTGACCCGGCCCTCGCCGAAGTCGTGGTGGCGGATGCGGTCGCCCGCCGCCAGTTCGAGGCTGCCGTTGTCGCGCACCGTTCCGGTGATCTTGTTCGCCCACTCCGTCTTCGGCTTGCCCGGCGGCAGGCCGGCCGGCTTCGCGCTGGTGCCGTAACCTTTGCGCCCGCCGTAACCGTCGCTCGAACTAGTCAAAGAGTTGCCAAAGCCACCGAAGCCGCCATCGCGGCGCGCGTTCAGAGCGCGCGGCTGGGTGCCGCCGCGCGAGTTGGCCATTCCCGGCGACTGCTTCCAGTCGATCAGCTCGGCCGGGATCTCCTGCAGGTAGCGGCTCGGCATCGCCACGTTGATATCGCCGAACTGGGCCCGGGTCATGGCAAGTGAGAGGTAAAGCCGCTTGCGCGCGCGGGTGATGCCCACATAGAACAGGCGGCGCTCTTCAGCCGGACCGCCCGGCTCGTTCGCCGACATCTGATGCGGCAGCAGCCCCTCCTCAACGCCGGTGAGGAACACGGCCTCGTATTCGAGGCCCTTCGCAGTGTGCAGCGTCATCAACGACACCGTTCCCGACGCGTCGTCGAGGTCGTCAGCGGCGGCCACGAGTGACACCTGGGTGAGAAAGTCGACAAGACCGCCGTCGGGGTTCTCCTTGTTGAAGTCCTTGGTCTGGGCGACGAGCTCCTCGATGTTCTCGGCCCGCACCTCGTCTTGCGGGTCACGGCTGCCCCGCAGCACGGCCAGCAGTCCGCTGCCGCCCAACAGAAACTCGAGCACGTCGGAGACGTTGGAGCCGCCGACCGGCACGCCGTCATCGGTGACCGACGTCGGCACAAGCAGGAGCGCGGCGGCATCGAGCAGTTCGGCCAGTTTGAGGATGGTGCCGGTCACCTTCGGGCCGAGACCCAGTGCGGCGCAATTGCGCATTGCCTGCCGAAAGGTGAGCTCGTTATCGTCGGCAAAGCTCGACAGTGCGGTCTCGGTGGCCGGGCCGATACCGCGCTTGGGGGTGTTCAGAATGCGGCGCAGGGCGAGTTCGTCGACCGGGTTGGCGACGGCGATGAGGTAGGCCAGGGCATCCTTGATTTCGGCCCGCTCATAGAATTTGGTGCCGCCGACCACCCGGTACGGTGTGGCCGAGCGCACCAGGATTTCTTCGAGCGCTCGGGTCTGCGCGTTGGTGCGGTAGAACACGGCCATGTCGCGGTAGGCCATGCCGGCCGCGTGCAGCACCTGGATCTCGTCGGAGACGAACTGGGCTTCGTCGTGCCCGGAATACGCCGTGAAACCGACGATTTTCTCGCCGTCGCCGCCCGCACTCCACAATTTTTTGTCGGTGCGGTCGAAGTTGTGGCCGATCACGGCGTTCGCCGCTGAGAGGATGTTCTGGGTCGACCGGTAGTTCTGCTCGAGCAGAATCACCTTCGCTCCGGGGTAGTCCCGCTCGAAGCCGCTGATATTGCGGGTGTCGGCGCCACGGAAGGCGTAGATGGACTGGTCGGAGTCACCGACCACGGTGAGCGAGGCGCCGGGAATGGCGCCACTGCCGTCGCGCAAATTGCGCACGTGCACACCGTCGTCTTCCATCTCCTGAGCGAGTTCGGCCGTGACCGGCCGGGTGAGCTCGTGCACGAGGGCGTACTGAGCGTGGTTGGTGTCCTGGTATTCGTCGACCAGCAGGTGCCGAAACCGCCGCCGGTAGAGCGCGGCGACCTTGGGGAACGCACGAAACAGGTACACGGTCTCACCGATGAGGTCGTCGAAGTCGAGCGCGCTCGCGGCACGCAGCCGGGCGGAGTACTGCCGAAAAATCTCGACGAACATGACCTCCTGCGGGTCGCTCATGTTCGCGTTGCGGGCATAGGAATCGGCGTCGGCGAGTTCGTTCTTGAGCTTGGAGATCTTGGCGCCCGCCGATCCGGGCGTGAAGCCGTAGGTGTCGGCGTCGAGACCCTTGATGATGCGCTTGAGCGTGACCTTGCTGTCGGCCGAGTCGTAGATGCTGAAGGTGCTCGACAGACCGATCTTCTCGGCTTCGCGGCGCAGAATGCGCACGCAGGAGGAGTGGAAGGTGCTGATCCACATTCCGTCGGACGCTTGGCCGAGGATGGCGTGCACCCGCTCGCGCATTTCAGCGGCCGCCTTGTTGGTGAACGTGATCGCGAGAATCTGGCTCGGCCAGGCATCCCGCGTTTCGAGCAGGCTCGCCACCCGACGGGTGAGCACGCTGGTCTTGCCCGACCCGGCGCCGGCGATGATGAGCAGCGCCTGGCCGCGGTATTCGACGGCTTCTTTCTGCTGCGGGTTGAGCCCGTCGAGCAGCGGGCTCTGCTGGGCGTTGCCGGTGCCCGCATACCCATTGGAATCGAGAATGATCGGCGTAGCCGAGCGGCCGGCGGTGGCGGGCGCGGATTCCGCGTGAAGAGGTGTGATCATGTCGATTTCCAGTGTAGGCGAGGCCCCTGACACGCGGGCGGGTCGGGTTATGGAGTTTAGCGACGCCCCGACGTTTGCTGATCGAGTCAACTGGATGGATGATCGCAGGGGCGACAACCGTGAACCCCACCGCGCAGACGTTGACGAGGTCGAGCTTGTCGACGACATAAACGCGGAGGAGGACTATCTCCTTCTTCTCTTGGCCGCTTCCGCCACGCCCAATGGCCGCAACCCCTCCACGCCCCAGAAATCACCATTCAAACGCTTAGCTGAACGGTATTGATCTAAAACCCATGCGGCTCTCGTGGCTGGCCTGCCGCACATCAGGTGCGCGACCAGCGTGTCGAGGGCATGGGCAACATCACGGGTTGCAGTTGTCGCAAAAACGCGGGTCGGCGTAGCTTCGGTCGGTGAACTCGCGAGTGTGGCGATGCGGGCAGATGAGGCATCCATGAGTTTCAGCACGGGTCTCGTTCGTGGGCGCGGAGCAGTCGCTGCAGGGCAGTCCTGCCACCCGCTCTACCTTCCAGAAACCTGGGGTGCCGCAGGCTGGACACAGGGAACGTAGTTTCTGTGCGAGGTCTTCGGCCGCGAGACGGATGTTTTCCATACGCGTCGGATTGGCGTGGGCGCGCACGTCCGTTTCGAGAAACACGTGGCCGTTTTCCGATTGCGCCAGCGCCCACGCAAAGGTGTTTTCCAGTTCCGCCCAGGCGGCGATTCCCTTGCGGATGCGGGGGTCGTGCTCGCTTTCCGGGCGTACGACCACGTGGTGTTCGGGGAACCTCGATTTGAGGGCGAACGTTTCGGCGGCTGCCCAGTCCGCCGTCAGCAGGTGGGAGAAATTCGCTTTGCCTTGCGCCACGCCGACGACCTCCAAGTCGCGCTCACGGTCGATCCAGATCAGGAATTCAACGTTCCAGGGGAACATCCCCATGAACGGATCCTGACCAAACGACCCCTCGCTGGCAAGGCCCAGGGGTAATGCCGACAATTCCATGCCCACGCGCGCTTTCTTGCGTGCTGCCTCAAGCTGTGTGCCGGAGCGGGGGATATCGCGGGTGAAAGTACCGAGTAGATCCGTGTCGTAGCCCACGATGTGTTCGACCCGGCAACCAAGCTCCCGCTCCAACACAGGACCGACCACGCGCTCCTTACCATGTTGGGTCAGCAGAGCGACCCGTTTACCGGAGTAGATGGAGCTCGAGTCCGAATTCCCTGAATCATTGAAGACCACATCTCACCTGCCCTGCTGAGCACGAGCTGTTGGCACAGACTGTTCGTCGACCGGGCCACACCGCACGCGGCTGGCGGTTTCGACCGCGGTGGCTACTCACGGTTGACGGATCCAAGGGCTCTGAGAAGCTCACCAATTTGGTGGTGGCGTTCCAAGGGATGTCGAAGCGGTAAGTCTGGGTAGAGCTGATAACTGTTGCGCCGCCCGTCGCGTTGACGCGTGAGATAGCCATCTGCGACGAGTTCGGCGATTATTCGCTGGGCGGCGCGTTCGGTGATCCCCACTTCTACTGCGATATCGCGCAATCGCATGCCGGGGTCTTGAGAAACGCAGAGCAAAACGTGTGCGTGATTAGTAAGAAAGGTCCAGTCGGCCATCATCTCACCATAGCCGACACACGCTCCACAATGCACGCTATACTTAGCACGTATTGGTCAGCGTGCATTGACGGGGTTGGTCACCATGGAGTCGCGCCGCTTCTTCACACTTCGAGCAGAGTAAATAAGAGAGCCACAATGTGATCGATCCCATCATTCTCTTCTTCCTGCTCGGAGCCGTGGCCGGCCTCCTGCGTTCAGAATTGCGTCTTCCGGCGGCGATTTACGAGTTCGTCAGCATCGTGCTGCTGCTGGCCATTGGTCTCAAAGGCGGCGTGGAACTCGCCAGGCAGCCTTTCGCCAGCCTGTTGCCGCAGATGCTCGCCGTGGTGGCCATGGGTTTTGGCCTCACCCTGGTCGCGTTCCCGGTGCTGCGCTATCTGGGCCGTTTCAAGCGAGCGGATGCAGCCTCTATCGCCGCCCACTACGGTTCCGTGAGCGTGGGCACCTACGCCGTCGCCGTCGCCTACCTCGGCAGCCAGCAGATCTCGTTCGAAGAGCACATGCCGCTGCTTCTAGTGCTGCTGGAAGTGCCAGCAATTCTGGTGGGAATTGTGCTCGCGCGAGGCATCTCGCGCGAGACCCGGTGGAAGTCGATCGCCCATGAAGTGTTTCTGGGGAAAGGCATCGTGCTGCTCCTGGGCGGACTACTCATCGGCTGGGTAGCTGGCCCGGACGGGCTGTCGTCCATCCAACCGTTATTCGTGGACCTCTTCAAAGGAATTCTCGCTCTTTTTCTGCTGGAGATGGGCTTGATTATGGCCACACAGATGGGAAGCCTGCGCCGACATGGCCCCTTTCTGGTGGTCTTTGCCATCGCAATGCCGCTTTTTTCAGCGCTGGTGGGAACGTGGCTGGGGTGGTCTTTGGGCCTCTCCATCGGAGGAACGACCATCCTGGCAACTCTGGCGGCCAGTGCGTCCTACATCGCGGTACCGGCAGCCATGCGCATCTCTGTACCCGACGCAAACCCCACCCTCTCCCTGGCCGGTGCGCTCGGGATAACATTTCCGTTCAATGTCCTGATCGGGATCCCGCTGTACCACGCACTCGCCGTGTGGGCTCATACGTTCGCGAAAGGTTGAACCCGATGCAAAGCCATACCCGCAAGCTGTTGACCGTTGTCACCGAAGCCGCCCTCGAAAGCACTCTTGTCCGGGATATCGATCGGCTTCACGCCCACGGGTACACCATCACTGACGCTCGTGGCAAGGGGAGTCGTGGTACTCGCAACGCCGGCTGGGAAACAAATGGGAACATCCGCATCGAGGTGGTGTGCGACGCAGCGACGGCTGAAGAAATCGCCGCCCATTTTCAGGAGCATTACTACGACAACTACGCCATGATCCTCTTCGTGAGCGATGTCGAGGTACTCCGACCTGAGAAGTTCTGAGACCCCACTCAGGTTCCTCAGGTTTCGGTGACTGTCCGCTGAGTCTCCACAATCTTTCCTCAGGGCACCCATCTCGGGCGGCACCGAGCGATCCCGCATCCCGTCTCAACGCGCGTCGCCCGGCACTCGACAATTGTGCGAGACCGTCCCGTAACGGATTCGACTCCCGGGCCACTCTGAGCCCGAAAACACCGTGCAGCGCGCGCGTTTCACTTCGATTCGTGTTTGCGGTGTCTCGAAACCTACGCGTGTCGGAACACATGGATTACGAGACGCTGGCAGCCGCTCAGAACGCGTCGCGCACGTGCACGGCCAGATCCGGGTGGTCGGCGAATACCCCGTCGATGCCGGAGCCGAGAATGACGCGGAACTCCGACTGCCAGTGTCCGAAGTCGCCCTTGCGGGTACCGCTGCGAAAGGTTTTTGCCAGGAATTTGTTTTCCGGCCGCAGGGTCCAGCAGTAGATCTCGAGCCCGGCAGCGTGGGCTTCGTCCACCAGAGCGGATGCCCCGGTCACGTCACCCGCAGCATCCGTTTCGAGGATGAGCGATTTGGGCACGCTGATGCCATCGACGCCGATATCACTCGTGGCGGTACTGGAGCCCATACTGCTGCGGGACCCGCCAGCCGAGCGGCCAGCGGCGAGGCTCGCGAGCCCGTCGGCCGTGAGGTGGTCGGCGTAGCTGAGCGCGCCGGCGCCGTACTCCGCGACCTGGTCGACGGGGTACCCCTCGTCTTCGATCAGGAAGACGCGTTTGCCACGCACGCCCTGAGCCCGAACCTGGGCGAGCACGGTCGGTTCAAAGCTCTCCACGGTGAGCCGGTCGGTGTTCCAGCCGGCCGCGGAGACCTCGGCCGCGAACAGTTCGGGAAGTGGCAGGTCGAGCGCGGCAAAATAATTGGCGTGTTTGATCTCGGCGACGATCCCGAGTGTTCGGTCTGTCTGCTCATCCGCGGCGTCGACGAGGTCGAACAGGTCGCGCAGGCGCAGAATCGGGTGCTGGTCGTCGAAGGTCGTATTGCTCTGTCGCAGGGCTGGCAGCCGTTCCCGGGCGCGCAGGGTGCGCAGTTCCTCCCAGGTGAAATCCTCGGTGAACCAGCCGGTGATCGCCTTGCCGTCAACGATTTTCTCGGCGCGGCGAGCGGCGAATTCGGCGCGAGTGGCGACATCCGTTGTGCCGGAGATTTCGTTTTCGTGGCGAATGACGAGCACGCCGTCGCGGGTGGCGACCAGGTCAGGTTCGACGGCGTCGGCGCCGAGCGCGAAGGCCAAATTGAAAGCTGAGCGCGTGTGTTCGGGCCGGTGGCCGCTTGCCCCGCGGTGGCCAATGACGATCGGTTGCATGGTGTCAGGCTAACCGCGCCAGCAGAACGGATGCTGGGGGCCGGCATCCGCTTGCAGCGAAACGGGTGCCAGATCACGGCTTGAATTGCTGCAAATCGGCTGATCCCCAGCACATTCGAATGCGCTCTCGGGTACCTTTAACGCAGTGCCGCACCAGGCGCTGCGTGTCGGTTCGCCCGCGCGCAACCGAATGACCCATCAGCTGATTGTGAGTACAGCAACCCATGGCATCCTCCAACCCCGCTTTCTCCCGCAACGAAGCGTTCGGCGCTCGTGGCGCAGTGGCGTCGTCGCAGGCCCTCTCTGACAACGATCTGCAGTCGATGTACAACCGGCCCGCCGCCGGTTCACAGGACACCGAACGCATGACCTACGAAGACACCATAACCAAGACCGGCCTCGGCTTCGCGCTGCTGCTCGTGGCGGCCATGATCTCCTGGGTCGCCACCCCGGTGCTGCCGTTCCTGTTCATTCTGGGTGCCATCGCCGGCTTCGTGCTCGGCCTGGTCAACACCTTCAAGAAGGAGCCGTCGGCTCCGCTGATCCTCGCCTTCGCCGGGGCCCAGGGCTTGTTTGTCGGTGGCATCTCCCGCGTCTTTGAAGACATCTACGGGGGCGTCGTGATGCAGGCGGTTCTCGCCACTCTCGTCGTGGTCGGCGTCACGCTCGCACTGTTCAAGAGCGGCAAGATTCGCGCCTCGAAGAAGGCCACCAAGATCTTCTTGATCGCCATGATCGGCTACGCCGCGTTCTCGCTGATCAACGTGGGAATGATGATTGTCGGCGGCAGCGATCAGGCCTTCGGCATGCGCAGTGCGAGCATCAGCATTCTCGGCTTCGACATCAAGCTCGGCATCCTCATCGGCCTGCTCGCGGTGCTGCTGGCCGCGTACTCGCTCGTGCTCGACTTCGATTTCATCCAGAAGGGCGTCAACAACCGCCTGCCGCGCAAGTACGGCTGGACCGGCGCGTTCGGCATTATCATGACCGTCGTCTGGCTCTATGTCGAGATGCTGCGCATCTTCGTGCTCACCCGCGAGTAGTAGTTTCCGCTTGATCAGGCGCCCTCGTTCTTTCGGAACGGGGGCGCTTTTTCGTACCGCGCGCACGCCACACTGTGGTTGGCTTGAGTAATGAGTTTCACAGACCTGCACGCGTTGCTCCCGCTTGAAGCCACCGGCATGACCGCAACGTTCGGCTACATCGGCAGCGCCATCGTGCTCCTCGGGCTGGCCTTTGTAGTCATCCGCGCTATCCGCAAATACATCAAGGCCCCCAAAGGCTAAACAAGCGGATGCCCGGTGCAAGAATATCCGTACATACCTGCATGCAAGCTTATTCTTCCATGCATGTCTGCAAGAGTATGCCTACATAGCTAGGGGCTACCCCCGGCCCCGCGAACGAGAGGCCTGAAATGAATACCGTGGCGGTGACGAAATTCCGCGACCTCGGCGCCGTGATCAAGGCCGTTCGCGAGTCCCGAGGCATCCGCCAAGACGACCTCGCTCAGGACCTCGCCATCTCCCGCCAATATTTGCAGGAGTTGGAGAAGGGGCGACCCAATCTCTATATCACCCGGCTCTTTCGCGCCCTGAACACGCTCGGCATCACCATCACCATTTCATACACTCTCAGTGACAAGACCGACGATCATGTCTGACGCACTGTCCGTCTTCCTCCACGAGGACTATCACGGCGTGGTGGAAACCTATCGGAGCAGCCGGCAGCACGACATGCACCGCATCATTTTCACTTGGGACAGCGACTACTGGCCTGGCTCGATCACCCTGACCGAATCGTTCGCGTCTCTTCCGGGTACTCGCCCAGACGCCACCTTGGTCTCCAACTTTTTCGGCGGCTATGCGCCGGACGGCAACCAGCGCGATTTGATTCCGATTGGCACGAGCCTCACGGTCGACCCCACTCGACGCACATCCTCAAACCGCAACTGCAATCCCGGCCCGGGGGAATCTACAACGAGTTCTATAGCCATGAACTCGCCCGGCACATGGGGCTCTCTCAATTCAGCAGCGAGGTAATAACCCTGGGCCAGACCACGTTCTTGGCTATCGAACGATTCGACCGTCTGGTCTCTGGCCGAAACGTTACCCTCGTACATCAGGATGATGTCACCCAAGCCCTGGGCCTGGACTGGCGCGACTCCGACGTAAAGTTTCAGGAGGCCCGGTCGCCCATGAACCAGAACAGGCCGAGCGCACTGCGCATCGCCGAGTTGACGGGAACCTTCCGGGAATCAGCGACTGCCACGACGCAATGGTTGCGGCAACTGGTTTTTCACGTTCTCATTGGAAACAAAGATGCCCACGCCAAGAACGTCGGGCTTATCCACGACAGTGATGGCACCAGCATCTCGCAAATTTACGACGCCGTTCCGAACCTCTTCCAGCGTGGCCGGATCAACTGGGATCTGGCGATGGCAATCGACAACGTGTTCGATCACCGCAAGATCACGGTCGAGCGGCTGGTCAATGAGGCTCAATCGTGGTCAGTGCTGCGTAGAGACGTCATCGAGTCCACCATCTACAGCACCATTCACAGGTTCCAAGAAGCGCAATCTGCGCTCACCGCCCCCGCCGGCATCGATCCCGGCGTTGTCGACGGGCTCTCGTGGAATGCCGCCAGACTCGCGGCCGGCACCGAGATCAGCCGGCCGAAGGAACGATGAGCCACGCTTGACCCCCCTCCCTCTGAGGTTGCGTGGAAGACCGGCAGGCTTTGGCGCCCTGGCAACGATGGCGGCCGAGATCGAGCCCAGAACGATGACGATTCCCGCTATCTGAATCGGGGCAAGGTGCTCTCCGGCGATCGCCCAGCCGAGCAGGATCGCAACGACCGGGCTCAGCAGGCCGAGGAAGGCAATGGTGCTCGCCGCCAGACGCGCAATGCCGTGGAACCAGGCGACGTAGGCGAATGCGGTGCCGACCACGGAGAGATACGCGTAGCCGAGGAGGTTGGGCGCGGTCAACGGCGTGGTCGGGAGGCCCTCGAGCAGGAGCAGGACGGGCAGGAGGCTGAGTCCGCCGGCGATGAGTTGCCACGAAGTTGTCGCGAGCAGCGGCGCGGGCTGCCCCCACTTCTTGGAGAGCACGATCCCGGATACCATGCACAGCGTGCCGCCGACCGCGGCCAGAATTCCGATAGCGTCAAGCCTCGCCTGCGCTTGGAGCACGATGAGACTCACTCCGAAGGCTCCGGCCGCACCGCCCGCCAGCACGCGCCCGGTCAGGCGCTCGTGCATTACTCGACTGGCGAGCACTGCGACCACGAGCGGTTGCAGACCTCCGACGATGGCGGCCACTCCGCCGGGCAGCCGGTAGGCCGCAATGAAGAGCAGGGCGAAGAACGCCCCGATATTGAGCACGCCGAGCACCCAGGATTTCCACCACCAGTCGCCGTGCGGTAACCGGCGGCAGAGAATCAGCAGCAGCAGCCCTGCGGGGAACGCGCGCAGGAATGCTGCGAGCAGGGGCCGATCGGCGGGCAGGAACGTCGTCGTCGTCAGATAGGTGGTGCCCCAGAGAATGGGGGCAAGGGCTGTGGTCGCCAACAGCAGGGATCGATTGCTAAGCACTTAGCTATTATAGCTAAGTGCTTAGCAATTGCTAGGCTGGAACCATGGTAGACCAGGTTGATCGAATCCTTGAGCAGTGGAGCACCGAGAAGCCCGACCTCGATGTCTCCCCGATGGCCGTCATCGGCCGCTTGAGCCGCACCGCTCTGGCGATCGAGACCCGCCTGGCCGCGACCTTTACGCGGTACGGCCTGGACGCATCCTCTTTCGACGTGCTCGCCACGCTGCTGCGGAGTGGTGCGCCGTACCGGATCGCCCCGGCGGCGCTGGCCCGCGATGCGATGATCTCGACGAGCGCGGTGGCCCAGCGGCTGAACAAACTGCAGACGCGAGGTCTGGTCAGCCGCGAGGCGAACCCCGACGATGGCCGCGGCACTCTGGTCGCGCTGACGGATGCCGGTAAGCGGCTCATCGATACCGCCCTGGCCCCGCACGTCGAGACCGAGCGAGCCATCACCGCGATTCTCACCATCGAGGAACAGTCGATTCTCGTGGGGCTGTTGCAGAGGATCAACGCTGCGGCAACGCGCAATTAGCTCAGGTATCGCCCGAGCGAATCGAGCACGTCCTGCCATCCGTCGTAGAAGAATCCATCGCCCTTGGACCCGTCGCCACCGCGCAGATCGAAGGTCATGCTTGTGCCGTTGTCAACGGGCTCGATGGTGATCGTGACGATTGGACTGTCATCCGGTTCGCCGCGCGGCTCGCCCCAGGACTTTCTCCTGCTGACCGGCGCGTGCGAGTATCCGCCGCTACGGACGGCCAACATACACCAGGTCACCTCTCGCAAGCAGGGCAATGCCAACGTCTTGATGGGCAGGCTGGCGGATCAGGGTGTGGTCTACCGGCTTACAAAAAGGTCTCTACGAATACACCGCACCGAAGTTTCACGGGTATCTGATTCGGCGACAGCGAAGCACGACCTGGACATGATGCCCCGTTCGATCAGCGGAGCGAACGCAGGTACCGCCTGCGCGCGACCAGTTGCGCGACGCGGAGCAGTGGGTAGAGAGCTCGCCACGGTTGCTGCGGCGCCGCTCTCGTGAGCGAGCGCACGGTGATATGTACTTCGTCACCACGGCGGTGCACGATGAACGCCTCCTCACCGCTGACCGGATGCCCGGGCAGGGTTCGATAGGCAAACCCGACCCGGTCCGGCTCATCGACGACGGCCACGACCTCCACCGGCTCGACAACGGTCAGGTTGAACAGGCCTGCAGTGACGATTACACGGTCGCCGGGCGACACCGCACCGGGTGAGTCGACCGCAAACCCGCTCGCGGTCTTCACCCGCCACCGAAGCACATCCCGGGCGGCGCGCTCCCAGACCGCGTCACCCCTCCCCACGACCGCCGACACTTCCGATCGGCGGAATCGTGGGTCGCTGGCCGGCCAGTCGCGAAGGTCAGGGCTGGTCATGATCGGCGTTCTGCCACGGGCCGCTCCCCCATCTCGTGGGCAGGACTGAGTGTGCGCGTCATCTGCCCAGTCAAGCGCATCGGTGCCGGCGACGGCGGTCAATACGTCAACCACCGCAGCACAATCCACCACGATCACGCGCCAGTCCGCTCCTGTAGCTGACCCAAACGCTCGGTTCGGGCGCTCGCGAGCGTCTCCAGTGCAGATATCTCTGCCCGCTCAGCCCGTCGGGCCGCACGATCGAGCACCTCACCAACGGTCGGCCGCGCCACCTCTCGGTCGAGGAGGTCGAGCAGGTAGGAGTTCAGCGACTCACCGCGATCAGCGGCCCGTGCTTTCAGCGCACGACGAGCATGATCGGGCACATTTCTAATCTGCAAGAGAGAGCTCATGGAGGCGTATTAGCTCAACTATGATGCACTTTGCATATGATTTGCTCAGTGGGCCGGGATTCCCTCGGGCGCCGAGGAGGGGGTGGCGGCATCCGCTTTGGTGCATGGCGAAGCGGATGATGCTGCTCCACGAGTGCGCGCTCGTCACCGTCGGCACGGAGACCTTCGCGCATCCGGTCGAAGTCGCCCGCGACGTGGCCCGCGCGCTGCTCGCGCGGCCCGCCCGCTGAGCGCCGCGCGGTCGGGTCGGCCGCCGGTTCCGCCCGCCGCCCGGTAGGCCAGCGCCCCAGAAACGCATGAGCGCGCCCAAAACGGGTGGCCGTTTCGGGCGCGGCTACGAGCAGATGCGGGTGCCGGGCACACAAAAAGGGCCGGCTCACGAGAGCCGGCCCTTCTTTACTTGGGGATTACTCCCACTCAATCGTTCCCGGCGGCTTCGAGGTGACGTCCAGCACCACGCGGTTGACCCCGTCGACCTCGTTGGTGATGCGGTTCGAGATCTTGGCCAGCAGGTCGTAGGGCAGCCGGGTCCAGTCGGCGGTCATGGCGTCCTCGCTCGACACCGGGCGCAGCACGATCGGGTGGCCGTAGGTGCGGCCGTCGCCCTGCACGCCCACCGAACGCACGTCGGCGAGCAGCACGACCGGGCACTGCCAGATCTCGCGGTCGAGGCCGGCTGCGGTCAGCTCGGCGCGCACAATGGCATCCGCTTGACGGAGCAGGTCGAGGCGTTCCTGGGTGATCGAGCCGACGATGCGAATTCCGAGGCCGGGGCCGGGGAACGGCTGGCGCTGCACGATTTCGGCCGGCAGGCCGAGTTCGGCGCCGATCGCGCGCACTTCGTCCTTGAACAGGGTGCGCAGCGGTTCGACCAGTTCGAACTGCAGGTCTTCGGGCAGGCCGCCCACGTTGTGGTGGCTCTTGATGTTCGCGGTGCCGCTGCCGCCGCCGGATTCGACGACGTCGGGGTACAGGGTGCCCTGCACGAGGAAGGCGATCGGATCGCCGTCTGTTTCGGCGGCTTCCTTGATCAGCTCGGCCTGGGCCTGCTCGAAGGTGCGAATGAACTCGCGGCCGATGATTTTGCGTTTGGTCTCCGGATCGCTCACGCCCTCGAGGGCGGTCAGGAACTGCTCGCGTACGTCGACCGTGACCAGACGGATTCCGGTGGCCTTGACGTAATCCTCTTCAACCTGGCGGCGTTCGTCCTGGCGCAGCAGACCGTGGTCGACAAAGACGCAGACCAGCTGGTCGCCGATGGCCTTGTGCACGAGGGCCGCGGCCACGGCGGAGTCGACTCCGCCGGACAGGCCACAGATAACCTTGCCGGTTCCGACCTGGGCGCGAATCTTCGCGACCTGCTCGGCGATGACGTTGCCGCTGTTCCAGTCGGCGTTGATACCGGCGGCGCGGTGCAGAAAGTTTTCAAGCACGTGCTGGCCATTTTCGGAGTGCTTGACCTCCGGGTGCCACTGCACGCCGTAGAGCCGCTTCTCGTCATTGGCGAACGCGGCGACGGGAGTCGACACCGACGAGGCGAGCACGGTGAAGCCCGCCGGTGCGGTGGCGACCGAGTCGCCGTGGCTCATCCACACCGTCTGGCTGTCGGGCTGGTTGGCCAGCAGCACGTTGCCTGCGTTGCTCACGGTGACCGGGGTCGAGCCGTATTCGCGGGCCCCGGTGTGGGCGACGGTGCCACCGAGGGCGGTCGCCATCACCTGGAAGCCGTAGCAAATGCCGAGCACGGGCACGCCGAGCTCGAAGATCGCAGCGTCGAAAGCTGGTGCGCCCTCGGCGTAGACGCTGGACGGTCCACCGCTCAAAACGATTCCGCGTGGGTTCTTGGCGAGCACTTCGGCGGCGGTGATGGTGTGCGGCACGATCTCCGAATAAACGGATGCCTCCCGCACGCGCCTTGCGATCAGCTGCGCATACTGCGCGCCGAAGTCGACCACGAGAACGGGGCGATCCAGCCCGGAGTCGGTGATGGGGGCATCCGCTGGAATGGTCATGCTTGGGCCTTCGCCTTCTCGGCAAGTGCCGCGGTCTTTTCGGTATTCTCGGCGAGGAAACGCTTCACCGTGCGAGCAACGGGAACCTCGACGATGAAGGACAGGGTGGGAACGACGCCACCGAGGGCGATGAGCACGAAGCGCCAGAACGGCCAGCGCATGAGGCTCCAGAGGCGAAAGTCGGCGAACAGGTAGAGCACGTAGAACCAGCCGTGCGCGATTAGAATGCCGGTGCTGAGGTTGACCGCGGCGACCGTGTCGGTCGGAACGAGCGCGAGAAACCCCTGCGAACCGCCCATCTCGATCTCGTGGCCGAAGCCGTACTTGATGACCATTTCGATGCAGAGCAGCAGCAGGAAGACGCCGGTGATGGTCGATGACACCTGGTACAGCCGCAGCGCACCGGGAATTCTGGAGATATCGGCGGGCTTGGGTAGACGAGGCATGTGCCTAATTCTACGTGAGCGCAGTGAGGGCTTCGGCGTCTTCAATTTCGCGCTCAAGGGCGTCGCGCACCAGGCGGTACCAGAGGAAAACGGCGAAGCCGGCGAAGACGACCCACTCGATGGCATAGAAGATGTTCAGCCAGTTCAGCGACTGGTCGACTTCCGGCACCGGGGAATCGATCACATCAAGGCCGGGCGCTGCTTCGGCATCGACGATGTAGCCGGAATAGACCGACTCGTCGCTGAAATCGGCCCACAGATTGATCAGAGCGGATGGCGCGACCTTAGTCATTTCCATCGAGTCGCCCTCCGGGTCGGGCAACTCCGGGGCCTCCCCGGTGAGAAAGCGTCCGGTCAGCGTGACGGGAGCGTTCGACGGTTCCGTCGCCAATACCTCGATGACCGACTGGGCGGTGGCCCGGTCGGGAGCCCAGCCGCGCGCGACGGCGACGCTGGCGGCAGCATCCGTTTGAAAATGGCTGACCACCCAGAAACCATCGATGCCGCCGTTGAGGCGCGTGGTGATGAGCTGCTCATCGCCGGGCACCCAGGAGCCCGTCGTCGTGACCATTTGGCCGGTCGCGATCTGCGTCACCGTACCGTCGGGCTGCACGACCTCGGCGAGCGGTTTGACCTGCTCAGTGCTGCGCTCCACGACCACGCCGGATTCGATGGCGCGCTCCAGCTGCCAGTGTCCGAGCAAGGCGAAGCCTGCTGCGACGCCGAGGGCCAGCAGCAGCGCGAGCACCCAGCGGGGGCGCAGCATCATTTTGATCACGAATAGTCACCTGTGTGGGTTTCTCGCCCGGGTTTGCGTGCCGGTCTGTCGGCGTCATCATCGGGATCTGGGGAGTGCTGGCCGAGCGCGAAATCGGCCATTGAATCTAAGCGTTTCGCTTGGGTAACCGTAGCTTCCGTCGCTTGGGAATTGACCGAGTCACGTTTGGCTGCCCGCCGGGTGTGCTCGTCGGCGTCCGTGGCCTGGGCCGCCGTCGCCGCCTCGACGAGGGCGATCTCCTCGTCCCGCATCGGATTGCGCGATGCCTGTGGCGAAACGGATGCCGGCACGCGCCGGCGCAGTGCCGACCCGATCTTCTCCGAATTCGCCGCGAACAGCGGGCCGAGGATGGCCATGGAGAGCACGTACAGGCCGGCGAACGGTTGCAGGCGCGGGTCGAGCCCGGCCGACACCGACAGGGTCGCCAGAATCAAGGTGAACTCGCCGCGGTTGACGAAGATCGCGGCCGTATTGAGGGCTTCGCGTGGCCCCATTTTGTGCAGCCAGGCCAGCAGCGCGCCCGAGAGCAGACTGAGCACAAAGGTCATCCCGATGGCGATGAACACCACACCGATCACCGAACCGAACTGGGCGATATCGAGGGCGAGGCCGAAGTTGAGAAAGAAGAACGCCGCGAAGATATCGCGGAGGGGCACGGCGACACGTTCGATCTTGGCGCGGTAGCTGCTCGCGCCGAGCACGACGCCGATCAGGAACGCGCCGATGGCATCCGTCACGCCGATGATCTCGCCGATGCCGGCGAACAGCACGACCAGGCCGAAGAACAAAATGGTAAACAGTTCGTCGTCCTTGGTGCGCATGAGACGCGACACCACCCGGCCGCCCCAGCGGGCGAGAGAGAACATCGCGACGAGAAAGAGGAACGCGATGGACAGCTGCAACACGATCGGCCAGATCTCGGTTTTGCCGCTGAGCACGACGGAGACGATGGAGAGGTAGATCGCGATGAAGATGTCACCCACGACGGTCACGCCGAGGATCATCGGTGTCTCTTTGTTGGCCAGGCGGCGCAGTTCGATGAGCAGTTTGGTGATGATCGCGCTCGACGACGTGCCGGTCATACCGGCGATGACGAGGGCTTCGCGAGGGCCCCAGCCCACCAGCATGCCGAAGATGAAACCCGCGCCCATGTTGATGAGCACCCAGGAACCGCCGGAGATGATCAGCGTCTTGGCGTTGCCGAAGAATTCTTCCTGGTCGAATTCGAGGCCGAGGCTGAAGAGCAGCAGGATCAGGCCGAACACGGCGATGAGTTCGATATCGCCGGATTGGAAGTCGAGGGGGAAGAAGTCGGTGTTGGGACTGGCGAGCACGCCCACGATCATGTAGATCGGGATGGTGGGGAGCCCGATCACCTTGCCCAGGCGGCCAAGAACGTAGGCGACGACGAGCAGGATGCCGAGAACGAGGAGGTCTTCGCCCACGTGCATCGCTTACCCCCCGGGTGGAGCGTCGACGGTCTTCGCCTTCACTTCACCGGTACGAAAGAACGCGAAGGCCTTGACGACCTTTTCCGGCGAGCCGGCGACGACGAGGGTGTCACCGGGGAAGACCTTGAAGTCGGCGGCGGGGGCCGGGTTGGCGGATTCGCCGCGCACCACGGCGACGACGGTGAGGCCCGCAATGCCGCGGTCGGCCGGATTGCCGAGGGCCTGGCCGGCGATGTGGTCTTCGTAGTCGACGGTGAACCAATCGATGCTGAGGCCAGGGATCTGGTCGAGGGCGCTGAGCGACTCGGTGATCTGGGTGCCGCCGAGCAACTCGGCGAGGGTGTGCGCCTCGTCTTCGTTGAGCCTCAGCGAGACCTTGCTCGCGTCGGGGCCGCCTTCATCATCGGCAAAGGTGATGAGATCGCTGTGGCCGGATCGGTGGGCGATGACGCCGACCTTGCCACCGTCATCTGTGATAAAGGTGTGCAATACACCCACGCCGGGAAGTTTGACCCGCCGAACATCAACCATTGTCATGACTCCTGAGGTAGAGGGCAGTAGCCCTATTCTACCGGAGCCGCTTTTGCCGCCGCGCGCCCCTCGCTGCGCCTCCGCTTCACTCGTGCGCTCGACCAGCGGATGCCCGCGCCCCAAGGGTGCCTGCGCCCCATTTCGGTAGCCGCTACGCCGATTACCGTAGCCGCTACCCAAACCGGGCGCGGGCATCCGCTCGAGGCAGTGTCGGCCACCCAAAGCGGGCGCGGTCCTGGCCGGAGGACCGCTAGGTGGTCACGACGATGTCGGGGGCCTCGAGGCGGACCCGGTCGGCGGACTCGTCGTCCGGCTGCTCCTGCGAAGCCCGCTCGGCGGCGACCCGGGTGAGGTAGAAGCCGACCTCACGGTCGATGCGCTCCTGGTCCCAGCCGAGCACGCCGGCCATGAGCGCTGCGGCGACCGGCGCAGCCGACACCCCGCGATCCCACGCCTCGATCGAGATGCGGGTACGCCGAGCCAGCACGTCTTCGAGGTGCAGCGCGCCCTCGTGCGAGGCCGCGTAGACCACTTCGGCGCCGATGTAGTCGTCGGCGCCGGGCAACGGTTCGGCGAGCGCCGGGGTGGCGCGAATGAGGTCGAGCAGCTCGTCGGTGAGGGTGCCGTACCGGTTGAGCAGGTGTTCGACGCGCACGGTGTGCAGGCCGAACGCCCTGGCGATCTTGCCGCGCTTGTTCCAGGCGGCTTGGTATCCCTCGGCCCCCAGCAAGGGGATGTCGTGGGTCGCCGACGCGGGAATGCGCCCGTCGAGAGCGGACACCGCAGCATCCACTGCATCTTTGGCCATGATGCGGTAGGTGGTCCACTTGCCGCCGGCGATGACGACGAGGCCGGGAACGGAATGCCCGACGAGGTGTTCGCGGGAGAGCTTGGAGGTCTCGTCACTCTCGCCGGCCAGCAGCGGACGCAGCCCGGCGTAGACGCCCTCGACATCTTCCCGGGTGAGCGGAACGCTCAGCACGGAGTTGATGTGCTCGAGGATATAGTCGATATCGGCGGCCGTCGCGGCCGGGTGCGCCTTGTCGAGGTACCAGTCGGTGTCGGTCGTGCCGATGAGCCAGTGTCGGCCCCACGGAATCACAAACAGTACGCTCTTCTCGGTGCGCAGCAGCAGACCCATCGCGCTCTGGAACCGGTCGCGCGGCACCACGAGGTGCACGCCCTTCGACGCCCGCACCTTGAAGGTGCCGCGTTCGCCGACCATGCGCTGGGTGTCGTCGGTCCAGACGCCGGTCGCATTCACGACCTGTTTGGCCCGCACATCGAAGCGTTCGCCGGTCTGCAGGTCGTGGGCGTGCACGCCGACGACGCGCTCCCCCACCTTGATGAATCCCTCGACCCGCACGCGGCTGGCGGCGTGCGCGCCGTAGAACGAGGCGGTGCGTACAAGCGAGGACACGTAGCGAGCGTCGTCGACCTGGGCGTCGTAGTAGGTAATGCCGCCGACCAGGGCGTTGTTGGTCAGGCTCGGGATGAGCTTCTGCACCTGACTCTTCGACAGGTGGCGGTGATGCGGCACCCCGGGCGGGCGCCCCCCGGTGTACGAGAAGATGTCGTACAGCAGCATTCCGGCGCCGATGTAGAACCGTTCGGTGAAGCGTTTCTTGAGGGGATACAGGAACCGCACCGGCTTCACGAGGTGCGGCGCGATGCGCTGCAACAGCAGGCCCCGCTCGGTGAGCGCCTCCCGCACCAGACGAAAGTCCAGCTGCTCCAGATAGCGGATGCCGCCGTGCACGAGCTTGGACGACCGGCTCGATGTGCCTGAGGCCCAGTCCCGCGCCTCCAGAATGCCGACGCTCAACCCGCGCGTGACGGCATCGAGAGCGGCCCCGGCACCGACGATTCCGCCGCCGACCACGAGAATGTCGAGCTCTTTGTCTTTGAGCTTGGCCAGGGCCGCCTCGCGCTCCTCCGGCCCTAATCTCGAGGATCGCGTCACTGAATTAGTGACTGCTGAATTAGTCCCTGCTGAAATGTGCGGTACCGAATTGTGGGGGGCCATGACTACTCCTGTTCAGACTCCGTGTTCAAATTCAAGCGGCGTGTTGCAACAACGCTGTTGCAGTACTGAATTGTGGCGGGTGAATCTGGGTACCGGCGGAACGAGCTGACTTCGGTGTTGATCTAAACCGACGCCAGTTCTCACCGATATTGATTTAAGCTGACGTTAGTTCACTCGGTACGGCGCGACAACCACTTCAACCCGTTGAAATTCTTTGAGATCGGAGTAACCGGTGGTAGCCATCGACCGACGCAGCGCGCCGATCAGGTTGGCGGTGCCGTCGGCGACCGGAGCCGGACCGTAGAGGATCTCCTCGAGCGGCGCGACGGTGCCGACCTCGACGCGCTTGCCGCGCGGCAGCTGCGGATGGTGCGCCTCGGCGCCCCAGTGGAATCCGCCGCCGGGAGCATCCGTTGCCCGGGCGAGCGCTGTGCCGAGCATGACGGCGTCGGCGCCGCAGGCGATCGCCTTGACGATGTCGCCCGAGGTGCCCAGCCCTCCGTCGGCGATGACGTGCACGTAACGCCCGCCGGACTCGTCCATATAGTCGCGGCGCGCGCCTGCGACATCCGCTACGGCTGTGGCCATCGGGGCGTGGATGCCCAGGGTCGCGCGGGTGGTCGACGCAGCGCCCCCGCCGAAACCGACCAGAACGCCCGCGGCTCCCGTGCGCATGAGGTGCAGGGCCGCCGTGTAGGTGGCAGCGCCGCCGACGATGACGGGAACGTCGAGCTCGTAGATGAACTTCTTGAGGTTGAGCGGTTCCTGGTTCTGCGAGACGTGCTCGGCCGAGACCGTGGTGCCGCGGATGACGAACAGGTCGACGCCGGCGGCAACGACGGTTTCGTAGAGTTCCTGGGTGCGCTGGGGCGAGAGAGCCCCGGCCACGGTGACTCCGCCGGCCCGAATCTCGGCCAGGCGCGCGGTGACAAGCTCCGGCTGGATCGGGGCGGAGTACATCTCCTGCATGCGCGCGGTCGCCTTATCGGCGGGCAGGCTGCGAATTTCGGCGAGCAACGGCTCGGGGTTCTCATGCCGGGTCCACAGCCCCTCGAGGTCGAGCACGCCAACGCCGCCGAGCTGGCCCATCATGATGGCCGTGGTGGGCGAGACGACGGAGTCCATCGGCGCAGCCAGCACCGGAATGGCGAACTGGTAAGCGTCGATGGTCCAGCCGACCGACACGTCCTCCGGATCGCGGGTGCGCCGACTGGGCACCACCGCGATGTCGTCGAAGGCGTACACGCGGCGAGCGCGCTTGGAGCGGCCGATCTCGATTTCCATGATTCCAGTTTAGAGGAAGCCACCGGCATCCCCTTTTCCAGCGGATGCCGTCACCCGGCATCCGCAGGCCGCCAGCGCGGGCCGCCTAGACAACGCGAGCGGCGGCCCGGGCCGGAACTACCGACGGTAGTTCGGAGCCTCGACCACGATCTGCACGTCGTGCGGGTGCGATTCCTTGAGCCCGGCCGGGGTGATACGCACGAACTTGCCCTTCTGCTTGAGCTCGGTGATCGTGCGCGCGCCCACATAGAACATGGACTGGCGCAGGCCGCCGATGAGCTGGTAGGCCACCGCGGCGAGCGGGCCACGGAACGGCACCTGCCCCTCAATACCTTCGGGGATCAGCTTCTCGTCGCTCGGAACATCGCTCTGAAAGTAGCGGTCCTTCGAGTACGACGTCTTCGACCCGCGAGTCTGCAACGCGCCGAGCGAGCCCATGCCGCGATACGTCTTGAACTGCTTGCCGTTGACGAACACGAGTTCACCGGGACTTTCCGTGCAACCGGCGAGCAGGGAACCGAGCATGACGGTGTCGGCGCCGGCCACGAGGGCCTTGGCGATGTCACCGGAATACTGCAGGCCACCATCGGCGATGACCGGAATACCGGTTTCGCGCGCGGCCAGCGAGGCCTGATACACGGCGGTGATCTGGGGCACGCCGACACCGGCCACGATGCGGGTGGTGCAGATCGAGCCGGGGCCCACGCCGACCTTGATGGCGTCGGCACCCGCGTCGATGAGCGCCTGGGCGCCCGAGCGGGTGGCGACGTTTCCACCGATCACATCGACGTCAGCGAAGGCCTTGTCCGACTTCAGACGACGAATGATGTCGAGCACGCCGGCGCTGTCGCCGTTGGCGGTGTCGACCACGAGCACGTCCACCCCGGATTCGAGCAGAGCGGTCGCGCGCTGCCAGGCATCACCGAAGAAGCCGATCGCCGCGCCGACGCGCAGGCGTCCGGCGTCGTCCTTGGTGGCGAGGGGATATTCCTCGCTCTTGTCGAAGTCTTTCACGGTGATCAGGCCGGTGAGCTTGCCGTTGACGTCGATCAGTGGCAGCTTTTCGATCTTGTGCTTGGCAAAGATCGCGAGGGCGTCTTCGGGAGCCATCCCGACCTTGCCGGTGATCAGCGGGGAGGTCGTCATGACCTCGCGCACCCGGGTGAGGGCCTTCTTGGCATGCGGCACGAAGCGCATGTCGCGGTTGGTGATGATTCCCACCAGGATGCCGTCACTGTCGACGACCGGCAGCCCGCTCACGCGGAACTGGCCGCACAGGGCATCAACCTCGGCGACGGTGGCGTCGGGCGAAGTGGTGACCGGGTTGGTGATCATGCCGGATTCGCTGCGCTTGACCAGGTCGACCTGTTCGGCCTGATCCCCGATCGACAGGTTGCGGTGCAGAATTCCGAGGCCACCCTCACGGGCCATGGCGATCGCCATGCGGGTCTCGGTCACGGTGTCCATGGCGCTGGAGAGCAGCGGTAGCGACACATCAATGCGCCGGGTCAACCGGGATTTGGTGACCGCCTCGCTCGGAATGACGTCGGTGTGCCCCGGCAGGAGCAGCACGTCGTCGTAGGTGAGTCCGGTGAATCCGAACGGATCTGGCTGATCCATGAAACCCCTTACCTGTAGCTGAAAAACTGAAAATTGTCCGGAAAATCGCGATACCACCCCACGGGACGTGAAGGGAATAGACCGGTCCTTCAATGTTAAGCGTGTTTGGGCTCATCACATTCCGCAAACCATTGGCCAGCCGGTGCGGAGTTTCGAAACATATAGGACATAATCGGCAAATACTCTCAACAGAGAAGTTGGCATTAGTCACCCGGCGCCCGCCCGGTTACCCATCGGTCGGCACCAACATGGAGGTCCCGTGCAGCCCACACATACGGCTCAGAGATACGTTCCCAGGATGCTCGTGATCCTGTTTGTGACACTTCTCGCGGCCCTCACCATGGCCACCTTCTCGGCGGGCAGCGCGCACGCCGACGAGGTCGGCACCGAGTTCGATTTCACGATCTCCGGCAACGTGCAATTCGACGGGGAAGCCCTCGGCGACGTAGCGATCGCCGTGTCCGGCAACGGCTACGAGGCCGACACGGTAACGGATGCTGATGGCCGATGGGCCATCGGGGTTCCCGAAAAGAGTACCTATGAGGTCACCCTTGACGAAGAAACCCTTCCGGAGGGCGTCGTCGTCACCGAGGGCAGCAATGTGATCGAAACGGAGTTCGGGCTGACCGACCGTCGCTCGGTCAACTTCTTCCTCGGCGAAGGCGTCCGCAATACGGTGAGCTTCTTCGACCAGTTTGTGAACCGGTTCTTCAACGGCCTGAACTTTGGTCTGCTGCTCGCCCTCGCGGCGATTGGCGTGTCGCTGATCTTCGGCACCACTGGGCTGAGCAACTTCGCGCACGCCGAGCTGATCACCTTCGGTGCGCTGATGACGCTGGTGTTCTCAGTCAACTTCGGATTGCCGATCTGGCTCGCCATTCTCATCGCCATTGCGTTGAGCGGCGCGCTCGGATTCAGCCTGGATGCGGTGCTCTGGAAACCGTTGCGCCGTAAAGGCGTGGCGGTGATCCCCCTCATGATCGTGAGCATCGGACTCTCGCTGGCGCTGCGCTACCTGTACCAGTATTTCTTCGGCGGCAGCACGAGTCAGCTGCCCGGCGCGGGCATGGCGGACCTCAAGTTCGGCCCGATCTCGCTCTCCCCGATCGACCTCGCGAGCATGGGCATCAGCATCGTGGTGTTGCTCGCCGTGGCCTACTTTCTGCTGCGCACCCGCATCGGCAAAGCCACCCGTGCCGTCTCCGACAATCCCAGCCTGGCTTCGGCCAGCGGCATCGACGTCGACAACGTCATTCGCATCGTCTGGGTGGTCGGGGCAGCACTGGCCGGGCTCAGCGGGGTGCTCTGGGCCTACTTCCGCCCGGGGGTCAGCTGGGACATGGGCTTTCAAATGTTGCTGCTCGTCTTCGCGGCCGTCACCCTGGGTGGTCTCGGTACCGCCTTTGGAGCCCTCGTCGGTTCCCTCATCGTTGGGCTCTTCGTTGAGCTGTCAACGCTCTGGCTTCCGTCCGACATGAAGATTGTCGGCGCCCTTGTTATTTTGATCCTGGTGCTGCTGTTTCGACCGCAAGGCATTCTGGGTCGTAAAGAGAGAATTGGTTAGGGGTTCACATGGACTGGGGAGCAATCTTTGGCAACGCAGCCGTCGAGCTGATTAGCCCGACCACTGCCGCTTACGCACTCGCCGCCCTCGGGCTCGCCGTGCACTTCGGCTACACCGGCCTGCTGAACTTTGGCCAGGCCGGCTTCATGGCCCTCGGCGCCTATGGTTACGCCATTTCCATCCTGACCTTCGGTTTTCCCGTCTGGGGCGCCTTTTTGGTGGGGGTGGGAGCATCCGTTATTTTCGCCTTGATTTTGGGTATTCCGACACTGCGACTGCGCGCTGACTACCTCGCGATCGTCACGATCGCCGCCGCCGAGATTGTGCGGCTGCTGTTCACGACGAACACCTTCGCCGCAGTGACCGGGTCGGCCAACGGCCTGAGCGGTTACAAGAACGAGTTCGCGGCGCTCAACCCGCTTGCCGAGGGCAGCTACGGATTCGGGCCGTTTGAGAACAACGCCTACGACACCTGGCTGCGCATCGTCGCCTGGTCGATCGTGATTCTCGCGGCGCTGTTCGTCTGGCAGATCATGCGCAGCCCGTGGGGCCGAGTGATCAAGGGCATCCGCGAAGACGAAGACGCCGTGCGTGCGCTCGGCAAGAACGTGTACGCCTACAAAATGCAGTCGCTCATTTTCGGTGGAGTACTCGGCACCATCGCCGGCATGATCTTCGCCCTGCCCCGAGCGGTCGTGCCGTCGAACTATCAGACCACGCTGACCTTCTTCATCTACGCCATCCTGCTGCTCGGCGGGGCTGCGACGGTGCTCGGCCCGATCATCGGTTCGATGATCTTCTGGGTGCTGCTGTCGTTCTTCTCCGGCTTCATCTCCCGGGCCGTCGAGGCCGGCTGGCTGCCGTTCATGACGGCCATTCAGGGCGGCCAGCTGCGCTTCATCCTGGTGGGACTCGCGATTATGTTAATCGTGATCTTTAGACCGCAAGGCATCTTCGGCAATAAGAAGGAGTTGGCTTTTGTCCGATAACGCTGTTTCGGCCGCTCCGCTCGAGCCGCCCGTTCCCACCCAGAAGCCGATCAAAACGACCGGCCTGCACATCGGCGAGGCCGAACCGGGCTGCCGCAAGGTCGACCCGATTCTCGTCGTCGACGGCGTGCGCCGCACCTTCGGCGGCCTGACCGCGGTGAATGTCAACCACGTCGAAGTTCCGCGCGGCGCCATCACCGCGCTGATCGGCCCCAATGGTGCCGGCAAGACCACCCTGTTCAACCTGCTGACCGGTTTCGACAAGCCCGACGCCGGCAAATGGACCTTCGACGGCCGCTCCCTGGCCGGCGTTCCCGCCTACCGGGTCGCCCGCATGGGCCAGATTCGCACGTTCCAGCTCACCAAGGCCCTGGGGCTGTTGACCGTCATGGACAATATGCTGCTCGGCGCCAAGGGCCAGACCGGCGAGAATATGTTCCGCGCGCTGATGCCGTTTCTTTGGCGCAACCAGGAGGAGGAGAACCGGGCCAAAGCACTCGATCTGCTCACCCGGTTCAAGCTCGATACCAAGAAGGACGACTACGCGGCGAGCCTCTCCGGCGGGCAGCGCAAGCTGCTCGAAATGGCCAGAGCGCTGATGAGCGACCCGACCCTGGTAATGCTCGACGAGCCAATGGCCGGCGTAAACCCGGCACTGACCCAGTCGCTGCTCGACCATATTTTGAACCTCAAGTCCCAGGGCATGACCGTTCTGTTCGTGGAGCACGACATGCACATGGTGCGGCACATCGCCGACTGGGTCATCGTGATGGCCGAGGGCCAGGTGGTCGCCGAGGGCGACCCGCACGAGGTCATGAGAAACCCGGCCGTGATCGACGCCTATCTCGGGCAGCACCACGACGAAGACATCGGCGAAGACCAGGCCGCCGAAGCCGAAAACGTCTCAGCCATAAAGGAGTTGCTCGATGACGAACGCTAATCCGCTGGCCCCGCCAGCACCGGCCGAGACTCGGGAAGCGGTCGTCGCGGTCAAGAACGTGACCGCGGGGTATGTGACCGGCGTGAACATTCTCAATTCCTGCTCGCTCACCGCCTACGAAGGCGAACTGATCGGCATCATCGGCCCGAATGGCGCCGGCAAGTCCACGCTGCTCAAGTCGATCTTCGGGCTGGTCAAGGTACGCGAGGGCGAAATTCTGCTCCGCGGCAACAACATCACCAACCTCAAGGCCAACAAGCTGGTCGCACAGGGTGTGGGTTTCGTACCGCAGAACAACAACGTCTTTCCCACCCTGACCATTCGAGAGAACCTCGAAATGGGCATCTTTCTCAAGCCCAAGGGGCTCGTGGAACGCTTGGAGTTCGTCACCGAGATCTTTCCAGAGCTCGGCAAGCGGATGTCCCAGCGCGCCGGTTCGCTCTCCGGCGGCGAACGACAGATGGTCGCCATGAGCCGCGCGCTCATGATGGGCCCGCACGTGCTGCTCCTCGACGAGCCGAGTGCCGGGCTGTCCCCGGTGCGCCAGGATGAAGCCTTTCTGCGGGTGAAGGAGATCAACAAGGCCGGAGTGACCACGATCATGGTCGAGCAGAACGCCCGCCGCTGCCTGCAGATCTGCGACCGCGGCTATGTGCTTGACCAGGGCCGGGACGCGTACACCGGCACCGGACGTGAGCTTTTGAACGACCCCAAGGTGATCGGCCTCTACCTGGGCACCCTCGGGCAGGATTAGCTCCCGAAATAACCCGTACCAGCCCGTGGCGGCGTCCGAGACTCTCTCGGGCGCCGCTTCTGTGTGTGGGCTTGCTGAGCGGATGCTGGCGGCCGGGTCGCCGCATCCGCTCGCGTGAATCAACGCGGTACGCAGAAGGGCCCCGACCGAAGCCGGGGCCCTTCAATCATTCAGCTAAACGGTGGAGCTAGTTGATGCGGGTGTACTTGTTGCCAGCATCGAACTCGTAGATGCCGATGCTAGCGCCGGTCGGGTCGCCGTTCTCGTCGAACGTGATCGGGCCGGAGAAGCCGTCGTAATCGACCTGATCGCCAGCTTTCAAGGCTGCAGCAGCCTCGGCGAAGTCGGTGACCTTGGTGCCATCACCGGTTCCGCCGGAGACCTGACGCAGGTAGCTCGCGATGGATTCACCCGACACGTCGTTGGCCGCGTAGGCGGCCAGGGCGATCAGGATCACGGCGTCGTAGGACTCGGCAGCGTAGCTGTAGTCGGTCAGCGTCGGGTCTACTTCGAGGAGGCGGGTGGTGAAGTCACCGAGCGAGGCGGTGTCGAGGCCGGGCAACGTGCCCTTGGAGCCCTCGATGAGGCCGGCTGCGAAGTCGGCGCTATAGTCGGCGACGTTTCCGTCGACGAAGTACAGCTTGTCGCCGGGAAAACCGGAACCGACGAGCGCCGGGACGATGACCTTGGCCTGGTCGAACGTGACAAGCGCGATCGCGTCGGGATCTGCCGCGGTCACTTCGGCGATCTGCGAGGCGAAGTTGGAATCGCCCTCGTTGAAGAGTACCTCCGCAACCACCTCGCCGCCGGCAGCGGTGAACGCGTCGCTGGTGTACTTGGCGAGGCCGGTTCCATAAGCATCGTTCAGCACGATCAGGCCGAGGGTGGCGTTGCCATCGTCAGCGATCTGGGTGCCGAGCACTTCGCCCTGCAGAACGTCAGACGGAGCCGTACGCCAGTACAGACCGTTGTCGTCGTAGGTCGTGAAGGCGTCCGAGGTGTTGGCCGGGGAGAACTGCACGACGCCGGCGCCGGTGATCTGGTCGATTATGGTTTTGGAGACACCAGAAGAGGCCGCACCGACGATCGCCGAGACGTCCTGCGACAGCAGGTCGGTCACCGAAACGGTGGCGGTGTCGGTCGTGGTGTCACCCGAGTCGCGGAAAATGGCTTCGACGGTAATGCCGAGGCCGGCCGCGTTGATGTCGTTGACAGCCAGCTGTACACCGGCTTCTTCGGGCGGGCCGAGGAACGCCAGTCCACCACTCTGAGGAAGGGCGGTGCCGATCTTCAGCGTCAGGTCGCGGTCACCGGCCTCTACCGTATTGAAGTCTGCGGCATCCGCCGACGGCGCCGCAGAATCACTGGGTGCCGTAACAGCGTCGTTGCTGCAGCCGGTGAGCAGAAGTGCGCTCACGCCGACGAGCGCGACACCGGTAACGAGGGTACGAACGGAGCGGGAGGCGGAGGCCTTCGCGAATACGCTCATGTTGCTCCTTGATAGATAACGAGAGGTAAGTCTGGTCAGCCGATTGACTGCCGTGGTGACAGATTAGGCAATCAACGGCACAGAAACCTACCTGTGCGTGTTACAACCGGGTAAAGCGATCAAATCGTTACGAACGGCGACCGGTCACACCCTGATAATCAATGGTTTGCTCCTGCCCCAGCGCATACACGCACTCGCCCCAGGAGAGGCAGACGGCCGTTCCCGAAATCACCTGCGGCCAGCCGGCATCGAGCGATGCGCCGCCGTCGTCCCCGGTGATCACGGCGGCCAGGGCGGCCGTGATCAGGCCGTCGTAGGCCTCCGCGCCGCCAGCGGTGGCGTTCAGTCCCGGGTCGGCGGTCTTCAGATGCGCGGTGAATGTCTCGTCTGCGGCGAGCGGTGTGCCACCGTTGGCGAAGTCACCCAGTGATACCAGAGCGGCGCTGCCAACGGAGCTGTGCGCATCCGCTGGCAGCGCGGTCGTCGCGTCCCACAAGACCAGGTCAACGCCGCGAGCGGCGAGGTCGGCGTAGGCGGCGGCGAGGTCACCGGCCGAGTTGCGATGCACGAGTTGGATCGGCTGCGTCGGCGTCGCCTGCTCGGCCAGGATGTCGCGCAGGGCGAGCTCGGTGCCTGCCACCTGCGCTGCGCCGCTCGCAGCATTGTCCCCGGTGGTGGGAAAGAGGGTGCCGATGCTCAAGGTTCCGTCACCGCTCGGAGCGGCCGTGACGACCGCGGCCGGGGTCGTGCTCGGCGCGGCCGGGGTCGTGCTGGTGCAGCCGGTGAGGGCCAGGGCGCCGAGCAGAACGACGACGGTGAGCGTGCGACGGGGCATCTAAAATCCTTTGGTACGAGCTGAGGTGACGTGTCGGTTCAGCGTATCGGCTGGGCCGGACGGGGGTGCGGAGCCAAGTCGGACGGTATTAGGCAGGCTCAAGCGAGCTGCGACGGGGTCCGCGGCCGGAGGCGACCATATCGACCATCAGTATGATCAAGGCCACCCAGACCAGGGCGAATCCGGCCCAGCGTTCGAGCGGCATCGCCTCTTTCAGAAGGACTACGCCGACGAGAAATTGAATGACCGGCGCGACGAACTGAATGAGTCCGAGTACCGTCAGCGGCAGGCGCCGGGCGGCGGCGGCGAAGAGCAGCAGGGGAACAGCGGTAATGACCCCGGCCGCGAGCAGGCCAGCCGTGTGCCAGCCGGAGACGGTGCCGAAGGTGAGGCCGGACATGCCGGAAACGACCAGAAGCTGAATGATGGCGACCGGGGCCAGCCAGGCCGTTTCGAGGGTGAGGCCGGTGACGGCGTCGACGTTCGGGCCGACGCGCTTCTTGATCAGCCCGTAGAAGCCGAAGGAGAACGCGAGGATGAGCGAGATCCACGGCAGCGAGCCGTAGCCGACCGCCAGCACGATCACGGCGATAAAACTGATGCCGATGGCCACCCACTGCAGGCGGCGCAACCGTTCGCGCAGCACGAAGACGCCCAGAAGCACCGTGACGATCGGGTTGATGAAGTAGCCGAGGGCTGCTTCGACGACGTGCCCGGTGGTCGCGGCGATCACGTAGGTCTGCCAGTTGACGAAGATGAACGCACCGGCCAGGCCCATGGTCCAAACCAGACGCGGCTGCTTGAACGCACGCCCGAGCACGGTCCAGGTGCGGGTCACGGTAATGATCAGGGCGCAGAAAACGAGGGAGAACAGCACCCGCCAGGCCACGATTTCGAAGGCGCCGGAGGGGATGAGTAGCAGAAAGTAGAGCGGCAGCACGCCCCAGAGGCCGTAGGCCAGGCCGCCGAAGACGAGGCCGGTGCGGTGGGTGGCGCGAGCGGCCGAATCGGCCGGTGCGGCGGCATCCGTCATAAATATTCTCCCTACCGAGACACTAACTGCGCAAACAAAAACTCCCGAATGGCCAGGCCATCCGGGAGTTTCAGTCTAAAGACCAATTTCAGTCTGAAGGCTAGGTAGTGATGAAACCTACTTAGCGCACGACCACAGCGAGCACGTCGCGAGCGGAGAGGACCAGAAGGTCATCGCCGCCGAACTTGACCTCGGTTCCGCCGTACTTGGAGTAGATGACCTTGTCGCCGACGGCGATGTCGAGGGGAACGCGGTTGCCGTTGTCGTCAATGCGGCCGGGGCCGACTGCAACAACTTCGCCCTCCTGGGGCTTTTCCTTCGCGGTGTCAGGAATGACCAGACCTGATGCGGTGGTCTGCTCTGCGTCGACCTGCTTGATGACGATGCGATCCTCGAGCGGCTTGATGGAGACCGACACGGTTGACCTCTTTCTAAGACTTGGGTTAGCAGACTCACAGCGAGAGTGCCAAGTGAAGTTTAGGGGGGATGCTGGCACTCGCGCAACGTGAGTGCCAGATCGGGCCGTTTGGTACCGTTACAGAATGGATCGAACCGAGCTCGTTGAGCTGCTCTCCCCCGCGAGTTTACGGCTGCTGGATTCCCTGCCGCCCTACGAGGCAAACGGTGATGTGCTGAAGCTCGTGAGCGAGCTGCGCAAGGCCGGGCACGCCCCCGGGCTCGTGTCGGCCGTGTTGAGCCAGTCGCGACTGCGGGCGAAAGCCGTGGCCAAGTTCGGAGAATTTGCCGAGCGGATGCTGTTCACCGAGGCCGGTCTGGAACAGGCGACTCGGTTGCGGGTTGCCGCACTGCACGCCGGGCGATTCGCCGGGCTTGGAGCCGCCCTCGGCCGCGCGCCGCGGGTCGCCGACCTCGGCTGCGGCATCGGCGGCGACGCGATGGCCCTCGCCGCGATGGATCTACCGGTCGTGGCCGTCGACGCCGACGAGGTCACGGCCACGGTTGCGAGCTACAACCTGGCCCCGTTCCCCAATGCCTCCGCGTTGCAGGCCGACGCCGAGACGGTTGATCTGACCGATTTCGACGCGGTCTGGCTCGATCCAGCCCGGCGCACGGGCGGACACAGCAACACCAAGCGACTCACCCGCTCCGAAGATTACTCCCCCTCCCTCGACTTCGCCTACCTGCTGGCAACGACGCTGCCGCTCGGCATGAAGCTCGGTCCCGGCCATGATCGCGACCAGATTCCGGTCGACGCGGAGGCCCAGTGGGTGTCGGTGGATGGCCAGCTGGTGGAGATGGGACTGTGGTTCGGCGCTCTCGCCCGCCCGGGCATCCGTCGATCGGCGTTGCTGCTGACCCGGGATGGCGTGCAGGAGCTGAGCAACGATGCCGACAGCGAAGACGAGCCGGTCGGCGAACTCGGTCACTACGTCTACGAACCCGACGGCGCGGTCATTCGGGCGCGACTGATCGGCGATCTGGCCCGCTCGATGAAGGCCAGCATGCTGAGCGAGGGAATCGCCTACCTGACCAACGACACGCTGACGCCGACGCCGTTCGCAACCGCCTTTCGGGTGCTCGAAACGCTGTCGTTCGACGAGAAGAAGCTGCGGCTCGCGCTGCTCGAGCGCCGCATCGGAACGCTCGAGATCAAGAAGCGCGGCGTCGACGTTGATCCCGCGACGCTGCGCACCCGGTTGAAGCTCAAGGGGCCGGAAGTCGCGACGCTGATCTTGACCCGGGTGGCCGGACATCGGGTCGCGCTGCTCGTGGACCGCGTGCGCTAACGGTCGGCCTCCAGCAGGGGCAGCACGGTCTGGCTGATGTAGACGAACCAGCCAGCCGCGAGCAGAATCCCGACGATGCCGCTCGCCAGGCCGCTGCTCCAGAGGGCACGCGCCCGATGCTCGGTGGTGCGCGCAATCAAGGCGAGGACGATCGCAACGAGCGCGACCGGCAGGCCGAACACTCCGAGTACGCCGAGCGCGAGCCCGATGAACCCGCAGACGACGGAGGCGACCGAGAGTCGGCGACGGCCGGTGATGCGCCGCACCTCCGCCTCGGTGTACGTGTACGGCACGAACTCGGTGGGCGCAGTGACGGTCGATTCCCAGCTGAGCTGGCCGCCCGGGGGCGCGGGGTCACGGGTGTAATCCCGATGCGTGTCGGAATTCTGGTGCGGTGTACTCATTGCTGTCCTCGTGCTGCGAACCGGGTGGGGTTAGTAGGGCTCGCTCACACCACTGTTGGCGATTCCGACGAGCAGCCCGATGGAACCAATGAGCACCAAAATTCCCACGACGAACCCGAGGTAGCCGACAATCAGACCACCGAGGGCGAGGCCGTAGCCCTTTTCGCCGGTCTTCTTGATCTGGCTCAGGGCGATGTGGCCGGTGATGATGCCCACGATCGAGATCGCGAGGATCGACGTGACGAGGGAGATGATCGACAGAACGTTGTACTTGTCCTGCGGGTTCTGCTGGCCATACGGGTTCTGACCGGTCGCGGGATTCTGGCCATACGCGGGAGCCTGGCCGTAAGCGGGGGGCTGCGTACCCGCCGCCGGATAGCTTGGATAGGCGGGCGCGGCGGGGGGCACGCTGGCACCGGCCGGATTCGAGTTCGTCGGGCCGCTGTTCGTCGGTTCGACGGGGGGCTGGGTGGGATCAGACATCTGCGGTCTCCTTCATAATTTCGTTCGGTGCTCGCCCTGCCAGATTATCCCGTTAGCGGGTACCCGGCGACTGGGCGTTGCTCAAACCTGGATCTGCCCGACCGGCAGGGTGGAATCGGCGCCGAATTCGAGGGTCGAGGGCTCATGCCCGGCCATGATGAGTTGCGCGCCGAGGGCGGCGATCATGGCGCCGTTGTCAGTGCAGAGCGAGAGCGGCGGGATGCGCAGGACAACGCCGGCAGCATCCGTTCTCTCGGTGGCGACCTGGCGCAGTCGAGCGTTGGCGATGACGCCGCCGCCGAGCAGCAGCCGCGGCACGTCGTGGTCGGCGCACGCAGCGAGAGCTTTGGTGAGCAGAATGTCGACCACCGCCTCGCGAAAGCTCGCCGCGACGTCGGCTGTCGGCACGGGCTCGCCGGCGTCCTGGCGCTGTTCGACGAAGCGGGCGACCGAGGTCTTGAGGCCAGAGAAGGAGAAGTCGTAGCGGTGCGCGGCCATGTCCTTGGGCTGGCTGAGTCCGCGCGGAAAGCGGATGGCCTTCGGGTTGCCGAGGACTGCGACCCGGTCGATCTGCGGCCCGCCGGGGTAGGGCAGCGAGAGCAGCCGGGCGACCTTGTCGAAGGCCTCCCCGGCGGCGTCGTCGATGGTCTCACCGAGCAGCTCGACGTCGCTGACCAGGTCACGCACAAGCAGCAGCGAGGTGTGCCCGCCCGACACGAGCAGCGCGATCGTCGGGTACTCGAGTGGCTCGGTGTCGTTGGTACTGGAAGCGCCGCGCAGCAGGTCGGCGCCGACGTGGCCGACCAGGTGGTTGACCGCGTAAATCGGTTTGTCGAGAGCGACGGCGAGCGCCTTGGCGGCGCCGACCCCGACCATGAGAGCTCCGGAGAGCCCCGGACCGCAGGTGACGGCGATGGCATCGAGATCACTCAAGCGAATGCCGGCCTCGGCGACGGCCGCGTCAATGGCCGGCACGAGCTCATCGAGGTGGGCTCGCGCGGCAATTTCGGGCACGACGCCGCCGTAGCGGGCGTGTTCGTCCATCGAGCTCGCGATGGTGTTGGAGAGCAGGGTGGTTCCGCGCACGATGCCGATGCCGGTCTCGTCGCAGGAGGTTTCGATGCCGAGTACGAGCGGTTCTGATCGATTCAGGGCGGTGCGGTTCATGGTCGTCACGGATTCTCCGCGGAGGTGGGCACGGCTGATTCTGGGGCGGTGAGCATAGATTCCAATTCTGGAATATTCAGGCGCATGACGATGGCGTCGACGTTGTCGGGCTGGTAGTAGCCGCGGCGCACGCCGACCTCCACGAATCCGAGCCGATCGTAGAGACGCTGGGCGCTGGGGTTGTCGGCGCGCACTTCGAGAAACACCAGCCGGGCGCCGCGTTTGCGGGCCTCGGAGATGAGGGCCTGCATCAAGGTGCGTCCGAGGCCGTGGCCGCGGGCCGAGTCGGCGACGGCGATGGTCTGAATGTCGCCCTCGTTGGCTCCCTGCGGGGCGAGCAGTCCGGCGTAGGCCTCGATATTATCCGGGTCGTCCGGGGGAAAAGCAACAAGGTAATAGCAGGCGGGGTCGCCGAGATCCCGGGCCATCATCGGCTGTGACCAGGCATCGTTTTCAAAGATACTGGTTTCGAGGTGCATGATCGCCGCGAGGTCTGCCTCGTGCGCACGGCGCAGCTGCCACGTCATCGGCTGACCCGCTTGGGTCCATTCGAGAGCGTGACGTCGGGTGAGCGCAGGTACAGCGGCTCGTTCGCGGCGAACGGGCGCCGATGGGCATAGTTGAGTTCGGCGACCAGACCGAGTTCCCCGGCCGACACCGTGGCGGCGTCGAGGCGCGGCCAGAGCGCGTGCTGCCAGGCGGGCTCGTCGAGTTCGGCCGGTTTGGCGAGTCCGGGTGGGCCGACGCGCACGGGCAGGCCGACGGCATCCGCTTCGCTGTAAGCACTCCAGTAGATTTCGCGGCGGCGAGCGTCGGTGACGACGACGAGCGGGCCGGTGTGGCCGCGACGGTAGTGGCCGTAGGCGATGGCGTCGTGGCTGATCACCGGCACGAGCGGCTTGCCGGCGCCGAGGGCGAACACGCGCGCCGAGGCGATGCCGACGCGCAGGCCGGTGAAGGGGCCCGGGCCCATGCCGCCGACCACGCCGGAGAGATCCGCCGGGGTGATCTTCGCGTCAAGGAGGCAGTCGAGAATGAACGGGCCGACGATTTCGGCATGGCGCATGGTGTCAGCCTCGCCGCGTTCGGCGATTATCCCGCGGTCAAGGTCGACCACGGCGACACTCGTGCCGGCAGAGGTATCGATGGCAAGTAGCACCCGCTCAGCCTAGCTTTGATGCGGCAGGCGCTGCGCGCGTCGGCCGCTGCGGCTGGAGGGTCAAATCATCCGTCGAAAGGACGAGAGTCAGCGACCGAGGGAACGGTAGCGGGCCAAGCGACGCGGAAGTAGCTCGTCAACGGGCACCGTGGACAGCGTGGACAGCTCGTATTCGATGGCTTCAGCCAGCCGCTGGCAGAACGCCCGTCCCTCGTCGGCGGCGTCGGGGCGCTCGTCCACGATGTGGTCGACGATCCGATTGGCGTACAGCGAGGCCACGTTCACGCCCTGAGCCTCCGACATGGCCGGTGCGAACTCGGTGTTGTGGTGCACGATGGCACTTGCCCCTTCGGGAGGAAGCGGCGACAGCCAGGAGTGCTGGGCGGCGATCGTACGGTCGGCGGGCAGCAGCGCGAGCGCCCCGCCGCCGGCACCCTGTCCGAGCAGCACGGACACGGTTGCCGACCGCAGGCCGATCAGCTCGTGCAAAGAGCGCGCGATTTCCCCGGCCATGCCGCCCTCCTCGGCCTCCTTCGACAGCGCGGCCCCGGCGATGTCGATCACGGTGAGCAGCGGAAGCCCGAGTTCTTCCGCAAGGCGCATACCGCGACGGGCCTCCCGCAGCGATCCGGGGCCCATCCTGGTGTCTTGCGAAGGCCGCGCCCGGATGTGCCCGAGCACGATGCAGCTCTGCTGCCCGAACCGTGCCATGGCGAGCATGAGCCCCGGGTCCTTCTCACCCTCGCCCGTGCCGTTGAGCGGCAGCACGTCGTGCGCGCCGTAGGCGAGCAGCTGGCGCAGGTCTGGTCGCCGCGGGTTGCGCGAAATCTGAATGGATGCCCACGCGCCGCTCACTGCCGGCCGCACGTTCAGGGTCTCCGGTGCCGCCACCGGCATGGAGGCCCGGTCGGTGAGAATTGTGAGGGCGCGGTGCACGATCTCCGGCAGCTGCTCCGGCGGCACAACGGCGTCGATCAGCCCTTGGTTGAACAGGTTTTCAGAGACCTGCACGTTTTCCGGAAATTTCTTGCCGTACAGCGCCTCATAGACCCGCGGGCCGAGAAACCCGAGCAGCGCGCCCGGCTCGGCCACCGTCACGTGCCCGAGTGAGCCCCAGGAGGCCATCACCCCGCCCGTGGTGGGGTGCCGCAGGTACACCAGATACGGATGCCCGGCCTCGCGGTGCGCGCGCACGGCGGCGGTGATCTTCACCATCGACAAAAAGGCCAACGTGCCCTCCTGCATGCGGGTACCGCCGGATGCCGGTCCGGCCAGGACCGGCAACCCCTCGCGTGTGGCCCGTTCGATCGCGTCCACAATCCGGTCAGCAGCAGAAAGCCCGATCGATCCGGCAAGAAACGCGAACTCGCTGACGACGATCGCCACCCGGCGTCCGTGGATCAGCCCCTCGCCGGTGAGCACCGCCTCGTCGGTGCCGCTCTTCGCTCGTGCCTTCACGAGGTCGGCCCGGTACGCCTCGTTCGGGTCGGGGTCAACCACGGGCTGATCCCAGCTCGTAAAGGACCCGTTATCGAGCACCACGTCGATGAGCTCCGTGGCGTTGAGGTGGCGAGTTGCGAGCGCGGGTTGAGAAATCAAAGTGAGATACCTTCCAGTGAACGGTTGAGCCAGGTGCGAATGTCGTTGCCGTGCTGATCGAGCACGGGCGGAGCGGAGTGCATCGTGTTCGTTGTCTCGACCGTATCGGCGGGTCCGAAGAACCGAAGCGGAGGCCCGGGGAGGCTGATCCGGCCGAGCACCTCGTGTTCAACGTCGATCAGCAGCCCCTGCGAGAGCACCTGATCCCATTGATAGACCTCATCCAGGGAACGCACCTTGCCGGCCGGGATTCCGGCGTCGGTCAGTTTCTTCAGCAGAGTCACGGCATCGAAGTTGGCGAAGGCATCCGCTATGGCAGCCTTGAGGCCCTCCCGATTGCGCACGCGGTGCGCGTTGGTGGCCCACTCGGATTGCGCAGCATCGAGGCCGAACTCGGCTGCGAAGGTGGCCCAGAGTTTCTCACTGCCGATGCTGATCTGCACGCTCCCGCCGCGGCAGGGAAAGAGCCCGTAGGGAGCGATCGACGGATGGTGGTTGCCCTGGGCTTCCGGCACCTCGCCGGCCACCGTGGCGCGGGTGCCTTGGAAGGCATGCACTCCCACCAGTGCGGCGAGCAGCGAGGTGCGCACAATCTGTCCCTGACCGGTGCGCTCGCGCTGAAGCAGCGCGGCGAGCAGTCCGAACGCGCCATACATGCCCGAGAGCAGATCGGCGATCGGCACGCCCACACGCTGCGGGTCGTCGGGGGCGGAGCCGGTGAGGGACATCAGGCCGGCCTCGCCCTGCAGAATCTGGTCGTAGCCGCTTCGACTGGATTCCGGGCCGTCGTGGCCGAAACCGGTGATCGAGAGAATCACCAGCGCCGGGTTGAGAGCGTGCATCGCCTCGGGCGAGAATCCGAGCCGGTCGAGCACCCCTGGACGAAAATTCTCCACCACAACGTCCGCGCGCAGCAGCAGCTCGCTGAGCACCTCCCGGCCGTCGTCACTCTTCAGATCGAGGGCGATGGATTCTTTATTGCGGTTGCACGAGAGAAAGTACGTGGATTGCGGATCGTTCGCGGGGCCCACAAAGGGCGGGCCCCAGCCGCGGGTATCGTCTCCCGTGCCTGGATTCTCCACCTTGATCACGCGTGCGCCGAGGTCGGCGAGCATCATGCTCGCGTGCGGACCGGCGAGCGCGCGGCTGAGATCCACAACGAGGTAGCCCGCGAGGGGGCCCTGTCGGTCGGTTTCAGAACGGGTGTCGGTTTCGGTACTCATGATCGGTCCTTTCTCGAGGTGCGTGGGGTCGGTGACGGGTTACAGCCACCCGGGCAGCACGAGCACCGCCCAGGCGATGGCCGGCCCGGCCACAACGACGATTCCGCTGTAGGCGAGGATCTGCTTGTAGAAGCGGTCCTTGTCCACGTCGTCGGGGGCGTTGGCGAGCACGAGCGCGCCATTGGTCGAGAACGGCGACACGTCCACGATGGTCGACGCGACGGCGAGCGCGCAGATCACGCCGATGGCGCTGATTTCCCCGGTCGCGAGGAACGGCACGGCGAGCGGAATCAGCGCGGCCAAAATGGCCGTTGACGAGGCGAAGGCCGAGACGACGGCACCGATGTAGCAGATCAAGAGTGCGGCAAGCAGGGGCATGCCGAGGTTGGCCACCGCTTCCGACACGTATTCGATGGTGCCTGCCTCTTCGAGAACACCGACGAAAGTGAGCATGCCGCAGATGAGCAGCACGGTGGACCAGCTGATCTTGTTGACCGCGCCCTTCTGCGCCGCAGGCGAGACGAGGGCGAGGATGACGGCGATAGTGATGGCAACGAAGCCCACGTCAACCTTGAAGCCGAGCGCGATCACGGCGAGGGCGATGAGGCCGGCCACCGTCACAAGCTGCGGAATGCGCTCTCCGCGGGTGGCCGTGGCCAGCACTCCGTCGCCTGCGGGGTCGCGGGGGCCGTAGATGCCGGAGCCGAAGCCCTTGAACGCCACATCACCGCCGGCGCGCGCACCGACACTCACGGCCATGCGCGCTTCGGCGGCCTGCTCCACGAAATGTCCGACCCGGCTCGACATCAGGTTTCGGCCACCGAGCACAATGAACAGCACGACGGCGATCAGAAAGTTGAAGATGAGGCTCGACAGAAACACCGCTGTCGGGCTCGCGTCGAGCCCGGTGGTCGAGATGAGGCTGTTCACGATCACGCCGTAGACGGCGATCGGCGAGAATCCGCCGCCCTGCGCGCCGTGGATCACCATCATGCCCATCAGCAGCGGGCTGATCTTGTACTTGCGGGCAAAGCCGAGCGCGATCGGCGCCACGATGGCCACCGCGGCCGGGGACAGCGCACCGACGGCCGTGATCACGGCGGTGATCACGAACATCACCCAGGGGATGAGGGCCACCCGACCACCGACGAGCCGCACTGCACCGCGCACCAGCAGGTCGATCGTGCCGTTGCCCTGCGCAATCGCGAACAGGTACGTAACGCCGACGAGCGTGAGGAACAGCCCGCCCGGGAAGTTGGCGAGAATATCGGTGGTCTCCATGCCGAGGAAGACAGCACCGAGTAGAAAGGCACCCACGAAGGCCAGCGCACCCATGTTGACGGGCAAAAGCGTGGCGATCAGAAACATCACCGCCAGGATGATGATTGAGATAACGGGAGCGGACATCGTTGTTCCTCCATAGGTTCAGATGAATGTGGGCTATTGGCTCACTGGACTAGCCTCCTAGACAGTAGGTGACTTTGTCAAGAGCCGTGTAAAGTTGAGCCCAGAGATCTTAGGGAGGCAGACATGACGAGGGACGCAATACCCCAGCCGCTTATGCGCGTCACGAAACCACGCCTTTACGAACAGCTCGTGGCCCAGCTTCTCGCCTACATCGAGTCCGCCCACCTCGGCCCCGGTGACCTGTTACCCGCCGAACGCGATCTCGCGGAACGGCTCGGTGTCTCCCGCGCCACCCTCGCCCAGGCCCTCGTGGCCCTGGAAGTGCTCGGTGTCATCGACGTTCAACACGGCACCGGCGCCGTTCTCGTCCACCGTCCGAGCATCGCAACGGTGATCAGTGGGCTCCGCGAACATCGCAACCGGCTCCCCGAGATCGTGGAAGCCCGCAGCACCCTCGAGGTAAAACTCGCCGAGCTCGCCGCGGAACGCCGAACGGATGCCGACCTGCTCGCGATCGAGGATGCGCTCCGAGTCATGGCCGAGGAAATCGCCGTCGGTGACCGCGGGTCGCACGGCGACGAGCTCTTCCACCAAGCCGTCACGACGGCTGCGCACTCCCCCGTGCTCGCCCAGCTGATGGCATTCATCGCCGAGATGATCCTCGAAACGCGGCTCGAGTCACTCGCCCAGCCGGGACGACCCGAGCAGTCCCTGGCGTCGCACCGAGCGATCACGGCGGCCATCCGCTCGCAGGATGCCGACGAGGCCGCGGCGAAGATGCTCGCACACATCGAACTCGTCTCGGACGTCGCGCTGCTGAAGTAGCGGCCTGGGGCTCAGCGCCGCGGTCGCAGTTGCCCGACGTCGGTCGCATCCGTCCAGCGCGGCCCGTGGCCGATCAACGTGACGGTGCGCGGTTCGTCGAGGTCGTGATCCAGATCGATAACGGATACCGCGGCATCCGCTTCGCTGATGGCGTCAGACCGGCCCTGCGGTCGCTCGATTTCAATGTCGAGCCAGGACTCGGTGATGCCGTCGAGCAGGCCGCGACCCCATTCAACGACCACGATGGAGTGGGCGAAGTCGATGTCGAGGTCGTCGAGCTCCATGGCGCTGTTAAGGCGGTAGGCGTCGACGTGCACGAACGGTGGGCCACCAACCAGGCTCGGATGCGTGCGCGCGAGCACGAAGGTCGGGCTGGTGACGGCGCCACGCACCTGCAGCCCCTCGCCGACGCCGCGGGTGAGGGTGGTCTTGCCCGCGCCGAGCGGCCCGGTGAGCACGATCAGGTCGCCGGCCCGCAGCGTGGCCGCGAGTCCGATACCGAAGCGGTGCATCGCGGCGGCATCGGGGATGGTTCGCCGCAGTTCAGACCGACCCGACTCAGCCATGGATGTGCAGCCGGGGCACCCGGTGTCCGATGCGGGTGACGATCTCGTAGTTGATCGTGCCGGCCGCGTCGGCCCAGTCGGTCGCGCTCGGCGCTCCCGTGGCCGGGTCTCCGAACAGCACGACGGTATCGCCCACGGCGACGCCTGGATTGTCGGCTCCGAGATTGACCACGAACTGGTCCATCGCGACACGACCGACCAGCGGGTAGGTCGCGCCGTGAATCTGCACGAGCGCACTGCCGGAGGCCTGCCGCGGAATTCCGTCGGCGTAGCCGAGCGGCACGAGCACGAGCGTGGAGTCTTCCGGCGCCCGCCAGAGATAGTCGTAGGAGACGCCGGCGCCCGCGGCCACCCGGCGCACCTGGGCGACCCGGCCGCGCAGGGTCATGGCCGGCACCAGGCCGAGGTCGGCGCTGCTGGCATCATCAAACGGCGACAGCCCGTACAGGGTGATGCCCAGGCGAACCATCGAAAAGCGCGCGGCTGGCAGCCGCAGTGCGGCCGCGGAGGAGGCAAGGTGCACGAGGGTCGGGGCCAATCCGGCGGCACGCACTAAGGCGACACCGCGCTCGAAACACTCCAGCGCCTGCTGGTCGTCGGTGGCTGAGGTGTTGGAGAGGTGGCTCATCACGCCGTCAACGCGCAGCAGCCCCACCTGCTCGAGGGCCGCGGCCAGCGCGAATACCTCGGCCCAGTCGTTCTCGTGCACACCGTTTCGGCTCAGGCCGGTATCGAGTTTGAGATGAACGGATGCCGTCTGGCCGAGTTCCGCCGCTGCATCCGCTGCCCGTTGCAGTTGGCGTGCTGACGAGAGGCCGAGGGTGATGTCATCGTCGATGGCGGCGCTGAAATCGGCGTCTGGATCGTGCAGCCAGGCCAGGATCGGCGCGTCGATTCCGGCGTCACGCAACTGCAGGGCTTCGTCGATGTCGGCGACGCCGAGCCAGTCGGCGCCACCGGCGAGGGCGGCGCGGGCCACGGGCACGGCGCCGTGACCGTAGGCGTTGGCCTTGACCACGGCCATGGCGTGCGGGGTGCCGACCAGCGCACGCAGGTGCGCCATATTGCTTCGGATCGCGGCGAGGTTGATCACGGCCTCGCGAAACCCGCTCACGACTCGGCCACGACGAAGGCGCAGGCCACGCCGGCGTCGTGCGTCATGGTGACGTGCACGCGGCTGATGCCGCGATCTTTCACCGCTTGCAGGGCCGCCCCGCTGAGCTTGAATTCGGGGTTGCCGTGTGGGTCGTTCACGATTTCCATCTCCTGCCAGGTGGCCCCCGCACTGTCGCCGAGGGCCTTGATCAGAGCTTCCTTAGCGGCGAAACGCGCAGCGAGGGAATGTACCGGCAGACCGCGTTCGCTCTGGGCGAACAAGCGTGGTACCAGGCCCGGCGTGCGCGCGACCTGGCGGGTGAACCGCGCCAGGTCGACCACGTCGACCCCGATGCCCTTGATCACTGCGGACTATTCGACCGTGACGGATTTGGCGAGGTTGCGCGGCTGGTCCACGTCGAGGCCCTTGGCGATGGCGAGCTCCATGGCGAAAATTTGCAGCGGCACCACGGCCAGCAGCGGTTCGAACAGTGGAGCTGCGAGCGGAATGCGGATGACGGTGTCGGCAAACGGCAGCACGGCGGCGTCGCCGACCTCGGCGATGGCGATGACGCGGGCACCGCGGGCGCGGATCTCCTGAATGTTGGAGACGACCTTGGGGTGCAGGTGTGCCGAGCCGCGCGGGCTCGGCACCACGACGAACACCGGCTGACCGGGTTCGATCAGCGCGATCGGACCGTGCTTGAGCTCACCGGCAGCGAAGCCCTCGGCATGGATGTAGGCGAGCTCCTTAAGCTTGAGTGCTCCCTCGAGCGCGATCGGAAAACCAACGTGACGGCCGAGGAACAACACGGCGCGGGTGTCGCTCATCCAGCGGGCCAGCTGACGCACCTCGTCTTCGACCTGCAGAACGGTCTCGATTTTCGCCGGGATGGCCTGCAGTTCGGCGACCTGCGCGGCCTGCTCGGCCTCGGTGAGACTGCCGCGCACCCGGGCCAGGTGCAGCGCAAACAGGTAGAGCGCCGTGATCTGCGCGACGAAAGCCTTGGTCGACGCGACCGCGACCTCGGGGCCGGCGTGGGTGTAGATGACGGCATCACTCTCGCGCGGGATGGTCGCGCCCTGCGTGTTGCAGATCGAGATCGCCTTGGCACCGAGCGACATGGCGTACTTGACGGCCATGAGCGTGTCCATGGTTTCGCCGGACTGGCTGATCGACACGACCAGGGTGTCGTCGCTGAGCACCGGGTCGCGGTAACGGAACTCGTGGCTGAGCTCGACGTCGACGGGCACCTGCGCCCACTTTTCAATGGCGTATTTGGCGACCTGGCCAGCGTAGGCGGCGGTTCCGCAGGCGATGATGACGATCCGACGGATGCCGGCGAGCACGTCATCGCCGAATGCGCTCAGTTCGGGTACGACCACGTGGCCGTCGGCGATGCGGCCGCGCAGGGTGTTGGCGACGGCGTCCGGCTGCTCGGAGACCTCCTTGGCCATGAAGCTGGACCAGCCGCCCTTCTCCGACGCCGAGGCGTCCCAGGCGACATCGAATTCCTCGGTCTCGACCGGGTGACCATCGAAATCGGTGACAGTGACGGCATCCGCTGTGATGGTGACGATCTGGTCCTGGCCGATGGCGACGGCGCGACGGGTGTATTCCACGAAAGCGGCCACGTCGGAGCCGAGAAAGTTCTCGCCGTCGCCGAGCCCGATGACGAGCGGCGAGTTGCGGCGGGCGCCGACGACGACGCCGGGCTGGTCCTGGTGCACGGCCAGCAGCGTGAAGGCGCCGTCGAGGCGGGCAACGACGGTGCGAAAAGCCTCGGCCAGGTCGCCGACGCGCTGGTATTCGCGTCCGAGCAGCACAGCGGCCACTTCGGTGTCGGTTTCACTCAGTAAGGTGAAGCCCTCGGCGAGCAGTTCGTCACGCAGCGGGGCGAAGTTCTCGATGATGCCGTTGTGAATGAGGGCGAGCTTGTTATTGTCACCGAGGTGCGGGTGCGCGTTTTCGTCGTTGGGGCCGCCGTGCGTGGCCCAGCGGGTGTGACCGATGCCGGTCGCGCCGTCGTTGATCGGGTGGGCTTTGAGCTCGTTGGTGAGGGCTACGAGCTTGCCGGCCTTCTTGGCCGTGTTAAGCACCCCGAACTCGTCAATCACGGCGATACCCGCGGAGTCGTACCCGCGATATTCGAGCCGTCCGAGCCCTCCCATGAGAACGTCAACGGTCTTGTTGCTTCCGACATAACCTACGATTCCGCACATAGAAGTCGATTTTAGCCGGACTAAGCTTGGTGGAATGTCCGATCTGGTGCTGGCCCCTGTCATGAACGGCCACGGTACCCCCTTCGTGGAACTCGACCGAGCCGACTGGGCGGCCCTCGCGCCGACCACCCTGCTGCCGCTCAAAGAGACCGAGATTGTGCAGTTGCGCGGCCTCGGTGAGCCGCTCGACATTAACGAGGTGACGGATGTCTACCTTCCGTTAAGCAGGCTGCTCAATCTGTACGCGGCGAACGCTCGCAAACTGCATCGGGCGACCAGCGGATTCCTCGGTCAGCGTGCCCGGCCCACTCCGTTTGTGATCGGCGTCGCCGGCTCAGTCGCCGTCGGCAAGTCGACCACCGCGCGGCTGCTGCGGGAGATGCTGGCCCGCTGGGACGACACTCCCCGGGTCGAGCTCGTCACGACGGACGGTTTTCTGTTTCCCAATGCGGAGTTGAACCGCCGGGGGCTGATGGAGCGCAAGGGATTCCCGGAGTCCTACGATCGACGCGCCCTGCTGCGCTTTGTGAGTGCCGTCAAGAGCGGCGCCCCCGAGGTGCGGTCGCCGTTCTACTCGCACCTGAGCTACGACATCGTGCCCGACGCGCAGATCGTTGTGCGCCAGCCGGACATCCTCATTGTCGAGGGGCTGAACGTTTTGCAGCCGCCCGGGCCGGGCCGCGGCCTGGCCGTGAGCGACCTGTTCGACTTCACGGTTTACGTGGATGCCCGCACCCAGGACATCGCCCGCTGGTACGAGGAACGCTTTCTCAAGCTGCAGCGCGGCGCGTTCGCGAACCCGAACTCGTTCTTTCACCGCTACGCCGCGCTCACCGAGGATGAGGCCCGTGCCAAGGCGCGCAGTATCTGGACCAGCATCAACGAGCCCAACCTGCTGCAGAACATCCGTCCCACCCGGTCGCGGGCGACACTCGTGCTGCGGAAGGACCCCACACACGCCGTCTCCAAGGTGCTCCTGCGCAAGGTCTGACCCGCGCTTCCGCGAGGTCCCCTGTGACCGGGCCCGGGCCCGGGCCCGGAAACGGGGCCCATGATAGAACATGGACCCAGTTCCCGAACCTGTGCCCGACGGGTGAAGCGTACGCAGGCGCGCCCGGTCCGTTCCCCGGCCGTCTCGACTCATGACAATGCGACCGGGCCCGGGCCCGGAAAGCGGGCCCATGATAGAACATGGGCCTGGCTTCCGGGCCCGGGCCCGGTCGGTAGGGCTAGAGGGCCAGACGGGACCGCACTACGTCGGCGAGGGAGTGCGCCAGGCGGTCGGCGGTCGGCTGGTCGGCGGCCTCCACCATGACCCGCACCATCGGTTCGGTGCCGGACGGGCGCAGCAGCACACGACCGGTGTCGCCGAGTTCGGTCTCCGCGGCCACGACAGCGTCAGAAATAACCTGATCGGCAGCGAGCCCCTTGAGGTTCACTCCACGCACGTTGACCAGAATCTGCGGGTAGACCGTCATAACGGATGCGAGTTCGGCGAGCGTTTTACCGGTGCGCGCCATTTCTGCCACGAGGTGCAGCCCGGTGAGAATACCATCGCCGGTCGTGGCGAACTCGGTCATGATCACGTGGCCGCTCTGCTCACCGCCGAGCGAATACCCGTGGGCGTTGAGCTCTTCGAGCACATACCGGTCACCGACCTTGGTCTGCACCATCGCGATGTCGTTGGCCGCCATCGCCTTGCGCAGACCGAGGTTGCTCATGACCGTGGCCACGAGCGTGCGGTCCTTGAGCACACCGCGCTCGGCCATCGACACGGCGAGGATCGCCATGATCTGGTCGCCGTCGACAATGTTGCCGTCGCGGTCCACTGCGAGGCAGCGGTCGGCGTCGCCGTCGTGGGCGATTCCGATGTCGGCACCGTGCTCGAGCACGGCGCGCGCCAGGTTGTCGAGGTGGGTCGACCCCACGCCATCGTTGATGTTGAGCCCGTCGGGGTCGGCGCCGATCACGGTGAGGCGAGCGCCAGCATCCGTGAACACCTGCGGCGAAACGCCAGCGGCAGCACCGTGGGCGCAGTCGAGCACGACATGAATGCCGTCGAGGCGGTGCGGCAGGGTGCCGAGCAGGTGCACGACGTAGCGGTCTTCGGCGTCGGCGAAACGACGGATGCGTCCAACGTCGCCGGCGATCGGCATCAGGGTGTCGCGTCCAATGTAGGACTCGATGCGGTCCTCGACGTCGTCGGGAAGTTTGGTTCCGCCAAAGGCGAAGATCTTGATGCCGTTGTCGGGCGCCGCGTTGTGTGAGGCAGAAATCATCACACCGAAGTCGGCACCGATGTCGTTGATCAAGAATGCGGCGGCGGGCGTCGGGATGACTCCGGCATCGAGCACGTCGACACCGCTGGAGGCCAGGCCGGCCGAAACGGCAGCCGTCAAGAATTCGCCGGAAATTCGCGGGTCGCGGGCGACCACAGCAACGGGGCGGCGGCCCTGTTCGAGGCGTGCTTGAGCACGACGACCCTTGGTCAGCACTGCGGCGCTGGCCTGGGCAAGGCTCAGGGCCAGGCCAGCCGTGAGATCACGGTTGGCCAGGCCCCGAACGCCGTCCGTGCCGAACAGACGAGTCATATCGTCGTCGGCAATCGGATTAGCGCTTGCTGAACTGAGGTGCCTTGCGGGCCTTCTTGAGTCCGGCCTTCTTACGCTCCTTGACTCGAGCGTCGCGGCTGAGGAAGCCGTTCTTCTTGAGGATGGCGCGGTTGTTCTCTTCGTCGATCAGGTTGAGGCAGCGGGCAATGCCGAGGCGAAGCGCGCCAGCCTGGCCGGACGGGCCACCACCGGTGATGCGCGCGATGACGTCGTACGAGCCGAGCAGGTCAAGAACCTTGAACGGGTCGTTAATCAGCTGCTGGTGCAGCTTGTTCGGGAAGTAGTCAGCGAACTCGCGGCCGTTGACAACGATCGTGCCGGAGCCGGGGACGATGCGCACGCGGGCGATGGCCTGCTTGCGACGGCCGACGGCTGCGCCGGGAACGTTGAGGACGGCGCGGGGCGCCTTGGTTACGGTTTCGGCCGGAGTCTCGGTGGAGTAGCTCTCCGGAGCCTGGTCAATCTGGTCTGCGATCTTCGCCACGATGATGGGAATCCTTTTTATCTAAGAGTCGAGAAGTCTGGTTGCCGGCGCTACTGCGCGACCTGGCTGAGGGTGTACGGCGTGGGCTGCTGAGCGGAGTGCGGGTGCTCGGAGCCGGCGTAAACCTTCAGGTGGGTGAGCTGGGTGCGACCGAGCGAGTTCTTCGGCAGCATGCCGCGAATCGCTTTTTCAACCGCACGGGTCGGGTGCTTCTCGAGCATCTCGGAGTAGTTCGTCGCCGTGAGGCCGCCCGGGTAACCCGAGTGGCGGTAAGCGATCTTCAGGTCGAGCTTCTTGCCGGTGAGGGCAACCTTCTCGGCGTTGATGATGATGACGAAGTCGCCACCGTCCATGTGCGGGGAGAAGGTGGCCTTGTGCTTGCCGCGCAGCAGGATTGCCGCGTGGCTGGCCAGACGTCCGAGGACGATATCGGTGGCATCGATGACTACCCAGTCGTGCTGGAGTTCGCTTGCCTTGGGGCTATAAGTGCGCGTCACTAGTGTGCTGCTTTCTTCTTTTTCGAACGGAGGTGTTCGTGAATCCCGCTCCGGGCGTGTTCTGTCAAGCAGAACACTGTCGATGGAGGGCTCACGTTCGGGCGCCGCGCTGCAACGCACAGACACCAAGGGTCAACAGTAGTCTCAGAGTGCTGCGGACGCAACTTCGACGGGGCCGGGCAGCGAACGCCGGTTGCGGGTGGCGACGGCGCGCAGCGCCAGTTCGGCGTCTTCCGGGTAGCCGACGTCGATCAGGGTGAGACCGTGCGCCTGCATCACCTTGAACTCGCTGATGCGGTGTTTGTCGAAGTGCAGGTGCGCGAGGGTGCTGCCGTCGAGCCGCCCCTCCCCCACGGCGACGCAGGCGCCGACCATGGCGCGCACCATGCTGTGGCAGAAGGCATCCGCTTTAATGGTGGCGATGATGAGGCCGTCGTCGTCGCGCCGCCAGCGAAAGTCCTGCACCGTGCGGATGGTCGTGGCACCGGGACGCGGCTTGCAATAGGCGGCGAAGTCGTGCAGGCCGACCAGGGTCGCCGCCGCCGCGTCCATTGCGGCGAGATCGAGTTTAAACGGATGCCACGTGGTGCGCAGTCGCTGCTGCGGGTCGTGCAGCGCGAGGGGGTCGGCGAGACGGTACTCGTAGCGGCGCCACATGGCCGAGAATCGGGCGTCGAAACCGCCGGGCACGACCGTGGCACGGCGCAGCACAATGTCCGGCTTGGTCACCAGGATGCCGCCGAGGCGGCGCAGCACGGCGGTGCCGAGGTCGACCGGCGGGCGGTTTCCGGTGCCGCGCTGAATGCGCACGAGGGAGTGTGCCTGCTCGGCGGTGAGGTCGAAGTGGGCGACCTGCCCGCGGGCGTGCACCCCGGAATCCGTTCGACCGGCGACGATCAGCGTGGGGTGCGGGGGGAAGCTCTGCAGTATGCCGGCGAGCCCGTTTTCGATGTCGGCCTGAACGGTGCGAAAGCCCGGCTGGCGGGCCCAGCCGGTGAAATCCGTGCCGTCGTAGGCGAGGTCAAGTCTGATGCGCGTGGACCCTGGCGCGGCATGGCCGGCGCGGGGTACGAAAAGATTCACGAGGGTAAGCCTAGGCGGCGCGTGCGGGTTATCGTTGAATCCGGCCCAGCGCATGACCCCCGTGTGCGTGGCATCCGAATGCTCGTCTTACCCATGACCCGCCCTGTCGCACCGTCTCCCATTGCCGGGAGGACTCCGTCGTCGACCGGCGCCGCCGTGTTCGAAGAACCCGTGATCGGGCCGCAAAACAGTCCGGCTCGGGCGGCCGCAGCGCCGCTCGTGCGCCGTGGCCGTCTAGCCGGTCTCGACGGCCTGCGCGCCCTCGCCGTGATCGCCGTCGTGGTTTACCATTTCTTTCCGGTGCTGCTGCCCGGAGGCTTTATCGGCGTCGACGTTTTCTTCGTGATCAGCGGTTTTCTAATCACGGGTCTGCTCGTCTCCGAGCACACCCGCACCGGGCGTATCTCGCTGCGCCGGTTTTGGCAGCGGCGGGCCCGGCGCCTGGTGCCGCCGCTGGTTCCGGTGATTCTGATCAGCTGCACCGTGGCATTTTTGATCGGCGGCGATGTTCTCGTCGGCCTCGGCGCTCAGCTGCTGGGGGCCACGACCTTCGGCTACAACTGGGTGTCGATCGCGACGGACAACAGCTACTTCAGCGTGAACGAGCCCGAGCTGCTGCGCAACCTCTGGTCGCTCGCCGTCGAGGAACAGTTCTACCTGGTCTGGCCGCTCATGCTGCTGGCCGTACTGCTCCTTCGCCGCCCGCGTCTGCGGCTGGCCATCGTCACCGCACTATTCGTCGCTTCCGCGATCTGGATGGGTGTGCTGTATCAGCCCGGCGCCGACCCGACCCGGGTCTACTACGGCTCGGACACGCACAGTTTCGGACTGTTTGCCGGCGCCGCTCTGGCCCTGCTGCTGCGTCGTCCGAGCGGGCACCGCAACGAGCTGCCCCGGCTGCGGCCCTGGCTCGGCGCGGCCGCGGTCGGGGCGATCATCGCGTTCGCCATCTGGCTGTCTGAGGACGGCAGCGCAACCTACCGCGGCGGCCTGGTCGCGGTGAGCCTGGCCACAGCCGTCGCCATCTGGGCCGGTGTGCGTGGCGGCCGCTTCGGCCAGCTGCTCGACCGGGCGCCGCTGCGCTACGTCGGCGAACGATCCTACGGAATCTACCTGTGGCACTGGCCGCTGCTCGTCTTGGTGCAGCTGCTCTGGCCGACCGGCGGCCTGCTGCCGATCGGGCTGCTCGCCACGGCGATCACGCTGGCCTGCGCGGGCCTGTCGTACCGCTGGTTGGAGCAGCCGATCCGGCGGATCGGCCTGCGCGGCAGCATCCGTTTGATTGGCACGGTCATGACCGGCCCCGTGCAGCGACGCCGCCTGGTCGCGGCCGCCGCAGCCCTCTCGCTTCTGCTGGTCGGCGGCACCACGGCCGCCGTCCTGACCGCCCCCGCCCAGACCTCGGCGCAGTTGCGCATCGAACGCGGCCAACGGGCAGTGGATGCTGCGGCGCGCGCCGCCGCGCAGGCTGCGGCCGCCGAGGCGGCCCGCCAGGCCACGGTGACCCCGGTCCCAGCCGAGGGACTGATCACCGCCGTCGGCGACTCGGTCATGCTCGCCTCAGCCCCAGAATTGCAGGAAACCCTCACGGGCATCACGATCGATGCTTCGGTGTCACGCGGAATGTATTCCGCAGACGACATATTGCTGGCGCTCAAGGCTGCCGGCCAGTTGCATCCGGTGGTCGTGATCGGTCTCGGCACCAACGGCCCGATCACGGCGAGCGAGCTCGTGTCCATTCTGCGCATTCTCGGCCCGGACCGGCAGCTCGTGCTCGTGAACGCTTATGCCGACCGCGATTGGACCGACGGGGTCAATGCGACCCTGGCCGAGTTCGCAGCGGGCAATCGCCGGGTCGAGCTCGCCAACTGGCACGACACGATCGCCGGGCGCCTCGACCTGCTCGCCGGCGACCAGGTACATCCGGGCCCGAGCGGCGGGCAGCTCTACGCCGACCAGGTGCTGGCGGCGCTGGAACGTCTGGCTGCGCTGCCGCCGCTGGCCGACATGAGCTGGCTGCTGCGTGACGCCGACGCGCCCAGCGCGCCGCCGTACCGCTGACGCTTCAGAACTCGAGCACGTAGGCCAACTCACGCTGGGTGGCGAAGAAGCCCATGCCCGTGTACAGGTCGAGCGCGCCGGTCGGACTCGCCGAGTCCACGTCGAGGGTGGCCCGCTCGTGCCCGGCGGTGCGGCTGGCGGCCAGCTGCGCGGCCAACAGGGCCTGCGCGATGTGGCGGCCGCGCCATCCGCTCAGCACACCGACCAGGCCGATGTAGCTGCTGCGGTAGCCGGCCGCTGCCCAGTCTTCTTCGTTGACGCTCGTCATGACGAAACCGACGACGTGCTCGGTGCCATCGGGTTCGGTTGCGAAGGCGACGAAGGAGAGGTCGTTCTGGAACGACGGCCCGGCGACGTACGCGTTCCAACTCTCGTCGGGAATGGGCTGGCTAGACCAGTGGTCCATGAAGGCGGCATTGCGCGCGGCGTGTACGGCGGCTGACAGCTCGGGTGTGTACCCGGCCAAGCGGATGCCCGCGCCCACCGTGACCTCGCGGATCGGGTCGGCGAGCATACGGTCGAGGGTGAGAAAGTAACGCGTGCAGGCCAAACCGAACCGTTCGTAGAGGCGCCCGTTCTGCGGGGCGCGCTCGTCGCAGAAGGTGGAGATCCAGCCGGGCAGCAGCTTGTCGGAGGTCGCGAGTTGCTGGTGGGCCCGGGCGACCTGCCAGCCCAGCAGCTCGCGCCCGATGCCCCGGTCGCGCATCTCGGGCAGCACCCCACCGCTCAGGTTGGACTTCACTAGGGTTTCTTGCCCGGGCTGCAGCACGACCAGGCCGTCGGCGACGACGTGACCGTCGGCGTCGAGAGCGACGAGCGTGTCGGTCGCCGGGTCGACGAACGAGAAGTCGAAGATCTCGGCGATCTGATCGCGCTCCAGCACATAGTTGGGGTGGTCGGCGCGGCCGATCGCCTTCTCCAGCTCCCAGATGGCGTCGATATCGGCGGGAGTCGCCGGGCGCCACAGCGCGACCTCGGCGTGCTCGGGAACGGGGAGCTGCGCGGGAGCGGTCACGCGCGTAGAGAGTGGAGTCGTGTGATCGGTCATGCTTCACCCTATCCGTCGCCCTGAACGGGGCCAGACTCAGAACTCGAGCGAGTACGCCATCTTCTTGTGGGTAGGCACGAAGCCCATTCCGGTGTACAGGCCAAGAGCGCCGGTGGGACTCGCGGAGTCGACCGCGAGGGTCACCCGCTCGTGGCCGAGCGCCTGCCCCGCGGCCAGCTGGGCGGCCAGGAGGGATTGCGCGATGTGGCGGCCGCGCCATCCGCTCAAGACGCCGACCAGGTCGATATAGCTGCCGGTGAACCCCTGGGTGGCCCAGACGTTCTCGTTCGCGGTCGAGAGCACGAAGCCGACAACCTGCTCGATGTTGGCGCGGTCTGTGCCGTAGGCCACGAACGACAGGTCGGGGCGAAACCATTTGCCGCCGACGAAGGCATTCCAGTTCTCATCGCTCATCGGCTGGCTGCCCCAGTGGTCCATGAATGCGTCGTCGCGGGCGGCGTGCACCTCGGCCGAGGCCTCGGTGGTGAACGCGGCGATACGGATGCCGTCGGCCGGGTCGATTGCCCGCGCCGGGGCATCCAGCGGTCGTTCCAGGGTGAGAAAATAGCGCGCCAGGCTGAGGCCAGCGTGCTCGAACAGGGCGGCGTTCTGCGGGGAACGTTCTTCGGCATAGGTCAGGATCCAGCCGGGCACAGTGCTGGCCGACGAGGCGAGCTGCTGCTTCGCTCGCGCGAGCTGCCAGTCCAGCAGCTGGCGTCCGATGCCGCGTCCGCGTAGCAGCGGGTGTACCCCGCCGATCGGCAGCGAGCGTGCGAGGGTCACCTGGCGTGGCGGGAACATGACCATGCCGACAGCGACAATGCGGCCGGTCTGGTCGAGACCCACCAGCGAATCGAGCTCAGGGTGAAAGTGCGAGTAGCCGAAGTCGGCGGCGATCGCGCCGCGGGCCGTGAGGTAGTTGGGGTGATCGACCTCGCCCATGGCCTGGCGCAGCTGCCAGATGCCGTCGATGTCGCTCTCGGTAGCCGCTCGCCACCCAGCGACGTCCGGGTGCGACGGAACCACCGGCGCCGGGGCATCCCCAACGCGTTCCGTCAACGATGTCTCGTAATCAACCATCCCTCCACCCTATCTTTCGTCGAGAGCGCAAAAAGTGCCCGATTGAGGCGTCCAATCGGGCACTTTTTGCGCTCTCGACGACCTGGTGGGCGCAAAAGGGGGGGCCCACTTTCGTGGGCCCCCCCTTCGGTGGTGGTGCTACTTCTTGTCGGCCTCGGGCGCAGCGTCTTCGACGGCTGCATCTTCGGCTACGACGGTCTCTTCGACGGCAGCGTCTTCGACGACTACGTCTTCAGTAACTACGTCTTCAGTAACTACGTCTTCGACAACGACGTTCTCGGACCCGACGGGGGTCGCGGCAACGGTCGCGGTCTTGGAACGCTTGACCTTGGGGGTCAGGGGCTCGAGAACGAGCTCCATCTGCACCATGGACGCGTTGTCACCCTTGCGGAAACCAAGCTTCGTGATGCGGGTGTAGCCGCCCTGACGCTCGTTGACCTGCGGGGCGATGACCGTGAACAGCTCGTGCACGACGGACTTGTCGGTGATCGTCGCGAGAACGCGACGACGGGCGTGCAGGTCGCCGCGCTTGGCGAACTGCACCATGCGCTCGGCGAGCGGACGCAGGCGCTTGGCACGGGTCTCGGTCGTCTTGATCGACTTGTGGGTGAACAGGGCCGCGGCCAGGTTCGCAAGCATGAGGCGCTCATGCGCCGGGCCGCCACCGAGACGGGGGCCCTTTGTGGGCTTAGGCATTGGTAATCTCCAGTATCAAAAAATCGAAAGGCAGCGGGAAGCCGAGCCTTAGTTGGTCTCTTCTTCGTAGCCGCTGTAGAAGTGCGCGCCGTCGAATCCGGGAACCGAATCCTTCAGTGACAGGCCGAGCTCAACGAGCTTGTCCTTCACTTCGTCAACCGACTTCTGCCCGAAGTTGCGGATGTTCATCAGCTGGGTCTCCGACAGGGCGACCAGTTCGCTGACGTTGTTGATGCCTTCGCGCTTGAGGCAGTTGTACGAGCGCACCGACAGGTCGAGGTCTTCGATCGGAATCGAAAGCTCGGTCGAGAGCACAGCGTCAACCGGCGCTGGGCCGATCTCGATGCCCTCGGCTGCGGTGTTGAGCTCGCGGGCCAGGCCGAACAGCTCGGTCAGGGTGCGACCAGAGGAGGCGATGGCGTCGCGCGGCGAGATGGCCGACTTGGTCTCCACGTCAACGACGAGGCGATCGAAGTCAGTGCGCTCTCCGGCACGAGTTGCCTCGACCCGATAAGTCACCTTGAGCACGGGCGAGTAGATCGAGTCGACCGGAATCTGGCCGGCTTCGGAGAACTCGTTGCGGTTCTGGGTGCTGGACACGTAACCACGGCCACGCTCAATGGTCAGTTCGAGTTCGAACTTCGCCTTGTCGTTGAGGGTTGCGATGACCAGTTCCGGGTTGTGCACCTCGACGCCGGCCGGAGCCGAAATGTCAGCGGCGGTAACCTGGCCGGCACCCTGCTTGCGCAGGTACGCGGTGATGGGCTCGTCGTGCTCGCTCGAGACGACGAGGCCCTTGATGTTCAGGATGATCTCGGTGACATCTTCCTTCACACCGGGGACGGTGCTGAACTCGTGCAGCACGCCATCGATACGGATGCTGGTTACAGCAGCGCCGGGAATCGAGGAGAGCAGAGTACGGCGAAGCGAGTTGCCGAGGGTGTAGCCGAAGCCAGGTTCGAGCGGCTCAATGATGAACCGTGAACGGAACTCCGAGATGTTCTCTTCGGTGAGCGTTGGACGCTGTGCAATAAGCACTGTTGATTCCTTTCGGCTAAGTGTCCGCTATATGACACTTGCAATGACGAGAGTGTGAAAAGTTGAAAGAAAAGAGTCCCGACGGGGCTCGGCGCCATTCAAGTGCCGAGCCCGTCGAGATGACAGCGAGTGCTTTAGACGCGGCGGCGCTTGGGCGGACGGCATCCATTGTGAGCCTGGGGCGTCACGTCGTTGATCGATCCGACCTCGAGGCCAGCGGCCTGCAGCGAACGGATCGCGGTCTCGCGGCCTGAGCCGGGTCCCTTGACGAAGACGTCAACCTTCTTCATGCCGTGTTCCTGCGCCTGGCGGGCAGCCGATTCGGCGGCCAGCTGTGCTGCGAAGGGGGTCGACTTGCGCGAACCCTTGAAACCAACCTGGCCCGAAGAGGCCCAGCTGATGACGGCACCGGTCGTGTCGGTGATCGACACGATCGTGTTGTTGAAGGTGCTCTTGATGTGAGCCTGGCCCACAGCAATGTTCTTCTTTTCTTTCTTACGCGGCTTCCGTACGGCCGACTTGGGTTGTGCCATGAATTTCTCCTGAATCCTAAAGGCGTTAGCGGGCTAGGCCGAGGCCTAGCGCGCCTTCTTCTTGCCGGCTACGGTGCGCTTCGGGCCCTTGCGGGTGCGAGCGTTGGTCTTGGTGCGCTGACCGCGAACGGGCAGGCCCTTGCGGTGGCGGATGCCCTCGTAGCTGCCAATTTCAACCTTGCGGCGGATGTCAGCGGCAACCTCGCGGCGGAGGTCACCCTCAACCTTGAAGGTTCCCTCGACGTAGTCGCGGAGAAGGACGAGCTGGTCGTCGCTCAAATCCTTGACGCGGATGTTTCCGTCGATTCCAGTGTCGGCGAGGGTCTTGAGGGCCCTCGTACGGCCAACACCGTAAATGTATGTCAATGCAACTTCCACGCGCTTATCGCGCGGGATGTCGACGCCGGCTAGACGTGCCATTGTGTCTCCTGTTTAGTGATGGAGGTCTGTAACAGTTCCTGTACACCGGCCTCCAACCGATGGTGTCACCCCGAAGGGCTCCCGGAACTGCTATTTACTTATGCAGGTGAATCTCGAAGAGAGAGATTATCCCTGGCGCTGCTTGTGACGCGGGTTCTCGCAGATGACCATCACGTTGCCGTTGCGGCGGATGACCTTGCACTTGTCACAGATCTTTTTGACGCTGGGCTTGACCTTCATGGTGATTCCTTGTTTTTCGCTGTCTTCGTACCAACGGGATGCCGTCGGCCGTTACTTACAGCAGTCGTTACTTGTAGCGGTAGACAATCCGGCCGCGGGTCAAGTCGTACGGGCTCAACTCAACGATCACGCGGTCCTCTGGGAGGATACGGATGTAGTGCTGACGCATCTTGCCCGAGATGTGGGCAAGAACTCGATGGCCGTTTGACAGCTCAACGCGAAACATCGCGTTGGGCAGAGCTTCGACTACCGCGCCCTCGATTTCGATGACACCGTCTTTTTTGGCCATACCCTCACTGTCGCTCTGTATTGAATGCTGGTCACGCGGGATTGGTGCCAGACACGCCACAAAAGACGACACCAGACACCAAGGATCAAGCTTATGGTATGAGATTGCCTTTTGGCAATTCAGTCCTATAATCGGCCCCGGCGCAGTGCATCCCAAATGCTCACCGACTCCGCCTCGGCCATCTGCCTGGCGACCGCTTCATAGAACGGATGCCCCGCATCACGGCCCGCCCACGCCGGAAACGTTATCGCCCGTTAACCTTCCGTTTACCTTGGCGTCGGTCGGCGGTTACTTCATTTACTTAGCGTCGTCTACGGGTCAGCACCGGCCCATGCACCAGCAATCATGTCTTGTTCTTCTTGAAAGGGATTCACGTGAACTTCAAGCGTTTCGGCCGCCCCGCGGTCATCGCCATTGCCGCAGGCCTCGCACTCTCCTCCTGTGCAGCAAATGAAGGCGATGTTGCCACCACCGGCGACGAGGCATCTGCGAGCACGCTCACCGGCACCCTGAACGGCGCCGGTTCCTCCGCAATGGACGCCGCCCAGCAGGCCTGGATCGCTGCCTTCCAGATCGCCAACAACGGCGTCACCATCAACTACGAGCCCTCCGGCTCCGGCGGCGGCCGCGAAGCCTTCATCGCCGGCGGCACCGACTTCGCCGGCAGCGACTCCTACCTGGGCGACGACGAGCTCGCGGGAACCTTCGCTTCCTGCGCTCCCGACACCAAGGCTGTCGACCTGCCGGTCTACATCTCCCCCATCGCCGTGATCTTCAACGTCGAGGGTGTTGACGAACTCAACATCGACGCTGACACGCTCGCCAAGATCTTCTCCGGCGCGATCACCAGCTGGGATGACGCCGCAATCGTCGCGCTGAACCCCGACGCGACCCTCCCGGCCGCAACGATCAACGCCGTGCACCGCTCGGACGACTCGGGCACCACGAAGAACTTCAGCGATTACCTCGGCCAGACCGCACCAAGCGTGTGGACCGAAGAGGCCTCCGACACCTTCCCGTTCGACGGTGAAGGCGCCAAGGGCACCTCGGGCGTTGTTGACGCTGTCACCAACGGCACGAACATGATCGGCTACGCCGACGCTTCGCAGGCCGGAGACCTCAGCACCGCCAAGCTCATGGTCGGCACCGACTTCGTTGCTTACACCCCCGAGGCCGCGGCCGAGGTTGTTGCCGGATCACCCCTCGTGGCCGACCGCGCAGCCGACGACCTCGCGCTTGACCTGAACCGCAAGACCACCAACCCGGCGGAATACCCGCTGGTTCTGGTGAGCTACGCGATCGTCTGCAACGAGTACGCCGATGCCGCCCAGGGCGAGCTCGTCAAGGCTTACATCGAGTTCATCTCCAGCGCCGAAGGGCAGGCCGTTGCCGCAGAAAACGCCGGCGTTGCACCGATGACTTCCGAGCTCGAAGCCAACGTCGCCGCTGTTCTCGCGACCGTCAAGTAACACCTGGACACACCTGCCCGGTCAGCTTTTCGCACATGTGCGGGAGCTGATCGGGCAGACTGGGGTGTGTACGTCTTTTTATTGACGTTCGCACCCCAACACCGATACCCGGCATCAGGATTTCACCAGTTTTTGTTTTCTAGGGAGACCCCGGCATGACCACAGCTGCCGCCACGACCATCAAGGCCAGGCAACGACCGGGTGACCGCATCTTCTCCTCTGCCACCGTCATTGCCGGCAGCCTGATTCTTGCCATGCTCGCTGCCGTGGCAGTCTTCCTCCTCGTGGAGAGCCTGCCGGCGTTTGTCGCCGCACCCGATGATTTCAGCGGTGACGTGACCAACTTCTGGTCGTACGTGGGCCCGTTGGTCTTCGGCACCATCTACTCGGCTATTTTGGCCCTGCTCATGGCAGTGCCCGTCGCTATCGGCATTGCGTTGTTCATCTCGCACTTCGCCCCTCGTAAGCTCGCGCAGGGCCTCGGCTACCTGGTCGACCTGCTCGCTGCCGTTCCCTCGGTGGTCTTCGGGCTCTGGGGCATCGGCGTGCTCGCCCCGATGGTGCAGCCGTTCTACACCACCTTGGTCGAGTGGTTCGGGTGGTTCACCCCGTTCCAGGGCCCCGTCTCGGGCACCGGTCGCACCATCTTCACGGTGGCCATCGTGCTCGCCGTCATGATTCTGCCGATCATCACCGCCATCTGCCGCGAGATCTTTCTGCAGACGCCGCTGCTGCACGAGGAAGCCGCTCTGGCCCTCGGTGCAACGCGCTGGGAAATGATCCGCATGGCGGTGCTGCCGTTCGGACTGCCCGGCATTATCTCGGCCTCGATGCTCGGCCTCGGCCGGGCCCTCGGTGAGACCATGGCCGTGGCCATGGTGCTCTCCCCCAGTTCCGAGGTCATCTTTCAGCTGCTGACCTCACAGAATTCGAACACGATCGCCTCGAATATCGCGCTGAACTTTCCGGAGGCACACGGCGTCGGCGTGAATATTCTGCTGGCAACCGGCCTCATGCTGTTCGTGGTCACCCTGCTCGTGAACATGCTGGCCCGCGTCATTATCAACAGCCGTAAGGCATTTTCGGGAGCCAACTGATGACATCCGTTTTGGAAGCTTCGCCGCTGACCAACTCGCTTACCGCGGGCAAGCTGCCCCGCCGTTCCTCGCTCTGGGTACTGCTGGCCAGCTGGGCCGTTTCAGCCGCGTTTTTCGCCATGCTGTTTCTGTCGGGCAGCGTCGACGGCTTCAACGTCGTCGGCACGGTCGTGTTCGGCACGGTGCTGTACTGCGTGGCCATCTACGTGCTCTCCCGACTGGTCGAGGGTTCGCGTAAGGCCAAGGACCGCTTGATGACGGCGCTCGTGACGGCGGCCTTCGTCATCGCGCTGCTGCCCCTCGTGTCGATCATCTACACGACCGTGGTCAACGGGCTGCCCGCGTTTCTGACGCCGACGTTCTTCACCTCCTCGCAGCGCAACGTGGTCGGTGCCGGCGGCGGCGTGCTGCACGCGGTCATCGGCACGCTCATGGTGACCGGAATGGCCACGCTCATCTCGGTGCCGATCGGGCTGCTGGCCTCGATCTACCTGGTCGAGTACGGCCGTGGCAAGCTCGCCAAAGCCATCACCTTCTTCGTCGACGTGATGACCGGGATCCCCTCGATCGTTGCCGGGCTGTTCGCCTTCGCGCTGTTCGCGCTGCTGTTTGACGACCCGGGCATCCGCTTTGGATTCGGCGGGGCGATCGCGCTGTCGGTGCTGATGATTCCGGTCGTGGTGCGCTCGAGCGAAGAGATGCTCAAGCTCGTGCCGAACGAACTGCGCGAGGCCGCTTTTGCCCTCGGGGTGCCGAAATGGCTGACCATTCTCAAGGTCGTGCTGCCGACATCCATTGCCGGAATCGTCACCGGTGTGATGCTGTCGATCGCCCGGGTCATCGGTGAGACCGCTCCGCTGCTGATCATCGCCGGATTCACCTCGAGCATGAACTATGACCTGTTCGGTGAGCGGATGATGACGCTGCCGGTGTTCGTGTACACGCAATACGCCAACCAGGGAGCGGATTCGCAGGCATATATCGACCGGGCCTGGGCCGGGGCGCTCACCCTGATTCTCATCGTGATGCTGCTCAACGGACTCGCCCGCCTCATCGCCCACTGGTTCTCGCCCAAGCTGGGCCGCTAACACTTCTTAGAAAGGGACTCATGTCCAAGCGCATCGAAGTCAACGACCTCAACGTCTACTACAGCAACTTTCTCGCCGTCGAAGGCGTGTCGATCGTGATCGAACCCCGCACGGTGACCGCGTTCATCGGGCCGAGCGGATGCGGAAAATCGACGTTCATTCGCACGCTGAACCGCATGCACGAGGTCATCCCCGGCGCGCGCGTCGAGGGTGAAGTGCTCATCGACGGCAACAACCTCTATGGACCCGGGGTTGACCCGGTGCTCGTGCGCCGCCAGGTCGGCATGGTCTTTCAGCGGCCGAACCCGTTTCCGACCATGTCGATTCAGGACAACGTGCTGGCCGGCGTCAAGCTCAACAACCGTCGCATGAGCAAAACGGATGCCGACGACCTCACCGAAAAAGCCCTCCGCGGCGCCAACCTGTGGAACGAGGTCAAGGATCGCCTCGCGCGTCCCGGATCGGGCCTCTCCGGCGGGCAGCAGCAGCGCCTCTGCATCGCGCGCGCCATTGCGGTAGAGCCCGATGTGATTCTGATGGACGAGCCGTGCTCCGCGCTCGACCCGATCTCGACGCTCGCCATTGAAGACCTCATCGAGGAGATGAAGAGCGAGTACACGATCGTGATCGTGACGCACAATATGCAGCAGGCCTCGCGGGTGTCTGACCGCACCGCGTTCTTCAACATTGCGGGCACCGGCAAGCCCGGCAAGCTGATCGAGTACGACGATACGACCACGATGTTCTCGAACCCCAGCGTGCAGGCGACCGAGGACTACGTGTCAGGTCGGTTCGGGTAGGTCGCCCGCTGGTCGGAGTCGTGAGTTTCACAGCATCGACTCAGTAGACAACTTTGGTGGGTGACGACCGACCTTCACCCACCGAAGTTGTCCACTGAGACCCGTCCAGGGACAGCTAGCCCGCGAAGAGGGCTCCTCCGTGGGTGACGCGACCGGCCAGGAGCGTCGCGGCGACGGGCATCCGTTCGAAGACTGCGTCGGAGACGGTCAGCGGGTCGCCGTCGAGGATGGCGATGTCGGCGACGTCGCCGACGCGCAGGCGGGTGCGTCCGCGTGCTGAGGCGGCCAGTGCCTGGGCGCGAGTCACGACCTGGTCGGGTCGCCAGGGTTCGCGGCCGTCGCTGCGGGCCCGCGACGACGCGGCGCTCATGGTGGTGAACGGGTCGAGGGGTGCGACGGGGGCGTCGGAGCCGAAGGCGAGTGTCGCGCCGGCGTCGAGCAGCGAGCGCAGGGCGAAGACGCGGTTGGCTCCGGCGGCCCAATTCAGTTCCACCGTGTCGCGGTCGTCGAGCGCGTGCTCCGGCTGCACGCTCGCGATGACCCCGAGGCGGGCGAAGCGGGCAAAGTCGTCGGCCTGCAGAAACTGGGCGTGCTCGATGCGTCCGGTGGCCGCTGCGCGTTCGAAGGCGTTGAGCGCGATCGTGTTCGCCGCATCGCCGATCGCGTGCACCGCGGGCAGCAGCCCGGCCGCGGTGGCGTTCACGAGAATCTCGACCAGGTCGTCTTCACTCACGGTGAGTACGCCGTGCCCGCCGACCGGATACTCGTCGACGCAGAACGCCGTGCGGGTTCCCAGCGAACCGTCGATGAGCATCTTAAGCGGCCCCACGCTGAGCAGGCCGCGGGTGTCTGCGATGCGGTCGCCGGTGTGCATCCGTTCGGCAATGGCGCGGTCGAGGTCGGCCAGGTAGATGCCGGCGTCGATGCGCAGGGAGTCGAATCCGTCGGCGATGCGGCGTTGCCAGACGCCCGGGTTCCAGGTCATTTCGAAGTCGACGATGCCGACAACGCCGCGGGAAGCAGCCCGGGCTCCGGCCTGGGTGGCCAGGGCGTCAACCTCAGCATCGGGCAGCTGCCCGAGCGCGATCGTGAGGGCGAATGCGGCATGCTCGCGCAGCAGTCCGGACTCGTCGACTCGCACGCCGAAACGCTCGGCGGCCGCGCTGTTGAGCCAGACACAGTGCAGATCGTGGCTGATCAAAGCGGTCGGATGCCCCCGCGTCACCTCATCGAGACCGCGTAGCGTGGGCGCGTCGGCCCAGATCGCATCGCGAAATCTGACGCCGATCAGCGGGGTCGGCCGCGCCGCAGCAATGGCCTGCGCGCGCACGAGCTCGAGGGCTTCGCGAGCCGATGCTGCCGCCGAGAGGTCGAACCGAGCGCCGGTGAGCGCCCACTGGGTGAGGTGCACGTGTTCGTCCCAGAGGCCGGGGACGACGGTGCGGCCCTCGAGATCCACAGCGGCGGGGGTGCCCGTCGGGCCTGCAACGGCGGGGGCCGGGCGGGTTGAGTCTGTGCCGGCGGGCACGATCTGCGTGATGATGCCGCCGGTTATGTGCACATCCGAGAATGTGGTGTCGCCGGGCTGCCTGACGGAGCGCAAAACGAGATCGGGCATGGTTCGGCTTTCGGTCGGGGCGTCCTGCCACCCTACCGGCGGGCAGTGTGCAATCGGCGGCGGCTGGTATCGCTTCGCAATGACGGCCAACGAGCGACAAGTTGCGCAAGGCGGGCGTGCCAAAGCAACCGCCACATCAGCAAGATTGCAGCACCGAAAGTCAGTGCACCCCGGTTAGCTCTGACGCAGCGGGTCAACGCCCGTACTTGGCGACCAGGAGCTCCAGTGCGAAGACATAGCCAAGCAGGCCGGCGCCGGCGATGACGGCATCCGCTTTCTCGGCGATATAAGAGGTATGACGAAACTCCTCGCGCGCGTGCACATTGGTGACGTGCACCTCGACGGTGGGGATGGCGACGCCGACGATCGCATCGCGAATGGCGATCGAGGTGTGGGTGTAGGCCCCTGCGTTGAGGATGATTCCGGTGGCCCCACCGCGGGCGCCGTGGATGGCGTCAATGAGCGCGCCCTCATGGTTGCTCTGGAAAAACTCGACCCGCACGTTCAGCCGGCCGGCCGCAGCGGTGACGCGCGTCTCGAGGTCGAGCAGGGTTTCGGATCCGTACCGCTCGGGCTCGCGAGTGCCGAGAAGATTGAGATTCGGGCCATTCAGCACGAGGAAGAGCGGCAGGGGCGAAGTCTCGTTGGTCATACGCAATTGTTCCACGTCGCGCAACGCGCCAGGAGAGCATAACAGTCAGCACGAATAGGTGAGAAATCATCAGCTACCCGTAGATATCTACGGTGAAGGTCGATACGGTGAGGCCTTCAAGGCCCACCCGACGCCTCCACTGGTGCCAAAACGACCGTTCTGACAGGAATTCGCTCATGCTCAAGAAGCTCTTCGCCCTCACCGCGCTGACCGCGCTCACCATCTTTACCGTGCCGGCCGCAGCATCCGCTGCCACCTACGTTCCCGAAGGCAGGTCACCCCTGGCCGTGACCGGCACCCTGGTCCCGCCGGACGAGGTGTATGTCGGCTACAGCGGGCTCGCCTCCACCGGTTACGACGCTCCCGTGTTGCTGCTCGCGGGTGGTGGTGCCGCGCTCCTCCTCGGCCTCGCATTGGTGACCACGAGCAGGCGACAGCGCGCCACCGCGTGACCGGGTTGAACGACGCCGCGCGGACCGCGCGCCCTGCGCCCCGTTCAGGGGCTCCCACTGGCGCCGCCGGTCGTTAGGCTACAACCAGGGGGTAAATGGGCATGGCGAGGCACTACGAGGGCTACGCCCGATCCCTGCTGGAATTTCAGATTGTGGTGTTTGGGGCGCTGCTCGTCGTGGGCACGGCCCTACTGCTCAGCCGTCCGAACAGCCTGGACCCGGTGTTGTACGGTACCGGGGCAGGCCTCATCGCTCTCACGACGCTCGCGACCGTGCTCGGGAACCGCACAGTGCTGTTCCAGCGGTTCTCTCTACTGGTGCCCCTGGTGGATATTGTGGGCATCCGCTTGACCGCACTAGCTGACGATCCCATGCTGTCGGGTGGGGCGCTGCTGCTCATGCTGCCGATCATCTGGATTGCCTACTCCTTCGGCCCCTGGGGCTTCGTGATCTGCCTCGCCCTCGTGGCAGCGACGAGCCCGAGCAGCTTTTTCGCGGGCTACGCCGACTTCGACTCCAAGGAGTTCACCCGCCTCGTCGCCTTTCCACTGACCATGGTCATCATGTCGGCGGCAGCGGGGGTGTCGGGCACCCGCATCCGTCGTAAACGTCGTGAACTGGCCGCGCAGACCGCCCTCACCGAGCAGGCGGTGCGGGCCCGCGACGACCTGATCGAGGCGGTCACCCACGAGCTGCGTACTCCGCTCACCTCCATTCTGGGCAATGCCGAGCTGGTGCAGCGCGCCAGCGAGCACGCGCAGACCGTCGAGCGGCGGGCCGGGGTGATCGTGCGGAACGCCGAACAAATGGAGACGATCCTCGCCGATCTGCTGCTGGCGCGCAGCACCGGCACCTCGCAGATGGAGCTGCACCGGGCGGCGACCGACATTCGGGTACTCATCGACCATTCCCATGCGGCGAGCCGTGCTGCCGCCGATGCGCGCCAGATCACCATCGAGGTCCCCGCGGCCTCCCCGGCCTGGGCCGAGGTCGACCCGAGCCGCATTCGACAGGTGCTCGACAATCTGCTCACCAACGCCGTCAAATACAACCGCGTCGGCGGCACGGTGACCGTGAGCGAGACCCGCGACGGTGACACGGTGACGTTTGCGATCACCGACAGCGGATGCGGAATCGCTGCGGCCGATCGCGCGCGGGTTTTCGAGCCGTACTTTCGCACCGAGTCGGCGCGGCTGTCGACCCAGTCCGGTACCGGGCTGGGCCTCGGCATCAGTCGCGACATCGCCCAGCGGCACGGCGGCGATCTGCGCCTGGCCCACTCGTCGGCTGCGGGCAGTCGGTTTGAGCTCACGCTGCCGCTCGCGGGGGTGACCGTGGCTGCGCCGCCGCTCAGCGTTTCTGCACTGCAGGGAGGGCGCCATGGCTGAGACCGCTGAACGCGTGGCCGTGGTGATCGAAGATGACGCCGACATTGGCGAGGTACTCGAGGCCATCCTCGGCGAGGCCGGATTCGTCGTGAAGATCGCCCGCACCGGCGCCGCGGGTGTGCAGCTCGTGCGAGACCTGAATCCGACGCTGACGACCCTCGACGTCAACATGCCCGGCATGGACGGTTTCGAAACCCTCAAGCGCATTCGCCTGCTCACCGACCGGAGCATCATCATGATCTCCGCCCGCTTCGACGAGATCGACGTCGTGCGCGGCCTGAGCGCCGGAGCCGACGATTTCGTGGCCAAGCCGTTTCGCACCGGAGAGCTGCGCGCCCGCATCGACGCCGTGCTGCGCCGAGCGCCGGCCGCGGCTGAGCCCGACCTATTGGAAAGCGGATGGCTGCAGCACGATGGCCTGCGCCTCAACCCCGAGCGGCGCCTCGTTGAGGTGGAACGGGCATCCGTTCTGCTGACGCGCAGCGAATTCGACCTGCTTGCGACCCTGATCCAGCCCAGCAACTGGGTGCACAGCAAGGCCGAGCTCATTCTGGAGTTGCGCGGGGAGAGCTACGTCACGAGCGGTCTCGTGACGGATTCCGACCGGCGCTCCCTCGAGGTACACGTGGCCAATGTGCGCAGAAAGATCGGGCGCACGAGCTCCGGGGCCGAGCGCATCGAAACCGTGCGCGGCGTCGGTTACCGCCTGGCGGCGGCCTCCTAGGCCTTCTTGAGATCGCATCCGTCGATAAGTAAACAAGAGGGTGAAAGTACTTGCACCCGCGTGAAACGGATGCCGAGCGGCGATGCCCTCGAGACGTCTCGCCGTCGCGTGCTGAGCCAAGTCGCCTGCCCCGGCAGTACCCGACCCGGTTCCGGCGTGAGCTAGACGGACTGACGATGGCCAGATATATTAGAATTTAAGAAAACAAGAATTTCGAGGTTGACATGGCCATACTCACACTCCGTACGCATAACCAGATCACCGTACCCGCCAAACTGACCCGCGAGCTCGGGCTCAGTGTCGGGGATCCGCTCGACGTCCTGATCGTCGGCGACACGATCGTCATCAAGCGGATGGCTCCCGTCGCCCAGGAGGATTGGCTGACCGACGAGACACTCGCCGAGATCGACGCCGCGGCCAAGGGGCCGTTCACGACGTTCACGTCGCTCGACGAGGCAGAGCGCGCACTGAATGGCTGAAATTCAGATAGCCCTCTCCACCATCTATCAGCGGCAATTCCGAAAACTGAAATCCGATGACCTGCGAAAACAGGCTCTGGAGGCGCAGAGGGACATCCTTCATCTGCTGCAGTTGCAAGCAGCCGGAAAAGGTAGCGAGAGTGAGTCTCGAAGTATCGCGACCAGACGGCGTATCAAGGTCATTCAGCGCTTCAAGTCGATCAGCCCGAAACGATTCGAAGCCACGTTCGCGCCGGATGGCCGACTAGCCTGGAGCTTCGACGGCACCACCCTGGCGTTCCTACTTATCGGGACGCACAAGGTTTTGGATATGGACTAGCCCGTGGGAGCGCGGATGCATGGTGGCCGTTGACGCTGCTGACCTACCCAACTGCGCTGCGGCAGCGCGTGCACGGTTCACTGATACCAAGAGCGGGTCTTGACGTTGATACTGGAAACAGCCGTTCAGGNCTTGACGTTGATACTGGAAACAGCCGTTCAGGGCATGACCCTCAACTTGACTGACGGCCCCGCGAGGGGTCTGTCTTTGCTTTGATCTGTCTGGCCTGGGCGGTGCTGAAGTGGCGGCCGGGCGGGCATGACCTCATAGGAGCTTGACCTCTTCGACCCGGTCTCGTCAACGTCTTGTCTGCTCGCCCGGCCGCCACTTCCCATTCTGAAACACGAACGAAGGGAAGTACACCATGAACGATCAGTCTCTGATCGTCGCGGGGGTGGACACGCACAAGGACACGCACTACGCGGCCGTGATCTCCGTCACCGGGGAACACCTCAGCGCCGCCCAGTTCCCCACCACCG
>NZ_SOHD01000027.1:0-240941 GCF_004403235.1 Cryobacterium sp. Hh38 | reverse complement strand
CGTTGGAAGCCAGCTCTCAACGCCTTCGCCATCACCTTCCACGACCGCTGGCCGAACGCAGAATCCTACTAATGAAAAACGCCGGAAACACCGTTAACGAGACACACCCTCCGCTTCGGCGTGGTTCGAGTCGTGGGTGGCGAATGTGGGTTACGCCCGTTTCTATGGAGCTGACAATGACGCAGCGGCAGGCTGTGACGATAAAGAAGGCGCTCGCGTATCGGAGGGCAGACCGGGCTGGCAAGGGCCGGATCCTGACCGAGCTGGTGGAGCTGATGGGGTGGCACCGCGACTACGCCGGGCGGGGCGAGCACCGACTTATGGGCCAGCTGTGACACGGGCTCTGGTGAGGTGCTGGGCGGTGCTGCAGGCGCCGGCAGGGAAGCGCCTCGCACCGATGCTGGGCGTGTTGGTGCCGCTATTGCGTCGCGATGGCGAGCTCGACCTCACCGACGACGAGGCGGCTCTGCTGGTGCGGATGAGCGCGGCGACGATCGATCGCCGCCTCGCTCCGGAGAGGGCGAAGCTGCTCTCCCGCGGCCGGTCCCATACCAAGCCGGGACACTGCTGAAGTTGCAGATCCCGATCCGCACCTGGGCCGACTGGGACGACGCCGTGCCGGGATTCGTGGAGATCGATTTGGTTGGCCACGAGGGCGGGAGGCGCAGAACCGGCGCGGCGCGTATGGCCGCTGCAAGAACCTCGTCAAGCGAGCCGGACTCCCCGCCCGAACCCACCCGCACACGATGCGGCACGCCGCCATCACGGCCGCCCTCGACGCCGGCGCGTCACTCCGCGACGCGCAAATATTCGCCCGACACAGCGACCCCCGAATCACGACGCGTTATGACCGGGGCCGGCAAAACCTTGACCGGCACGCCGCGCACCTGGTGAGCGCTTATATCGCTGGAGGAAGCATGCCCGCGTCGTGAGCATCCAGCGACGTAGGCGGCGGTATCGTCGGGGTGCGGCATCCGCTTAATAGCAAGCAACTGAAGTTCGGGGCAGGGGTGCCATGCAATCACGCACTTGTGTCAGCGAGATTTCACTCGGTGCCCGCCATTGACCATCGCCTCGCTAAAGATCTGCGCAATATTGACAGATATAGTCCGACATGGGACCATATCTGCATGCATCTATCTACGTCTCAAGCTGCGACGGAGCTGGGGGTTACCGCCCGGCAGGTGAGGCGAGCGGTCGTGAGTGGTCGCATAGTTGCTACGAAGTACGGCACCTCCCACGCAATCTCCCAGCGTCAGGTTCAGGCCCTTGAACGCACAGCGCACCGGGGCCGCAACTGGACAGACGCGGTGCAGAAGGCCGCTCTTGACCTACTCGCCACGGGGAAGACAACTGAGTTGAGCAGCACCGAACGGAGCCGACTGAAGCACCGCGTCCGGAGCTTGGACGTAGGCGCGCTCGCGGGCCAGGTCCTTCGGGGCCGGGTGTCGCTGAGACGAGCTGCAAGCGACGCGGCCAAGAGTCGTTTCGTTTCCGTGCTGGCCAGTGAGCTTAGCCTCTCCGCTGGCGGCGGACTGGGCGTATTGGTCGCACATGACGCCAGCCGCGCGGCCAGAAGATCTCGTCTGGGCCTCGATGACTCCGGCGATATTGCTGTCGTTGAAGGCGACGAGGTGCACCGCCGAGTGCTTGAAGCCCTGGCTCTCTACACCTACGGCGATGCGCGCGAATGCTCAGCCGCGACCCAATGGATCACCTCTGCCCAGGAAGCCCTATGAATGACCGCCCGCTGATCAAGATTGACGCTCGATCGAGCAAATGGGAAGAACCACCCTGGCCGTCGGCCTTCGAGCTCGCGCGCCTGCTTCCGCAGAGCTCATGGACACTCGTTGGTGGCCTCATGGTGAAACTTCATGCTGAGCTGGCTAGACTGCCGGCCCCGCGCACGACTGTAGACGTGGACTCTGCCCTTCACCTCGAAACCCGGGCGATCACTTTTGCCCAGGCAGCCACACGTTTGCAGGGAGCTGGCTACGTCCTGGATGCAACAACCAAACACGCATATCGTTTCGATCGAGGACCAGATCGCGTGGACCTCATGTGCTCAGACCGCCAATCCGCGTGGAAACGCCCCCGCGACGACGGCCGCCCGCTGTTCGGAATCCCCGGAGGGACCCGCGCACTGCAGCAGACAATCAACATTGATGCATTGACCGAAGCGGACACGAGGCCTCCACGGCTCTGCGGTCAGCCCGCGGACGTGCCGCTTGGCAGGGCGACCGCACAATCGGGCAGCAGGACCCCGGCGCGGTCGCCGTCCTGCGCTTCGTCGAGAGCCTGCGGGTCGACTAGCTTCGCTGATCGAGGAGCGAGTTTGAGAGCGATCGAGATTGAGAAGTCGGCAGGTCGGGATCTCTCGCCTCGAACTTGCGTAAGCGATGCGCCTAAGTGGATGAAGTGCGCAATGTGAGCCACCAAGTCGCTTGCTTTGCGCATCTTCATTAGACATACTGGAAAAGTCCGCGCACTGCTGCCGGGCCTCGCCCTGCTCAAGGAGATATCACTGTGGATATAAGACTCATCGCCGCTCTCGTTCTAGGGATTGCGACGATCATCGTTCTGGTGCTCCGCACCCGCCTGGACGCCTTTGCAGCCCTCCTCGCGGCGGCTCTGGTAACCGGCTTCGTTGCCGGCCAACCGGCCCTCGAGATTGTCACCGCCATCACCACCGGGTTCGGAAACACCCTCGCGTCGATCGGTATTGTGATCGGGCTGGGAGTCGGAATCGGCAAGATCCTCGAAGTCTCCGGCGCAGCAAAATCACTGGCACAGGCGTTCCTGAAGCTCTTCGGAAAGGGCCGCGAACCCTGGGCCATGGGCAGCGTCGGCGCCATCGTGTCGGTTCCTGTGTTCTGCGACGCGGGCTACGTCATCATGAACCCGCTGGCCCGTTCAATCGCGCGGGTCAAGCGCGGGGGCTACGTGACCATCGCCCTCGCCCTCGGCGCCGGCATGACACTCACCCACCACCTCGTGCCCCCGACCCCCGGTCCCCTCGCGGTGGCCGGCATCCTCGGCGCCGACCTCGGCATGGTGATCATCGTCGGCGGCATCTTCACCGTGCTGCTGCTGCCCGTCGTGGTGGTGTATGCCAAGTGGGTCGGTCCCAAGCTTGAGTCCGCGGTGACCCCGGCGGTTCGCCAGGCCGTGTACGGCACTGCGGCCGTGACACAGCAATCGCACGGCGGCAGCGCGACGACGGCCACCGCAACCCTCGAGCGTGATGCTGACTCGACCGACGCCGGTGCACTCTTTGCTGAGCTCGACGCCGATGAAGAGCCCGACCTCGGCACGCCGCCCGCCGGCGCCAAGCCGCATCGCGTCAACGCTCTGCTCGCCGCGCTTCCCCTCGCCCTGCCACTTCTGCTCATTCTGCTCAACACGGTGGGAACCGCCGTTGACAAGAGCACACAGGGCGCGCTCACGGGCGACTACACGCCCTCCGACTGGGTCATTCCCCTCGCCTTCATCGGTAACCCCGTGATCGCCCTCATCATCGGTATGCTGCTCGCCGTCTACGTGCTCCTCCCCCGCTGGACGCCGCGCGGCAAGGTCAACGGCTGGCTCGCCGAGGCCGCAGCATCCGCTGGACTCATTCTGCTCATCACGGGTGCCGGCGGCGCGCTCGGCCAGGTTCTGCGCACCTCCGGAGTCGGCGACGCCCTCGCCGAAGCGATCGGATCCACCAACCTGCCGGCCTTCCTCATCCCGTTTCTCATCGCGACCGTCGTGCGCATCGCCCAGGGCTCCGGTACCGTCGCCATGATCACTGCAGCCGCCGTTTCCGCTCCGTTGGTCACAACCCTCGGCATCGACCCCATCGTCGCCGTTCTGGCCTGCACCGCTGGTTCAATGGTGTTCAGCTACTTCAACGACTCCTACTTCTGGGTCGTCACAACCTTCACCGGTCTCGAAGGCACGAGCGCGCTCAAGGGCTGGTCGGGCATTACCACCGCCATCTGGGCCGGATCCATCCCGCTTTTGTTCCTCGCGAACCTGATCCTCGGCTAACGCTCATGGCGACCAGGCCCAGCAAAACGGATGCCCCGGCGCCGACCGATTACCGACGCGGCACCAGGGCGAGGCATGAACGACTCCTCGCTCTGGTGCGCGCCGGATCGACGGGGGTCGACGAGCTCGCGACCGCACTCCAGATCTCACGGTCCACCGTGCGGCGCGACCTGGCCCACCTCAACACCACCGGGGACATCACCCGCACCTACGGCGGCGCCAGCTCTGCCCCGCCGTTTAGAGAGCGTGAACTCAGCGACCGCGTCACCGTCGAGCACGCGGCAAAAGTAGCGATTGCTGCCCGCGCCGTCGAACTCGTGCCGCCAGGCGCCACCATCTTTCTCGATGCCGGGTCTACCTGCGGGGAAGTCGCTCGGCAGCTCTGGCACACCGAGGGCCTCACCGTGGTCACCCGAAGTCTCGATAGCGCGCTGTATCTCGCATCCGCTCCCGGCGTCGATGTCGTCGTCACCGGCGGCCGGGTCGCCCGCACCAGCCACGGGCTCGTGGGGCCACTCGCAGATCTCGCCCTCGGTCGCTACATGGTGGACGTCGCCTTTCTCGGGGTCGACGCCGTTGACCCCGTCGATGGCGTCGGCGAGCCGACCCTGTCTGAGGCTCAGGTTAAGGACACCGCGGCCCGCCGCGCGCGCCGCGTCGTCGTTCTGGCCGATGCGAGCAAGCTCGCCCGCGGCGCGGTACCGGCCTGGGCGCCACTGCCGCACGGGTGGACCCTGATCACCAACGAGGTCGACGACGACATCCTCGACCGTTACCGGTCGGAGGGTGTCGCCGTCATCTCGGTCAAGGTGGGCGCCGAGCCGCGCTGATCGAAGCGGGACTACTCCGGTGCCACACCAAACGCGCTGAGTGTGCGCACGACGGCGAGGAGCGATTCATCGTCGCCGACGTTGCCCGCAAACACGATGTAGGGGATGCCGGCCGCTGGCCCGTTCACCGGCTGCCAGAGCGAGACGATGCCGGGCAACATGGGTCCGCGCACGATCGCGTGGCGAATCTGCAGGCCGAGCGCGGCGACATCCGAGGAGGTGATACCGCCCTTGGCGATAACGAACCGCGGACGGGTGCGCGCCACCACCCCTTGCACCACCTCGACAACCGCGGCCGAGACTGTTCGGGCAATTTGCAGACTGTCGGCCGGGTCCGTCGAGCTCACCAGCACCCGGCTGGTCTGCAGGATAACGTCGGCGCCCGCAAGAGCGTCTACCACCCGGTCGACAACCACACCCAGGTCGGCCGGCGAATCGGGCGAGAGGAGCCCGGCAACGTCGATCTCAACCACCTGGGCCGCCGAGTGCGCGCTCGTGAGGGCGTCGAGCTGGCGAGTGGTCATGGCTACATGCGAGCCCACGACGATCAGGCCGCCCGCGCGGGCCGGAACGGTGTCGCCGAAGGCATCCGCTGCGCTGAGCGGTTGGCGTACGTCCTGGCCGATGCGCGCCCGCACAAACGGCGGACCCACCCGGTAGATCAGTCGTTTGCCGCGGCGCTCTGCTTCGTCAAGGCCGAGGGCCAGCAGGCGCAGGTCATTTTCGGTGGCCGCGTCGACGACGATCGGGGTTGCATCGGTGGCGGGCTCGATCGCGGCTGCGATCGCTCCGGGCCCGGCGCGCAGGATCGCCAAGTCGATGCCGATGACGGCCGAGGCCGGCAGCCGTCCGCCGCTTTTTTCCTCGACGTAGTCGGCCAGGCGCGAGTGCGCGAAGGCGAACGTTGCGTCCCGGGCGAACTCGGTGTCGGCGATGGGAGTGAGCTCGTCGGCCGCGGAGCGCATGTAGTGCACCCCGCCGATGGTCACCCGCCCGGCATCAGGAAAGGCGGGGACGATCACCACGCCATCGGTCTGCACCCCGGCACGGCTGCGCAGCGTCTCGGCGATGACGTCGGGTTCGAGCGGAAAGTGACCACGCAGGGTTGAATCCCCCCGGCTGACGAAAGCCAGCGCAACCCCGTCGGCAGCGGCGAGCGCATTGGTGACGACCTGGCGGTTGCGCTCGGCGGCCGCGTTGGGTTCGAGGCTGCGCGTATTGGTGAGCACATAGATCGCCGGCGCCCCCAGGCCGAGCGCCCAGCGAAAGTCCGAGGGCTCCCAGTGGGTGAGGACCGGCAGGTCGGCTACCGACTGGGTTCCGGTGGGGTCGTCATCGAGCACGATCAGAACGCGACCGGTTGCGGCCACCGCGGCGGCGACATCCTGAGCCAGCACTTCCACTTCAGCGGGGAACCCCGCCAGCAGCTCCCGGGCGAGCATCCGCCCTGCGTCGTCGGTGGGGCTCATGAAACCTGCAGCCCACCGTTGATGTCGTAGGTCGCTGCGGTGATGTAGCCGGCGTCTGCACTCAACAGAAAGGCGATAAGCGCGGCGACGTCGTCGCGGGTGCCGACGCGTCCCATGAGAATATCGGCGGACATAGCGTTTTTGCGCTCGTCCGAGAGGGTGCCGCCCATGATGTCGGTGTCGATCGGGCCGGGAGCCACGGCGTTCACGGTGATGTTGTGCTGGCCCATTTCGCGGGCCAGGGCGCGTGTGAAGCCGATGATGGCCGCCTTGGAAGCGCTGTAGGCGACCTTGGAGTAGGTGCCGCCACCGCGCTGGGCGGAGATGGAGGAGATGCTCACGATGCGGCCGAGCTGACGCTCGATCATGCCGGCGAGCACGCGCTGAGAGACCAGGAACGAGCCGCGCATGTTGATCGCGAAGACGCGGTCCCAGGCCTCAACGGTTTCATTCATGAATTCGGTGGGCGAGCTGATTCCGGCGAGATTCACGAGGCCCACGATCGGCGGCATCGCGGCCTCGATTTTGGAGATGGCCGCGTTGACCGAGTCCTTGTCCGAGACATCGGCAGCGACGCCAATCGCACGGATACCGCGAGCCGCCGTAATCGCGGCGGCCGCCTCTCGCGCAGCATCGCCGTCAATGTCGACGATGGCAATCGACCAGCCGAGCGAGGCGAGCTTGTCGGCCGTTGCCCGGCCGATTCCGCGTTCGGAGGCGGCACCGGTCAAGACTGCGGTGCGGTCGGTGGGAAAAGTAATGTCGCTCACGGGTCATTCCTTCGGTCGAGGGCCCACTTCTGTGTGGACCGCACCACCAGCCTAATAGATATCTGACGTCTGATGTCGAGTTAGGACTGCGCTTGGATGAAGTTCTCGTAGTCCGCAAAGGTCTGCTGAATATGCGCTTCCATGGCGCGGCGCGCCTCATCGGGGTTGCGGCTCGCAATTGCCGAGCGCACGATTTTGTGATGCGCGATGGCGTGTTCCTGCACCTCAGTGAAAGCGGATGTTTCCCGCCGCAGCGTATAGAGCAGCTGGCCGAGTTGTCCCATCAGAGCGGGCACGAAGGGGTTGCCGCTGGCCGCGAGGATGATGTCATGGAACGCGAGATCGTTCCGGGTGAGGCGTTCGAGGTCGCCGTCCACGTAAGCGGCTTCCATTTCGGCGATCGTCGCATCGAGCGACACGAGGTCGCTGTCCTGGTGGTTGCGCGCTGCCAGCTCGGCCGAGCCGGTTTCCACCATGCGCCGCACCTCGAGCAGCCGCAGCGGCACCTCGGAACTGCCCAGGTCGTGCGCGGCGGCGCGCAGGATCGCGTCGAGGCTCGACCAGTCCGAAGGTGGGTTGACAAAGGTGCCCAGCCCACGCCGGACCGAGACAATCTTCTGTGCCTGAAGGGTCTTGATCGCCTCGCGGGCCGTCAGGCGGCTGACGCCGGCTTCCTCGGCCAGAACCGCCTCCGGAGGAAGCATCTCATGCGCCGCGAACACCCCCCGCAGAATCCGGTCGAGGAGACTCTCCACCAGGTCATCGACCAGCGATATTCGACTCATGAAACCTATTCCTTCGTCCCGGCGCGGCGTCGGACTCTCGGTTCAGTGTATCGAGCCCCCTGATTGCGCGTCGATCGCGGCGCGAGCTTGCTCCCTCGATTCAAGGCTGGCCTCGACCAGCGGGGTGGGTGCGGCGGGCGTCGGCGAGACCGAGATCGACCTGGAAGGGTACGTGCAGGAGATTGTGGCCTCCGGCTTTCCGGGAATTCGATCGTTGCCCGGTCGCGCACGGCGTCTTCGCCTCGACGGCTACGTCCAACGCGTCGTAGAGCACGAGGTCGTGGACGAGGGGATGCTGCGCAGGCAACCGGCGCAGCTGAAGTCTTGGGTGGCGGCATACGCCGCAGCGACCGGCTCCACGGCAACCAGCACCACTATTGCCCAAGCTGCCTCCTCTGGCAGCAATGTTCCCGCACGATCGACGACTGAGCGATATCGTGATGCCCTCACTCAGCTGTGGCTCCTCGATCCAGTACCCGCGTGGCATCCAGGCAACGGCTTTGCACGGCTGAGCTTGTCCCCTAAGCACTTTCTGGCCGACCCAGCGCTTTCCGCGCGCCTTCTCGGTCTCGATGAGCCGCGGCTCTTGGCTGGTGCGAGGACCAAGATGCTCGGGCCTCAGGACAGAACGGCGCTGGGCGCCCTATTTGAGGCGCTCGTCGCACTCAGTCTGCAGACCTATGCGCAAGCCGCAGAAGCCGTTGTCGAACACATCCGCACATCACGCGGAGACCACGAAATAGACTTCCTGCTTCACCGAAATGACGGCACCAATATCGCTGTAGAAGTAAAACTGACCGGCGCCCCAGACAGCAGCGACGTACGCCACCTTCTGTGGCTTAAAGAGCAACTCGGAGAAGACCTCACCGACATGATGCTCATTTACACCGGTTCACACGCGTACCGCCAGCAGGACGGCGTTGCCGTCGTGCCACTGGCGCTGCTCGGCCCCTAATCCAGCTGTGTATCTTCGACTCACGGGCAAAGGCAACAAGGATGCGATAATACCCCGACCGGAGCCGGTGCTGCGCGCCCTCCTCGCAGCCGCCGGCGACCGGACGACCGGCCCCGTGGTGCTCACCAAGCGCGGCAAGGCACAGAACCGGCGCAGCGCGGACGGCCGCTGCAAGATCCTCGTCAAGCGAGCTGGCCTTCCAGCCGGAACCCACCCGCACCCGATGCGGCACGCGGCCATCACGGCCGCGCTCGACGCCGGCGCACCACTTCGCGATGTACAAATATTCGCTCGGCACAGCGCCCCACGCATCACTACGCGTTATGACCGGGGCCGGCAAAACCAAGACCGGCACGCCGCGCACCTGGTGAGCGCTTATATTGCTGAAGGAAGCATGCCCGCGTCGTGAGCATCCGCTTGAAATGAGGGCCCGCATGAGGCTGGTTGAAGGCAGCCATGTTGCGGCCTCGACGTCGATCGCTGGTACCTCGCGCCTCGACCGGGAGATCATTCAATGGATTCACGGTCATGCTCGCTCTTCTAATGCCCGGACCAACCGGGAGTGCTGTTGGTCGGTGACGCGGCCCAGAGCCCGGGCGTTGCTGATGGCTTGGTTTAGAAGTCGACTGGGAACGCCGCTCTGAATCCCTTGGTCGATAGCCGTAGGAACGGTGACCGTGCGGATCCCCTCCCACCAGCCGATCTGGTCCGGAACGAGGTCGTCACGATGCAGAACATCGATGGGCCTACGGTTGGCGAGTTGAACAGTTTCGCCCGTGGGGACGCGTGCCGACACCAGCGGTCGTCGCGAGATTATGGCCTCCACACAATGGCTAGTGCATCACCCACTAATTGCTATAATGGATTCGATACTCGTCAATAATGTCGGAGGTGTCACGTGGTGACAGAACTGCCCAGTGCCATCATCAGGTCCGCACGCGAGATCGGCCTGGACTTTGCCGGCTGGCGGAAGATTCTTGGACTCACGGCCGCCCAGGTCGCAGACCGCGCCGATATTACGAGAGACACGCTTCGTAAGCTTGAGCACGGCGATCCAACCGTGAGCTTCCACGTCGTGCTGCGCGTCTCCCGCGCCCTCGGCCTCCTCGAGACGATCACCGAGGCACTAGACCCGCTCGACACCGATCTCGGTCGCGCACGCGCCGGCCAGCTCGAGAGGAAGCGCATCCGATGACCGTCTACGACGCACTCGAAGTGCATCTTGAGCTGGCCGGCGAGACGCTGCTTGCTGGCCGCGCGCAGTTTCACCGCAGCCGCGGCACCCTCACCTCGACGACTTTTCAGTACGACCAGGCATATCTCGCTCACACCTCGGCGTACCAGCTCGACCCCGCCCTACAGCTCGTCTCCGGCACCCAACAGACACAGGGCCTGCCTGGAGCATTCTCCGACTCGGCGCCGGATCGCTGGGGACGCAACCTCATCAAGAAGCGAGAGCGAGCCCTTGCGGGACTCGAGTCTCGCCGGCCACGTGATTTCGACGACGCGGACTTCCTGGCCGGGGTCAGCGACTTTACCCGCCAGGGTGCGCTGCGATACCGTGCTGAGTCGAATGCGGAGTTCCTCGATCCCGGCCACACCGTGCCGCGGCTACTGCGCCTTCCGGAACTTCTCCATGCAGCCGACACCGCTTCAAGTGATACGGGCCCCGACGGTTACGAGGCCGTGAAGTTGCTCCTGGCAGCTGGGACCGGCTCCCTCGGCGGCGCTCGGCCCAAAGCAGCTGTGCTCGACAGCGACGGCCGCCAGCTCATCGCGAAGTTCCCGCACCTTGAAGACGACTGGGACGTTATGGCCTGGGAAGCCACGGCACTGGACCTCGCCGCTTCGGCCGGAGTGACTGTTCCGCCCCGAAGGCTCGTTCGTGTCGAGGGGCGGCACGTGCTGTTGCTCAATCGGTTCGACCGCACAAAGACGGGCGACCGCATCGGCTACACGAGCGTGATGACTATGCTCGAGCACCGTGACGGAGATCATGCCGACTACGTCGACATCGCCGACATCCTTGCCGAGGTCAGTGCCCAGGCGAAAGAAGACTCGCGCCAGCTGTTCTGTCGCGTCGCAGTCAGCGTCGGGCTGAACAACACCGATGACCACCTGCGCAACCACGGGTTCCTCCACGGCCGCGGAGGATGGACGCTCAGTTCGGCGTTCGACGTGAACCCGAATCCGAATCCCGAGCTCCGCCAGACCACGATCGCGGGTGCCGACTCACCCGCTGACGAATCCGCAGGACTCATGGAGCTCGCCCGCGCCTGTCGGCTCTCCGCAGCCGAGGCCAGGGCGGTACTCGCTAACGTTGCCAACGAGATCACCAGGTGGCGAGACATCGCTATCGGCAACGGCGTGCCACAGTCGCAGCTCGCCAAGTTCGAGGAGTCATTCGCGAATGGCGTCAGCACCCTGAGAACGGCCTGACCTGGCTGCTACCGACCATCCAAGCGCAGAGGACCGCTGTGCCGGACCGTCGGGCCGCCATGGTCGGCATGCGCTTGTGTCGAGCCCGGGACTGCCTTGGCGGATGAAACACTCGCCCAGAGCGACGGAGAACTCACGCCCCTGGTCAGGGTTGGATGGGGGCACTTTTTGGTGTCTGTTGTGCGGCGTATATTCGCGGCGGCGTCGTGCCCGAGCGACGGCGCCTTGTTTGCACTCATGGGACGGATGGGCCTCCGCGTGAGCGAGGCCTGCACTGTGCAGATCGAAGACTTTCAGGACGAGGTCCGCGGACACCGCGCGCTTCGACTGACGGGCAAAGGCAACAAGGACGCGACAATGCCACTACCGGAGCCGGTGCTGCGCGCCCTCCTCGCAGCCGCCAGCGACCGAACCACCGGCCCCGTGGTGCTCACCAAGCGCGGCACGGCGCAAAACCGGCGCGGCGCGTACGGCCGCTGCAAGATCCTCGTCAAACGACCCGGCCTCCCCGCCGGAACCCACCCACACACGATGCGGCACGCAGCCATCACGGCCGCCCTCGACGCCGGCGCACCACTTCGCGATGTATAAATATTCGCCCGACACAGCGACCCACGCATCACGACGCGCCATGACGCCGGGGCCGGGGCCGGGGCCGCCAAAACCTGGACCGGCACGCCGCGTACCCGGTGAGCGCGTACATCGCCGGAGGAAGCATGCCCACGTCGTGAGCATCCGCTTGAAATGAGGGCCCGCATGAGGATGGTTGACGGCAGCCATGTTGCGGCCTCGACGTCGATCGCTGGTACCTCGCGCCTCGACCAGCGGGTGGTGGCGGCATCGTCGGAGCTGCGGCATCCGCTCTGATTCCGCTCGGACCGCCTATTGCGACGCGGGTGCGCGTTGACCGTTATCGCGACGGTGCGAGACCGAGTCATCAAAAGGGATGCCGCACTTCCCCGCCTTCGGAAGGCTCGAATTTACAGTCTTCGGCTTCGTTAGCTATGTCGTAGCCCGCAGTACCACCGCAGGCGTCTAAGCAGTAGAGGCACGGAGGCCCGTTGCGATATCGGCCTTGGGACAACCCGTCAAACTGCCACGTTTGACGGCTGCGTCTTTGACGATCTCGAGCGGAGGAAGGTGTCGCGTTTCGCAGGCATAGTCACGGTGGTCGATGGCGGTCTCGGCAAGCTCGACCAGCGGAATTTGCGAGCACGACGATGAACCTTGGGGTTGAGGCGGTGGAGCTTGCACGCTTCGGCGGAGCCCACACTGCAAGATGAGGTCTTACGCTTCAGCCAAAACCTCCTGGATGGTCGAGCCGTTGGGGCATCCAGCCACACGACGACGATTCCTCTTGGCGGCCCCACCAAAGTAATACGATTTCGTAATAGCCGCGTGGTACTACCAAATCGTAGTAGCACTCACCTGTCGCTCGGTCGTCGGGCGGGAGTCGCGGCAGAACCGGTGAAGACGCTACCGAGCGGCATTCGACTAATGAAGTACGCGAGTGTCCACGAAACCACGAGAACGATGAGGAAGACCACTACCGCGGGTAGGTCGATTGGGAACGCGCTTAACAACAAAATGAATGCACTGTGGGTCAGCACAACCGCGAGCCCGACGGTGGCCGCCCGCGTAACAGCTCCGGCAACCCGTGGCCTGATGGAAGCAAACACCCTTTGAAATAAGAGGACGAGACCTGCAGAGATGGCGCTGGCAACCACGACGCTCACGACAGGAGTGCCAAAATCACCCTGCTTCATGTCTAGTGGCTGCGAGAGGCCGGTGACGATGAGGGCTGCTGAGCCGGCCAGGAGGGCCACTGAAACCCAGCCCCTCGACTTCAGCCGCGGGGCGATCCGGCGAAAGGAAATGCCCGCGAGGATGAAGATCATGGCGGGCACGGCAACGCCCAGCGAGAAGGGGACGGCGGTCAACGCGTCGGGGGCGAGGTAGGCGACGGTCAACCCGGCACCGGCAACCGCCCAGGGTAGCCAGACGGGAAAGCGCTGCAGTGCACGAAGCAACAGGCAGGCGCCGAAGAGCGCGGTAACGAACCAGAAGGCGAAGAATGGTGCGCCCATGTAGGAACCGCCGAGCAACACGTTGCCTACGTGCAGAGCCTGCCCGTTTGCCCAGAGGTACGTGCCGTAGACGGCGCCGATAGCGAGCAGCCACGCGACGTAGGGCACGAGCAGAGTGCGTACCCGCTTGCGGAATTCGACGCCCAGCGTGCGTTCGTTGGCCCAGAGGTATCCGCTGAGAAAGAAGAACACGGGAACGTGCCAGGTGTAGAGACCCATGCGGGCGATGTCATCGCTCTGGTCCGACCAGACGTGCCCAGCCACGATGGCCACAATGCCGATAACGCGCAAGCCATCGATCGCGGCCGAGCGCATTCTTGTACTGTCCACCTGGCGAAGCCTAGGGCTCCGCGCTTCCAGCTCGCTGAACTTCTTCTGGCGAGCCGCACGGTCGCGCCACCCCGGGGCAGATTTTGTATTCTGACCCCTTTCCCCGAACCGTCGAGCAGTGAGTTGAGCCGGTTGCAGCCGACGCGCGACTTTAGAGGCTCGGCGGAGCGATTTCAATGGCCTGACCTCGGTCTGCCGAGGCGATGCTGTCGGCGGGGCAGCACACGGTCACGCTGTCGGGCACGGTCGGTGACGGTTCGGCCGTTTCGTGGGTGGCGTCTTTGACGGTGACCGCGAGCGGCACTCTGATCTACCTTTCCGACATGGAAGCGGATGCCGTGACGACTGTTGCCGCCTCGCTGGCCTCGACCAGCGCGGGGGCGGGGCGGCCAGCCGGAGAGGGCGCTAACGGGAGTCGCGGGGCGGCCAGATGCCGTCGCATCCGTTTTGGAGACAGACGAATCGCCAGGTCTCTCCGTCGGAAACGGCCCCCATGCGCATCAGGCAGCGGGGGCAATTGGGCGGGCTCAGCTCGAGCGGAGCATCGCTGGCCAGCTCGGCCTCGGAATAGGGCGGGCCGAAGTAGAGCTGCGTACAGCCGAGATTCGTGCAGCCGTAGTCATAGCCGTCACCGTGCCAGGAAACCTCCATGGCGTCCCCGCACTGCGGGCAGAGGCGCGGACGTTCCACGTCTTGCTTCTCGAACAGCCACGAGACGTTGTCGTCCATGGAGTGAGACTAGTCCCGCTGGCAGGGGTGTGCTGGGGATTCTAGGAACTGTGGAGAAGTGGGCGCCGCATACTCGGGGCAACTAGAGCCAGGACTGGCCGGCGTCGGTGGCGCGCAGGGTGAGGTCGCCGATCCAGAGCCAGAGGGTGTCCTCGGCGGATGCGACCGCAATGTTTGCGGCCAGCTCGGCGGGGGCGTAGCAGCCAGTGGTGCTCGCGCTTAGTGCAGCGGTCTCGGCGGCAGGGTCGAGCACGCCGACGTCGACGACGCTAAGGCCGAGGCACGCGACCGAGCCGGAGTCCGCCGACGAGGCGGCCGGGTCCCCCGCGGCCAAGGCGATGTAACCACGGTCGGTCGCGGTGAGGGTGAGCACTCCGGGGACGGTCAGGGGCGCTGACCAGGAGGCGGCCGCATTCGTTGTGGCGAAGATGCGTGAGTCGGCGCAGAGAACGGCGGCGGAGTCAGCGTCGGCCGGACTCGCGGCGAGGGCGACGACCGCGTCGCACGGCGCCGAGGCCAGGCCGTCTGGTCCGTGCACGGCGGCGCGGTCGGCCGGGTCGACGTACCACGCATCGTCGAGCTCGTCGGGGTAGCTGGAGTAGTTGTCTCCGGCGACGAAGGTCTTGACGAACTGCGGGGCGCAGTCGTCGTCGAGGCCGATGAACTCGGCGACCGATTCGCTCTGGGCCGCGATGGACTGCAGGGCGGTGACTCCGGAGCGGCCGGTGGCGTCGGTGGCGGTCCAGCTGGATCCGGAATCGGTACTGAGTTCGGGTGCGGCCGGGGCCCTGCAGGTTCCGGTGCTGGCACGCCAGGCGGCGGTGGCCGACACCGCAGAGAGCAGGCGGGTGGCCGGCAGGGGCATCACCGTGGGCGCGGCCGTTGGCGAGGCTGCCGGGGTGGCGCTCGGCACGGGAAAAGCGGATGCCGTGGCGGCCGGCTCCGAAGACGCGTCGGCGGCAGCATCAACCGAGGTCGAGGTGAGGGCGCTCGTGATGAGCACGGCGTCGATGAGCAGGAAGAGTCCGATAGCGGAGTAGGCGATGATGCGACGCCGGCGGGGGTGCTGGGTCATTAGGCTCCTGCCGCGATCAGGGCGGCGGTGATCGTGGTGACGGATACGTTGATCGCGGCGGCGGCGCGGTCATAGACGGCGGCGGGCTGGCGGTAGGGGTCTTCGACGTCGTCGAGGGTTGGAGGGTTGGGCGAGGGGTGGAGTCCGCGGGTCGAGGCGACGGACGCGACGAAGGCTGGGAAGTCGAGGCCTGTTTGGGCGTCAGCGCGGGAGGCGTCAGCGGCGAAATCTTCGGCATCGGCCGGGGCCACCAGGCGGGCGAACTGGTTGAGGGTGAAGGTGTAGCGAGTGGCTTTGGGCAGCAGGGTGACGACGTCTCGACGGTGATCGCGGGTGGCAGTGAGCACGAGGTCGGCGTCGGCAATGAGCTTCGCGGTGAGCTGCCGAGCGACGTGATCGGTGTTTGACGCGCCGTATTGAGTCGACAGAGCGGCGGCTTCGGGCGTCATGGCGCTGCCCGTCATGGCGTGGGTTCCGGCGCTCGTGACCACGGCGTCGATGCCGGCGTTGCGCAGGTTTTCCCGCAGAAGCTGCTCCCCCAGTGGCGACCGGCAGATGTTTCCGGTGCAGACGATGAGGATGCGAGGCGCGGTCATCGGGCTCGCGATCGACGTAAATTGGGGGCGACGGGCTCAACAGGGATCTCGCCATAGGTGTTTCCGTAGCCGTACTGACCATATCCGTAAGCGCCGGGCGCTTTGGTGGGCATCATGGTCATGACGACGCCGTTGATGGCGCGCCAACACTGGCCAGGGCGGCGATGGCCCCCTTGAGCTGCGCCTTCTGGGTGCGCCCAGCTGCGACGATGAGAATGGCGACGCCGACACTCTTGGCGAGGATGGCAGCATCCGTCACGGGCAACAGTGGTGGGGAATCGAAAATAACGACGTCAAAGGTGCGATTGAAGTCTTCGATGACCTGCTTCATTCGCGACGATCCGAGCATCTCGCTCGGGTTCGGCGGAATGTGACCGGCCAGCAGCACGAACAACTGGCCGCGACCCCACGGCTGAATAACATCACTGAGCGCGGCGCGACCGATGAGCACGTCGGTGAGGCCCACGCCGCCCTCGATGTTCATGTAGTCGGCGACACGCGGGCGACGCAGATCCGCGTCGACGAGCAGAACGCGAGCACCGGAATCTGCCAGCGAAATAGCCAGATTGGCACTCGTCGTACTCTTGCCCTCACTACCAATCGACGACGTGATCACAAATGAGCGATCAGCGCGCTCGACGTCGAGGTACTGCAGATTGGTGCGCAGTGTGCGAAAGGATTCCGCCCGCGAACTGCGCGGATCGACGTGCACGATGAGGGGGCGCTCGATAGCCTTCGGGTGGAACAGGATTCCGCCGATGACGGGCACGTCAGTGATCTGTTCCACGTCACGCTGGGTGCGGATGCGCGTGTCCAGGGTTTCGCGCAGCACCGCGAGGCCAACGCTGAGGGCGAGCCCCACGAGCGCGCCCCACGCAAAGTGGAGCGGTACATTTGGGGAGACCGTCGAAGTCGGAACGGTGGCAACTTGAACCCGGGGGAGTTTCACGGGCGATGCCGCGGTGGGGTCGTCCGGTTGCTCAACTTTTTTCACCTCGTCCGCGAGGCTCTGCGCGACGGCATTGGCAATTTCGGCAGCACGAACCGGGTCGGTGTCGGTTACCGAGATGTCCCTGATCGACGTGTCGAGCGGCGCCGAGACGGCAATGCGCTTGGCCAGCTCGACCGCTGTACTGCGAAGGTCGAGGCTCTCGATGACGGGCAGCAGAACCAGCGGCGTGGTTGCCAAGCGGGCGTACGTCTTCACCCGGGCGACCGCAAACTTCGCGCCCTGCACAAGGTCGCTCGTGGTGCCGCCCGACTCGGTCAAGACGACAGCTTTGGACGTAGTGCTAGAGGTAGGCGTCTGCACAATCGAGAAAACGGATGCTGCCGACACGGCTTGGCAGGTCGCCGCCACAATCAGGATCCAACTGTCGCGCAGGATGCGCATGTGGTCACGGAGTTCCAACTGCGTCACCTCCCGTTGCGGCACAAAGCTGCTATTCGGTAGTTTGGCACAGTTGCGCAAGGACACTTGATTGCGCAGCGCCCCGCGATCAGGGGGTCGAGCTGCTCAGCCGGCCGCTAGACGGCGGTGGCGGCGCGAGGACGGTGATCGAGGCGGTGCCCGAGCGGAGCCCTGTTGCTGTACGGCTTTAGGAGTCGGTTGCGTTGCTCGGCAAGGTCACGCTTTGGTCGAGGGCACCGGTGCTCGTAGCCGACTTTTCGATGTTCACGCTAGCGGCGCGCACTGCGGCGAGGGTAGCGGAACCTCCGCCGGAGACGGCAATCGAGACCCGTTCGCCGGTGGCAAAGGCTTCGTCACTGAAGGCGACCGCGACCGTGCCGCGGGGCGTGTTGTTAACAGAAACGCTGATGAGATTGGCTGCTACATAGCCGGCGGCGTGCGCTATGGCCGCACCAGCGAGCAGTGCAATACTCGCGAGCGCGAGCGTGGCACGAAGTTTTCTAATCAAGGTGGATCCCGGTGGTGGCAATGGTGCGGCTCCCCCCTGGCGAACCCTAACAACTGAGGTCGAGCTTCTCGGTTTCGTGCAGCGTTATTAACGGGGTGCTGCGCAGGGCGAGATCACCGGTGAACGGCCCGGTGCCGAGCCAGTCAAAGTGCAAAACGGTGCTTTCGCCGGGAGCCAGTTCGAAGACCAGCGACGTCACCGGATAGCTGGCATCGGTCGCGGGAACATGTTCCGCGTCGACGCCGTCCCGCGTGACACCGAGGTTGTACATCGCCGGAACACCGTAGGCCGAGACCATGGTCTTGATGTTGCCGAGCGGCACCCCCGAGATGCCGCGGCCGGTGACGTAGACGGGAAGGGAGGTGGCGGCATCCGCTGGTGCAGTGTTGGTGACGGTGACCTCGAGCGTGTATTGCGGGCGCCGGTCGGTGCGGCAGGTCTGCTGGCCGATGGCGGTTTCGACGTCGAGGTAGAAGTCCATTTTCGCGCCGGAGAGGTCGTTGATGTAGAGACCGAACCGATTCGTCGAATCGTCGCTGACCGGGCGGCCGCCGGCCAGGGTGGTGTCGTCGAGCACAGCCTGTTCGGCCTCGTCGGCGTTCCAGACCAGCACGCGGTGTTCGGCTCCGGCGCGGGCGAGCGCGGCGATGAGCCTGTTCGGGTCGGCGCGACCGCTCTTGACGGCGTCGAACACGGCGCCGGCGGCGGCCGCGAAGAAGATGTCCTGCTGCTTCAAGTCGTCATAGCGCGCGTACACGTCGTGCAGGAGCAGTGACACCGCGTTGTCGGCGGTGAGTTCGTCGCCGGTAGCGAGGGTGATCGGGCCGGTGGCATCGAGCAGGTAGCTCAGCGCAACCGGGTCGATCGACAGCACGCCGTTGGCTTCGAGGCCGAATTGGAGGCGCCACATTTCGCGGGCGAGGGCTCCGGTTTGGGCGAAGTTGGGCGTGAGGGTGACATTTTGGATGTATTCGCCGGTGATCTCCCCGTAGATGAGGGTCGTGTCGTCGCCGAGCGGCAGCACCGGCGCGGCAAACGGGTCAAAGTCCTCAGCGGTCGCCTGCTGGGTGAGTTCGACGCTGCCCTGATCGGTATGCACCAGGGCAAGAGCGCCAGGGATGCCGCCGGTCGCGCGCAGCTCGGCCAGGTTCTGAAACAGCAAGATATAGTCGCGGGGAGCGGCCCCGCCGAGCATGGCCGGCAGCAGGGTGACGGCGCGGTCCATGGCATCCAGGCTGCTCGCGGTCTGCTCGGTGACGGTCTGCAGCCGGGTGACGGCGTCGCGCACGACGGGGACGACGTTGTCGGTGTCGATCGCGGTGACGTCTTCTGCGGCGCGGGCGAGAGCAGTGTTTGCCTGGTCAACTGACGGCTGCGCGTCGAGCAGGGGTTGCAGGGCGATCGATCCGTCGACAGGCTTGAACGCGTTCAGGTCGAGGGTTCCGGCCAGACCGGCCAGCGGGGTGACGGCGTTCTGGGCGACATCATCGACGACCGCAGCGAGTTCACGCACGGCCGTGAGATTCGGTCCGAGAAACGGCAGAAATTCGTAGCCGCGCCAGATCGGGTCGCTCGTGCGCGACCGAGCTATTGCCGCGAATGCGGCCAGGTCGGCAGCGGTTTGAGCCGCTTGTTCACCGTCGCCGGCCAGGATTTCGTCCTGAATGGTCGACGCGAGCGGAACGGCGGCTTCGAGGGCGTCCCTGGCCTGGAGGCCCCGAATACCGACCCAGGCGGTGGACCCCACGACGAGGATGAGCAGGCCGAGGACGACGAGCCCGACGATGGTGCGGCGGCGCGTGGAGGGTGGGGTTGCGGCGGGGGTTGTGCTGGCCGGGACGTCGGCGGGCGCAGCAGCGGAGGCTGCATCGGCCGAGTGCTGCGCGGGGTCGTCAGAGTCGGATGCAGGCCGTGCCGAGTCTGGAGAGGGCATGGCCCTATTCAAGCAGACCGTGCGAGGAGAGCCCTCCGGTCAGCGCACACCAAGTCGGGTGGGTCAGGACTTGACGCGCGCGCCGCGGGCGCGGGCCGGTTCTGCCGGGATCGCCGTAGCCGTAGCTGCAGCTGTAGGCGTCCGGTCCGCTGGTGGGGAGCATGGTCAGCACGAGCCCGGGAGATGGGGCGCCGACACTGATGAGGGCGGCAATGGCACCGGTGAGCTGGATCTTCTGTGTGCGACCGGCGGCCACGGTGACGGCGACGCGTGCCTACAGCGTTAGGGCGCTGACTTACTCCGGTGCCGGACGGCTGCGGTTATTGAGCACGCCGTGGCTCTCTTCGAGGTAGCAGCTTCCGCAGAGCGATTCGTAGGTGACCTCTTCGCCATCGATGGCCACCTGGTCGCCGTCGAACACATAGACGCCGTCGATCTTGCGGCCGTTGAACACGGCCTTGCGTCCGCAGCGGCAGATGGTCTTGAGCTCTTCGAGGCTGTGGGCTACTTCGAGCAGACGGCGGCTTCCCGGGAAGGCGACGGTTTGAAAGTCCGTGCGGATTCCGTACGCCAGCACGGGCACGTTCTCGAGAATGGCGATGCGCAGCAGGTCGTCAACCTGGGTCTCGGTGAGAAACTGGGCCTCGTCGAGCAACAGGGCGCTCACGTCACGGCCGGACTCTTTCAAGACCTGCGCGCGGTGCTGCTGGAACAGGGCGTAGGCATCCGTTTGCGGGGTGAGCAGAAAATCGACGGCGCGCATCACGCCGAGACGGGAGAGAATTCCGCGGTCGCCCTTGGTGTCGACCGACGGTTTGGCGAGCAGCACGTGGTGGCCGCGTTCCTCGTAGTTGTATGCCGCTTGCAGCATAGAGGTGCTTTTGCCGCTGTTCATGGCGCCGTATCGAAAGTACAGTTTCGCCATTTAGGTGCCTTTGGTTGAGTTTGAGCCGCTGCGGTCAGCGTCAAATTCTAGCGTGAGAAGCGGATGCCGGCTGGTCACGCGCACCTGGGAGAAGACGGCGCGGAGCACGCTGAGGTACGGGCGCAGGGCCCGGCGGCGCTGGTACGGGGGCAGCGAGATTCCGGCCTGAATGGTGATGGTGTCGACGGCGCGTGCACCGGTCGAGCGCGATCGGGGCTTCAGCTGCGCTTGCACCTGGGCTTGGGTGCGGGCTTGCGCGGCGGCTTGCTCTTGGGCGGCGGTCACGATGGCGATGGTCGTGGTGTCGGTGGCCGGGGCGGGGAGGGCTCCGCGGGTACCGAAGGCCTGGGTGACCTGGGCGGTGTCGGCGGGGGCGGGGCCGGACCCGTCGATTTGCACGACGAGGCTGGTCGGATCAAAGCCCTTGAGGGTGCAGAGCGCCACGAGGATAGCGCCGGCGGCGGCACGCTGGTCGGAGTCGAAGGCGGTCGCTCGGCGCTCGGGGTCGGCAATGACGCAGAGCGGGTTGAGGCCGCGCTCGGTCAGTGCGGCGCGTTCACGTTCGATCAGGTCGTCGAGCCAGGTGTGGTCGACTTCGGCCACGAGCACCCGACGCACCTGGAAGGCGAGGGAGCGGGCCCGCTTCACGTCGGCGGCGGTGAGCGCGTCCCGCTCGAGCACATCGGCCAAGAACGGCAGCACATCTGCACCGAGGTTCTTGACGCGATGGTCGACGACCTCGTGCGCGAGGAGGTCGCGATTCTCCTCGGTGCGCCCGCGGATCGCGCGGCGGGCATCCGTTTGCCAACGGTGAATGGAATTGACGACCTGGCGCGAGAACGCGGCGGCGGCGAGGCTGGGCGCGAGCACCTGGGTCATGGCGATGATCGCGAACAGGGCAGGCGGGGTTCGCACGCCGAGAAAGGGCGCTTGCACGAGGGCGGTGGCGCCGACGATGATCGCTGAGATTCCGCCGAGCGCGAGGATTTCTTTCCACGGCCGGAACGGAGCGAGGGCGAGCAGCAGCAGGCCGAGTCCGATCGGGGCGAAGTCGTCCTGGATCATGCCGTTGTACTGCCAGGCGCTGGCCGCGGCGAGCACGTGGGCGACCAGTCCGAGGGCCACGACGACGATCGCACGGGTGCGGGTGAACGGGGCCAGGTCGGGGCGCGCCGACCAGACCAGCACGGCGGCCGCGATAATGAGCGCGACGACGGCCGAGACCGCGAGCTCCTCAATTTGGATTTCGTGCGGACGCGACACGGTCGCGGCTATCGCGTAGGTCACCACGATCAGGGCGACGACCGGGGCGATCGGCCAGGCAGCCAGGCCACCGATGGGGTCGAGACGCTGCTGTGAAGCGGATGCCGGTGCGCGCGGCCGGCGCGGCGTGGGGGTCGCGCGGGTCATCGGGGGTACCGGGGGGCGGGGGTGGCATTGGCCGGGGCGGCATTGGCCGGGGTGGCATTGGCCGGGGTGGCATTGAGGCTGCCGGGCCGGACCGGCGTGTGGTGGGTGGGCAGGGTTGGCTTCGGTTTGATGCTGGGGGTTTCGGCCGGCACGGTCAGTCGCACGCTTGCGCCGGCGCCCGGGCGGCTCCAGATCAGCACGGATCCGCCGAGCTGCTCGATACGTCGCCGCACGGACTGCCGTAGACCGAGCCGGTCGGAAGCGGATTCCGATTCCGTGAAGCCGCGGCCGGCATCCGTTATGAGCAGTGAAATAGTGGTGCGGTCAGACTCAATGGAGAGTTCGGCGGAGTCGATGCCGGCGTGGAGGATGACGTTGACGAGGCATTGCTGCACGGCGAGGCCGACGTCGCGGTCGCTGCCGGCGTCGAGGCGAGCGAGGGCGTCACGGTCGCCGGTGACCTCGACTTTCAGCCCGCGATCACGGCAGCGTTCGACGGCGGTGTAGACGGCGCTGGAGCGCCAGGCCGGGCTTGGTGTTGGCGCTTGCTCGTGGACGGTTGGCTGCGGTGAGGTGGTCGTGCGGGCGTCGATATCGGCGAGCCAGTTGGTGTCATGCAGGGTGGTGAGGGTGTCTCTCAGGCTGGCTTTGAGGGCCGGCGAGAGAGCGCCGGGTTCGGCCAGGGAGAGCGCGACGAGCTGGGAGACGGTCGTGTCGTTGAGCAAAGCGATAGCGCGGGTATCGAGGGCATCGCGCAGCTGGCGGTTGGCGCCGTCCTGCACCGCGCGGTGGATGGCGGGTTGGGCGGCGTTGCTGGCGCGGCGGTCGATTCCGGCGAGCACCATAACCCCGACGAGTACGAGGTAGGTCGAAAGGGTGAACAGGTCGGGCCGGTAGGGCACGGTCGTGCCGACGATGGCGAGGAACGCAGCCGCCTCGGCGAGCAGAAACGCCGCGGTGCTCCAGAGCACGCCGGCGAGGGCCATGGATCCCGCGCCGCCGACCATGACGAGGGCCATCTTCGGCAGGGCGACGAGGAACATATTCGACGCGGGGAATACGTCGGGTACGCCGAGCACGGTGGCGGTGAAGACGTAAACGCCGAGGGTACCAACGAACAGATAGGCAACGGCCAGCGGGATGCGCCGATGCCGGGTAAAGAGGATGAGCAGGGCTGCCATGACGGCCACAACCACGATGGTGATCCAGAGTTCGGGGGTTCTGAGGGCGAGGATACTGACTGACAGGATCGCGGCGCTAAAGCAGGTCAGCGCGAACCAGTGCGCGCCCCGTGCGATGGCGCGTGCGAGCGTGCGCTGGACCAGATGGCCGGGTAACCCTAGAGACATATTTCCCCCAATAGGTAAGTATGCCATCGGGGTGGGTGGGTGGGGGTTGGGTGCGGGGAAGGCAGTGATGGGGTCAGAACAGGGTCGGGGCCAAGTCGATCGGGAGTTCGGCGGCGATCAGGGACCGGGGCGCCTCCGTGCTCCGGGCCCACTTTAGGGAACCGGGCCCATGATCCATCATGGGCCCGGTTCCCGGGCCCGGGCCCGGGCCCGGTGAACGGGCGGGGGTGAAGGCGGGCGTCCGGCGGGCGGCGGGCATCCGTTCTGGGGAAGACGGGAGAGCGCTGGAGCGGAGGCCGCCGGTCGCGGGGTCGACGATGCCGCGTTCGAGGCCGTGCGCGCGAATGAGCGGCTTGATGCGCGCGGCGAGCCAGGTGCGGTACTCCTTGGGCGCGTATTGGCCGCCGGCGTAGAGCTCGAGGTAGCGGGCAACCAGCTCGGGATGCTCGCGGTCGAGCCAGCGCAGGTACCAGTCCTTGACGGCGGGCTTGAGGTTGAGGCCGGAATAAAGCACGCTCGTGGCTCCGGCCGCCTTGGCCTGCCGCAGCGCCTCATCGAGGTGCGCGCGGGTGTCGGTGAGGAACGGCAAAATGGGCATGAGAAAGACGCCGCAGTCGAGTCCCCGTTCGCGCACCGCGGTCACAGTGGCGAGGCGCGCCTTCGTCGTGGGAGTTCCCGGCTCGACCGACTGCTGCAGGTCGTCGTCGCGCAGTCCATCGTCGTAGATGGCAATCGACATGGCCAAATCGACTGGAACGTGCTCACTCGCCTCGACGAGCAGGTCCAGGTCGCGGCGCAGCAGTGTGCCCTTGGTGAGAATGGAGATGGGGGTTTTGCTGTCAGCAAGGGCCGCGATGATGCCGGGCATGAGTCGGTAGCGTCCCTCGGCGCGCTGATATGGGTCGGTGTTGGTGCCGAGCGCCACCGGATGCCTCCCCCAAGTGGGCTTGCCGAGCTCCTTGCGCAGCACCTCGGCCACGTTGACCTTGACGATGATCTCGCTATCGAAGTCTTTGCCGGCGTCGAGGTCGAGGTACTGGTGGGTCGGCCTGGCGAAGCAGTAGGTGCAGGCGTGGGAGCATCCGCGATAGGGATTGATCGTGTAGCCGTACGGCAGCGCGCTCTGACCGGGTACATGATTGAGCGCCGACTTGCACAGGATCTCGTGGAACGTGATTCCGGCGAACTCGGGCGTCTGCACGCTGCGTACGAGATTATTCAGGCGGGCGAGTCCGGGAAGGGCGCCGACCTGTTCGGTCTGTAGTTTCTGCCCGCTCCACCGCATAAATACAGTCGAACACAAGTTCTAGCAAAGTGCAAGTGATGCCAGAAAAAACCGCACTGAAGCGGATGCCGCGGCTCGCGTCGCGGCACTCGTTCGAGACGCGGCACCCCTACGCAGGGGTGCCGCGAGTGCCGCGAGCTCGGCCAGCACTGCGGGCCCCAGCGAGAGCGCGACGGGCAGGCGATGGGCGGGCAGCGGCATCCGCTTTCGTGCTGACGAGGGCGATTCGCACTACTGTTTCGGCATGCGCACACCGACGGTACCCGCGTGACCCGGCTGCGTCGCAGCGACCCGACCCGGCCGGGGTATTCCCGGCGGCGCGCGGGCACGGGCTTCAGCTACCGCGACCCGGCCGGGCAGAAGGTCACCGAGAAGCAGCTGCGCGAGCGGTTCGCCGCCCTCGCGATTCCGCCGGCCTGGACCGACGTGTGGATCTCGCGGCACCCGAACGGGCACATCCAGGCCATTGGCATCGATGCGGCCGGGCGCCGCCAGTACATCTACCATCCGGCCTGGCGCGAACAGAAGGACCGCCTCAAGTTTGAGCGCGCGTTGGAGCTGGCCGCCTCCCTGCCCCGGGTGCGTGGTCAGGTGACCCGGGATTTGCGCGGGGACAGCGAGCCGCGCGCGCGGGCCCTCGCCGCGGCATTTCGCATGCTCGACCTCGCCTCCCTGCGCATCGGCAGCGAGCGTTATGCCGACGACTACGGTAGCCACGGGCTCTCCACCCTGCTCTGCTCGCACGTGTCGGTGCGGGGAGACTTGGTGCGGCTGGACTTTCCCGCCAAGAGTGGCCAACAATTTCAAGGCGTGATAACGGATGCTGACCTCGCGACCTATCTGCGCGCCCGCCTGCGCGAGCGCCCGGCTGCACCGCTACTGTCCTGGGTGGTCGACGGGGAGGAGAATGCTCTCTCGTCCGCCGATATTAACGAATTCATCAAGGAACGCACCGGCGGCGAGTTCAGCGCGAAGGATTTTCGCACCCTGCGGGGCACGGTCGCTGCGGCCCAAAGTCTGGCCCAAAGCCTCGCGCAGAATCTGAGGGCGGCGGCTGGCATGACCAAGCACGAGGATGAGGCGAGCAGCGATGCGGGGACAAGATCGGGCAGCACTGGGAGCAGGGCGAAGGCCAGCACCGCCGGGAAGGGGGCAAGGGACGGCACCGCCGGAGCTGGCAGGAAACCCGGCACTACGTCCATCCCCGCGACGGCGACCGGCGTTGGGGCCGTGCCGGCAGCATCCGCTTCACGGCAACCGCGGGCGGCGTCGCGCAACCGTCGCGCCGACACCCGAGCTATTGCCGAAGCGATGCGGCAGGCGGCCGCGGTGCTCGGCAACACCCCCGCGATCGCACGCACGAGCTACGTCGACCCGCGCATCCTGGATCTGTTCCGTGCCGGCGAGACCATCGACCCGGCCGGACGCGTCTCGGCCGAGAAGGCACTGCGCACGCTCGTACTCGGTGAGGATGTTTGAGAAACGACGCTTAAGAATGTCGCACGTTCGCGGTATAACTTGAGTGCCGCTCAGCTGATCCGGCTGCTGTCTATAAGAAAGGTATGCCCGTGACCCACGACTCTGACCCCGTTGAAGAACCGCCCCTGGACGTTCCTGAGCCGCCCAATACTCCCACAAACCCCGATCAGCTCGTTGGACCTGACGGACCCGACGGCCCGGCCCAGGAACATGCCGGCTCGGCTAATGTAAACACCGTAGCGGCCGTTCCGGTCGCCAGCGCCGAGACCGGTCCCGACGGCCCCGCACCGAGCGATGACGGCTCAACGGCCGGAGAAGCCGCCACAGCCAGCCCGGTCGAGCCCGACAGCGACACCGATCCTGACAGTGACAGCGACACCGAAGACGACCAGGACAACGCCGACAATGAACCGAACCTCGACGATATCGACCCCGCCGACAACCCATCGAACCCCGATCTGGTCGGCCACGATATCGCTGAAGAAGCCCCCAACCTCGCCGAACCAACCGCCTAACCCCAAGGAGTCCCCCATGAAGGGCAAGTTTCTGTTTCTCGCCGGCACCGCGACCGGCTTCGTACTCGGATCCAAGGCCGGCCACCAGGCCTACGACCGCATCGCCGCGAAGGCCCGCCAAATGTGGGGCGACCCCGGCACCCAGAAGGTCATCTGGCAGGCCGAAGGCATCGCGCGCGACGCCGCCACCGTCGCCCAGACCAAGGTGAGCGGTCTGCTCGACCAGGCCCAAGCATCCATTAAGAAGGAGGAGCGCAAGGCAAATTCGACCCCGGATGCCGACAGTCACGACCTATAAATCCGTCACGACGCCCACGCCCCGGCTGGAGTCCCGGTGGGGGTGTCCGGCCGGGTGGTTTCCCGGGCGCGCTAGTCGGTGACGCGTGAGCTCACAGGCTCGGTCGGCCCAAATGTGGCGGGAGGCTCGGGCGCACCCGGCACCAGAAAGCTGGCTCGGGCGCGGTCGAACGAGGAGTAGAACCCGCGCGTGTTGAGCACGCCGAGCTTGGTCACTCCGTAAACTCCCCCGATTTGTTCGATGGCTCCCATGAGGGCGACCGGGTCGCCGTCCGGTAGTGCGGGATCTCGAACTAGCCATTCGGTGGATGAGAGCTGGAGGATGCCGAGTTGCGATACGCGCAGATTCTCCGCATCCGAAACGCCATTGTTCGGGTTCACTTGCCGCCTCCGGGCCGCTTTGGAATATTAAGTAGACCCCGGCCCACTCACTCCTTCAAGGGGTTGGCGGCACCCTCCTACGTGACTCTCACGAAACGCCCAACTGCCAGACCGCGAGAGCGCAAAAAGTGCCCGATTGAAGGGTTCAATCGGGCACTTTTTGCGCTATCGCATGAGAGGCCTAGTTACTAAGGTGCAGCTCCTCGGCCGTCGCGGCGAGGGACGCGGCGGCAGCTGCGGGGTCGTCGGACAAGCGGGTGCCATAGCTCGGAATCATCTGGCGGATGCGCGGCTTCCAGCCCTCAATGCGGTCGGGGAAGCAGCGGGCCAGCAGGTCCACCATGATCGGCGCGGCCGTCGAGGCTCCCGGCGAGGCACCGAGCAGTCCGGCGATCGAACCGTCGGACGAGGTGATGACCTCGGTGCCGAACTGCAGCACTCCGCCGAGCTTGGCATCCTTCTTCATGACCTGCACGCGTTGGCCGGCCGTGATCAGTTCCCAGTCGCCGGAAACAGCAGCGGGAATGAACTCACGCAGGGCCTTGAGCTTGGCGTTGCGCGAGGCGAACACCTCGCCGATCAGGTATTTCATCAGGTCGAAGTTGTGACGCGCGACCGCGAGCATCGGCCCGAGGTTGTGCGGGCGAATGGAGAACGGCAGGTCGAACCAGGTGCTGGTCTTCAGGAACTTCGGGCTGAATCCGGCGTACGGACCGAACAGCAGCGACTTTTCGCCATCGACCACGCGGGTGTCGAGGTGCGGCACCGACATGGGCGGGGCACCTTTGGCCGCCTTGCCGTACACCTTGGCCTGGTGCTGGGCGACGAGCTTGGGGTTGGTCGTGCGCAGAAACTGGCCGCTGATCGGAAAGCCTCCGAACCCCTGAATTTCAGGGATTCCGCTCTGCTGCAGCAGCGCGAGCGCGCCACCGCCGGCGCCGACGAAGACGAACCGCGCGTTGATGGTGCTGCGGGTCTGCCCGACCTGACGCAGCAGTTTGAGATTCCACGAGCCATCCGCTTTGTGCTGGAGGCCGACGACCTGCTCGTTCATGTGCATGTTGACCCCCTGCTTCTCGAGGTTGTCGAACATGAACCGGGTGAGGGCGCCGAAGTCGACGTCGGTGCCGCTCGCGATGCGCGTGGCGGCGATCTTCTGGCCAGCCGGACGCTTGCGGGTGAGCAGCGGAGTCCAGGTGCCGATCTTTTCGACGTTGTCGCTGAACTCCATGCCGGCAAACAGCGGTTCGGTGACAAGTACGGCGTGCCGCTTGCGCAAGTACTCCACATTGGCTTTGCCGTGCACGAAGGTCATGTGCGGGGTGGAATTGATGAACTTTTCAGGCTCCGGCAGGGCACCAATAGAAACAAGGTGCGCCCACAATTGCCGGCTGATCTGGAACTGCTCGTTGATCACAACGGCCTTGTCGGCGGTGACCGAACCGTCTGCAGCCTGCGGCATGTAGTTGAGTTCGCACAGCCCGGCATGCCCGGTGCCGGCGTTGTTCCACGGGTTCGAGCTCTCCTGGGCCAGTTCACCGAGACGCTCGTACACCTCGATGCGCCAGTTGGGCTGCAGCTCCTTGAGGAGCGTTCCGAGGGTGGCACTCATGATGCCGCCACCAATGAGGACAACGTCGACAGTTCCCTGAGAATTCACACTTTCGAGTGTATCGCTGCAAGTGTGCCCCGGCCGCGCCGGCACCCTGGGCATTGTGCCGAGCCTGCGAGCTGCGCTCCTAAAAGTTCCCTCACGTGGGGGATACTAAAGCTATGGTTTTAGACAACGCCGATCGGCGCGTCGCGGTCATCATCGAAGATGACGCGGATATTCGCAATCTGCTCGAAGAAGTGCTCACCCAGGCTGGGTTTAAGGCGATCCCCACGTGCAACGGTCTCGACGGCATCGCCGCGGTTCGCGCCCACGACCCAATCGTGACGACCCTCGACGTGAGCATGCCCGGCATCGACGGCTTTGAAACGGCCCGCCGCATTCGCGCGTTCAGCCCGACCTACCTCGTCATGCTCACCGCCCGCGACGACGAGATCGACACGCTGCAGGGGCTCGACGCCGGCGCCGACGACTATCTGACCAAACCGTTTCGCCCACGCGAACTGCGCGCCCGCATTGAAGCGATGCTGCGACGTCCCCGGCAACCCGTTACAACGGATGCCGTTGGCCCCGCCGCCGAGACGGCTCCCGCGCCCAGTGAATTGGTGGCCGCGGGCGAAGCGCTTGCCGAGGCATCCGTTTTGCCTGGACAGCCAGACCCCACCGAAGAGACCGGCACGGTCGACGGCTGGTACGGCCATAACGGACTGCGGTTGAACCCGGCGGAACGCCTCGTGCAGCTCGGCGACGCGCAGCTCGACCTGACCCGCACCGAGTTTGATCTGCTTGGAGCCCTGCTCGAATCTCAACGGAAGGTGCGCAGCAAGAACGATCTCGCCGTACTGCTGCGCGGGGAGGCCAACGCGAGCGCTTACCCGGTGAACGAGGCCGACCGGCGCGCTATCGAGGTGCACATGGGCAATCTGCGGCGCAAACTCGGCGACAGCAGCACCACGCCGCGCTGGCTGGAAACCGTGCGCGGCGTGGGCTATCGGCTCGCTTCCGCCCAGACCAGCGATCTCCCGCAGCAGTAGCGGTCTCGAGGCCGCAGCGGTGGCCCCCGAACGCCGGTTCGGCACAGCCCAAACTGCCTGCCGGAAAGCTTCGGTCGCGAACGCCGCGCCCGACCCTACCCCCGAATGATGTGCCGCGACAGCGTCAGACAGGTCTCGGTACCGACCTCGCTCAGCCCGGGAAGCTGCTGGGTACAGCCCGGCAGATCATTGTTCTTGAGCGCGCTCTGCACCCGCACCGCCGCCTGCTCCAGGCGCACCGCACCGAGCATGTTGCTGCTCGAGCGGATGCTCAGGAGCACGACGTTGGCCTCGACAACATCGGCTGTGACCAAGGCCGTGCTGAGGCGCTGCGCGCGAGCGCGCCACAGAGCGATGAAATCGTTCACAAAGCGATTGTGGATGACGCGATCACCCCCCGAGTTGGTTGAACAGAAGGTACAGCGGGGCCGGGTCGACGAGCGGACTCATGCTGGCCATCCGCGTGTCCCGACGGCGTCACTGATGCGGAATCTCACTCTCCCACTCTGACAGATGGCCCACCGTTTTAGGTTCAATTTCGGCGTTTTTCCGGTCAAGATCCGATCAAGATCTGACCTCCAGGCGCACGGCAATGTCGTTGCCACCGCAGCCTTGCACCTCCGCGATGGCGTCATTCACCGCGCCGCCGAGGGCCGTCAGATCATAGCCGTGGTGGGTGGTGTCGGCGATACCGAAACTTGCGGTCAGCCTGATCAGGGAGGTCTGCGGCAAGGGCTCGTCCACGAGCTTGGCCCGTATGCGTTCGGCGAGCGCTCGCGCCTCGTCCGGCGTCGAGGCACCGACGAGCACCAGAAAACGGCCGCTGGCCCGATGCCCGATAATTGACAGCACCGGCGCGCTCGCACGGAGTTTTCCGGCGAACCGGGAGATGGCCTCATCGCCGGCGGCGCGACCGAAGGAAATGTTAATCTCTGGCAGGTTATCGATGTCCGCTCCGATCAGCGCCAGCGCGGTACCGGCGTTCTGGGCACGTGCCAGATGATCGGTGGCGGCCTGGCTGAAAGCGGTCGCCGACAGCACTCCGGCCGCCGAGTGGATACCGTCGGTCAGGTCGCCGACGGCGCTCCCCTGAACCTGTTGCGCGCGCAACACCGACACGGCAATGCTCAGCGGAATAACAAGACAGATGCTCAGTGCGGTGACGTTGGCGGTATTGAAATATCCCTGAAACACCGAGCCGGTCGCCCCGTCTATGGCGAAGACGCTCGCGCGGGTCACGGTCGTGACCGCCGTGACCCACAGCACGAGGGCCAGGACTCTACCGCTCAGGTTGCGGCGCAGCCGACCGCGCGACGCTTCAATCGCTCCGAGCGCCGCCAGAACGCCCACCGCCATCCAAAGCTCGGCCGCGCCGGCCCAACGAGCGGCCGCGTCTCCGTGAAGCAACATGGCGGCGAAGACCAACACACACGCGGCCGCAATCACCCAGAACCCCAGGCGTCGGCTGCGGCGGTTATACCGGAGCAGGCCTCCCCACACCGACCCGACCGCTACACACAGAGCTACGTTGGCGAGAACATTGGTCCACCAGATCAACTCACCATTGACTGACGAACCATGCGCAATAATCACGACCATCGCCGCGATGAAGGCCACACTCCAAATGCGCCCGACCGGATCGTTCTGTTGGAACGCAGTGTTCAGAATGAACGACACCCCGCAGAGCGCGACGACCGCGCCGTTAATCACCAGCAGTGTCAGCGTGTCCAGCTCCATGCGCCGACCTCCTCGGTGTTGATGTTGATGATCATGACGTGCGCGGCAGCAGGGCGATGGCCGTGGTGCCCTGGCCCGAAACTGACTCGAGCCGCAGGTCGCCGCCGTGCCGCCGGAGAATGTCTCGACTGATGTTCAGCCCGAGACCGGTGCCGTGGATACTCGAGCCCCGCACCGAATCTGCACGGTAGAACCGATCGAACAGGTTCACCTGCTCGCCGGGGGTCATCCCGCGGCCGGTATCGGTGACGCGCAGTTCAACCCCCGAGGCGGACTCGTCCACGGTAACGGTGATCGTGCCGAACTGCGCGTTGTACTTGATCGCATTCGAGAACAGGTTGTCGATCACCTGACGCAGGCGGAAGGCATCCGCTTGCAGATGGATTGTGGGCAGCGTTCCGAGTATGAAACGAATGTTTCGCTCGGCAGCGAGCGGCCGGAGCGATTCGATGGCGTCGGTAACGATGACCGACAGATCGCACGGGCCCACCACGATCTCAATTTGCTGCTCACCGCCGGCAGCCGCGGTGAGCAGGTCGGCAACGAGCGCCAGGAGCCGATCGGAGTTCTTGGAGGCCACCTCAAGCATGCGCCTGGTCGAGCCATCGAGGCTGTCATCGTCGAGCGCGAGTTCGAGATAGCCCATGATCGAGGTCAGTGGGGTGCGCAATTCGTGCGAAACAGATGCCACCAGATCGTCGCGGGCCTTGATCGCCCGCAATTCGGCGGTAACATCCCGCGAAACCATGACACCGCCGTCGTAATTCTCGTTTTCATCGAGCAGGGGCCGGGCGGAGATGAGCACGGCGGACTGCTGCTGACCCTGCTCGCCCACCCAGACGATGGCGCGGTCGACCGTTTCGCCGCGTATAGCCCGCTGGAACGGTCGGTCCTGCTCTGAGTACGGCGTGATTTGGTCTTCGTGGTAGACCACGATCGACGACAGCTGGCCGTTTTTCACCCCGAAGCGGGCGAACATCTCACGCTGGGCGCGGTTCACGAAGGTTGGTTTGGACTCGCGGTTGAACCCGACCACGCCGAAATCAACCGTGTTAAAGATGGCGTCGAGGGTGCGCTCCTCACGGCGAGAGCGACGCAGCGCGCCCTCGAACAACTCGGATTGCTGGGTCAGGAGCACCCGCTGGGCACTGGCGCGCCGCGTGGTCGTGTGGGTGGTCGCGGCGACGAAGGCGAGCACGATCGGCAAGATCGCTAGCCGGGTGATCTCATCGCCGAACAGGGGCTCCGCGCGCAGCCAGCCAGCCAGCCACAGCAGCAGGGAAGCGAGCACGACGCCGCCGACCGCTCCTCGACCGCCGAAGTGCGTAGACAACCAGATGATGGGAAAGACCAGCAGAAACGCCGAGCCACGCGGCGGGTCTCCCTCCCGCGCGATAACGAGACCGATCACGTCGAGGATCGGCAGAATAATGGTCCAGTTCTTGCTGACGCTGCGCCATGGGACTCCCGCAGCGATCGCGGTGGTCACAAAAATGATCAGGACACCGGACAAAAAGAGCTCATTGGTGAAGAGCTCGTGGTTAAGCACCACCGAAACTGCGACGAGCAGCAGCGTCGCCGATCCGAGCAAAAGTTGGGAGCGAAAGACAGTACGCGCCACTCTCTCGCGCTGCGCCCGATTGGGCGAGACTCGGCGTTGCGTCATGCCTAAATCACCGCAGTCCTGCGGCGCGTCTGGCCGGGTACGACCGCTTCTGAACCGAACTCATCAAGCCGTTCGATGGTGTCGGCGAAGCTCTGCGGAATGCCGAAGTGAAAACCCTGGGCGCTGCGGATGCCGAGCCGGGCCAGCTGATCGGCCATTTGCACATTTTCGACGCCTTCGACGATCATGAAAAATTCGAGTTTGTCCCCGAAATTTTGCAGAGCGGTAAGAACCTCACGCTGACGAACGTCGGCGAGGTCGTCGACGAGACTGCGGTCGATCTTGAGAATGTCCATCGGCACGCGCACGAGCGAATCGACCGAGGAGTCGTCGGAGCCGTAGTCATCTAGGGCGATGAGTATGCCGAGGTCACGCAGCCGGTTGGCCTGAATACGAATCTCGGGCGACACCCGCACGGCCGACCGCTCGTTGAATTCGAGACAGAGCGAGATTTCCGGGTATTGCGCGCTTAGGTCTTCGAAGAACCCGCCTAATCGTTCGGGCTCTATCTGCTCGGCATCCACATTAACGGCCATGCAGACGATGGCGGGTTCGGCCAGTCGAAACTCCGCTGCGGCCGCCATGGCCTTCTGCGCCACCTGCCGGGTGAGCAGGTCGAAGCGGCCGATGCTCTTGGCTTTCTCCACGAGGACGGTGGGTGAAATGGCACCAAATTCCGGGTCGACATAGCGCAGCAGGGCCTCGAAAGCCCAAATCTTGGAGGTGACCAGACTAACGACGGGTTGGTATGCCAATTCGAGCATATTGGAATCAATGGCCAGCGCAACGGTTGCGTTAAACCGCGACGATCGGTGCGCGGAGAAATGGATACTGCTCGCAGCGGCGGGGGTGCCGCGGCGCCGGGCCTTCTTGACCGCGAGCATACTGCGGTCAGCGTCGCGGACCAGCTCCGCGACATCCGTTTCGACCAGTGCCGAGTAGGCCAAGCCGATGCTGAGCCGGGGATTGATTGTTACGGCGCCGTTGGCAATGGGCAGCGTCGCGGCCGCCAAGATGATTTCTGCCAGAGCGGATGCCTCGGCACGAGTCGATAGCCGGGTGAGAATGATCACGAACTCGTCGCCGCCAACGCGGGCGACCACATCGTGCGGGCGCACCGCCTGGCGCATGCGCTGGCCAACGACCCGAAGTGCCTCGTCGCCGGCCTGGTGACCGTGCGTGTCGTTGAGGCGCTTAAACGCGTCGAGGTCGATAAACAGCACTGCGATCGCTTCGGAGTCACTACGGGTGCCGTTGATCGTGTCGAGGGCTTCCTGGAAGGCGCCGTAATTGGGCAGGCCGGTAAGCGAGTCGGTGTTGGCGCGTTCGGTAAGGCCGACCAAGTTTTGTTTGGCCTGCACGGCGAGTTCGGCCGTGCAGGCCAGGGCTTTCAATACTCGACGGTCCAGGCCGGTGAAGGCACCGTCCATGATGTCACGGCGGGCAACCAAAAATTGTGGCTGCCCCGACAAGCTCACCGCAACGCCGATTTCTCCGGTCTCGGCGGGTTCGGCCCGCACGACCACCGACTGCACACCGACCGCACTGGCCGTGGCTTGGCAGAGGGCCTCGGCGGCCTCGTCCGCGGTGTCAAGTTGGCGGGTGGCACTGAGAATGTTGCTGCCGAGCACGAGTCCGTTGATCCGGCACCGCATGTCCCGCATGGTACGCCACCCGATGAACACGAGGGCCAGGACGATGCTTCCGAGGAGGGTTCCGACGGCGGTTTCAATCGGCGTGCGGCCTTCCCCCGGTGTTGGGAGGCCAACCTGGGACCAGTACGCCGAGGCCATGCAGAGGATGGCCAGACCGATCAGAACAAGGAAAAGCCTGACGGTCGAGACCAGCGGCCGTCTGCCGCGATCGGCCGGCGCGTTGGTAAGGCGCATACGCACCATTTCGGCGGCCAGCACGAAGACGGCATAGCCGACGGATGCCGCGGCGACGGCCAGCAGATCAGGCGCGGGATCCAGTGCCGTGGTGATGAGCAGGTAGAGCAGGCAGCCGGCTGCGGCCAGGCTCGCGCTGTACGCGGATACGTCCACACGGCGCGCTTCCAGCAGGAGCACAACGAAGATTCCGAACATGACGATACCGATGATGCCGAGGCCGGGCATAACGGGGGTCAGGGCAGGTACGGCCAGCACGGGCAGAGCGATGACCGGCGATCGATGCGCAACGCTGCCCACCCGAATCGAGGCGATTTCGAGGGCTGCCACGCACAGCACGCCCATGAGCGCTGGCACGATTCTGCTGCCCGGATCGGCGAGAACCGCGACGATTGACAGGGGAAAGAAAACGAGGCCCATGACGCCGAACATGCCGAAGGAGACGCGCTGCGGCATGCCCCAAATCTTTCTTCGACTCACACGGTCAAAGCCTACGCGACTTGCCCCCGGATGAGGGACGGAGCGGGGCATGGGGCGCGGTGAGGGAGGTGGGGGCTTGGCGCGTTGGGCGGGGTCTCTGATAAACTTGGGCCCAGTTTCTAGACCGGGCCCGGGTTTCGGGCCCCGAACGGGAGCAGTCGCGGGGCTGGCCGGGTCAGGCCAGGGCGACCAGCCGGTCGGCAGCGATGAGCTCCGCGATCTGCACGGCGTTCAGCGCCGCACCCTTGCGCAGGTTGTCGTTGCTGATGAAGAGGGCCAGGCCACGGCCATCCGCTACGCCTTCGTCCTGACGGATTCGGCCGACGAAGCTGGCGTCCTGCCCTGCTGCCTGCAGCGGGGTGGGGATGTCGGTCAGTTCGACGCCGGGCGCGGTCTTGAGCAGTTCCTCGGCGCGGGCGACGCTGATCGGCTTCGCGAACTCGACGTTGATCGAGAGCGAGTGGCCGGTGAAAACGGGTACGCGCACGCAGGTTCCAGAGACGAGGAGCTGGGGCAAACCGAGGATCTTACGGCTCTCGTTGCGCAGTTTCTTCTCTTCGTCGGTCTCGAACTGGCCGTCGTCGACGATGGCGCCGGCGAGCGGAATCACGTCGAACGCGATCGGCCGGGCGTAGATGGTGGGCTCGGGCAGGGCTACGGCGCTGCCGTCGTGCACGAGCTGGAACAGGTTCTCGTCTTGCGCCGCGACGCGCACCTGGCTGGCGAGCTCGAACGCTCCGGCCAAGCCACTGCCGGAGACGGCCTGGTAGGTGCTGACGATCAGGCGCTTGAGCCCGGCCTCGTCGTGCAGTACCTTGAGCACGGGCATGGCGGCCATGGTGGTGCAGTTCGGGTTGGCGATGATGCCCTTGACGGCGAGCTTGATGGCTTCGGGGTTGACCTCGCTGACGACGAGGGGAACGTCTGGGTCCATCCGCCAGCCCGACGAGTTGTCGACGACGGTGACGCCGGCCGCGGCGAAGCGGGGAGCCTGCGCCTTGGAGAGCGTGGCCCCGGCCGAGAAGATAGCAACGTCGAGCCCGGTCGGGTCGGCGACGGAGGCATCTTCGACCGTGATTGACTCGCCCCGAAAGGTGAGGGTGGTGCCGGCCGAGCGTGCCGACGCGAAGAAGCGGATGCTCTTCACCGGAAAGTCACGCTCCTCCAGCAGACGACGCACGACGGCGCCCACCTGTCCGGTGGCTCCGACGACGCCGATGTTGATTCCAGAAGTGCTGACTGAGGTGGTCACGTGTGTTTCCTAACGTCGTTGGGGCTGTCTCCCGTGGCTCATTCAGGAAACACCGGCGATCCTGCCGATATTTTCTCCCCAGAGCGGATGCTGCGGGTCGATTCCCTGAATTAGCTCCCAAAAGGTGGGGTGACGAGGTGGTGCGGGTGGTTGATGCGAGGTTCTCACCCACTTCGCGCATAACTCCTGCAATTTCGTCGCCCGCCGGTTCAGTCCCGAGCAATTACAGGGCAGTCAAAGTCGATGATTACAATTTGCAGGAGTTATGAACGGGCTGGGGCTGGACTGGGTGGTGAGGCGGGGAATCCGCTCGCCGAGGTGTGAGTTGTGTCCGGTTTCGGCCGAAACCGGGGGCGAAACTCACAGCGTGGCGTGGCTGTTAGCGGCCGGAGCCGCCGTGCACGATGGCTTCAGCATCACCGTCGAGCCCGAACGCGGTGTGTACCACGCGGAGGGCTTCGTTGATGGTGTCGGCGCGGGTGACGACCGAGATGCGGATCTCGCTCGTCGAGATCATCTCAATGTTGATCCCGGCTTCGTAGAGTGCCTCGAACAGTTTCGCTGAGACACCGGTGTTGGTGCGCATGCCGCCGCCGACCAGGGCGAGCTTGGCGATCTGGTCGTCGTACTGCAGGCCAGCGAATCCGATGCGGTCGCGCTCGTTGGTCAGGGCAGTGAGCACCTGCTGGCCCTCCGACTTGGGCAGGGTGAAGGAGATGTCGGTGAGTCCGGTCGACGCGGCCGACACGTTCTGCACGATCATGTCGACGTTGGCGTTGGTCTTGGCGACGATCTTGAAGATCAGGGCGGCCTTGCCGGGAATGTCGGGAACGCCGACGACGGTGACCTTCGCTTCGCTCAGGTCGGCGGCGATTCCGGCGATGATGGGCTCTTCCACAATTTCTCCATTTTCTCGCGCGGTCGCGGCGTTGTAGACGATGGTGCCGGTGTTGTTGTTGAAGGATGAGCGCACGTGCAGCGTGACCCCATGGCGGCGAGCATATTCCACAGCGCGAATATACAAAACTTTGGCTCCAGCGGCGGCGAGTTCGAGCATCTCTTCGCTCGTCACGCGCTCGAGTTTTCGAGCTTTGGGAACGACGCGCGGATCCGCTGTGAAAACGCCATCGACATCCGTGTAAATCTCGCAAATGTCGGCGCAGAGGGCGGCGGCCAGTGCGACGGCGGTCGTGTCGGAACCGCCGCGTCCGAGGGTGGTGATGTCTTTGGTGTCGCGGTTGAAGCCCTGGAAGCCGGCGACGATCGCGACGGCACCCTCGTCGAGGGCATCGCGGATGCGTCCGGGCGTGACGTCGACGATGCGCGCCGAGCCGTGGCTCGCGTCGGTGATCATGCCGGCCTGGCTGCCGGTGAAGGAGCGGGCGTCGTAGCCGAGGCTCTTGATGGCCATCGCGAGCAGCGCCATGGAGATGCGTTCGCCCGCGGTGAGCAGCATGTCGAGCTCGCGCGGGGCGGGCAACGGCGTGACCTGATGGGCGAGGTCGAGCAACTCGTCGGTACTGTCTCCCATCGCCGAAACGGCGACGACGACCTCGTTGCCGGCCTTGCGGGTGTCCACGATGCGCTTGGCGACCCTCTTGATACTTTCGGCATCGGCGACGGACGATCCGCCGAACTTCTGCACGATCAAGCTCATGTGACTCCTGAGATGGGGGTGTCGCTGGCCGATGTTCGGGCCGCGTCCAAGTTCCCATCCTAAATGCTGGTGCTGACGGGTGGGTGCCATGTGACACTGTGCGGCGGCGTTCAGCGAATTCAGGGGCACGCGTGCAGGGCGGGCGCTCAGGAGTGCGCGTGCAGGCGGGGCGTGGGAGGGCGCTATCCGGACGCCGGGCCCAGGATAGGGAACCGGGCCCATGATCAAGCATGGGCCCAGTTCCCGGGCCCGGGCCCGGAAAGTAAGACGAGACCGCGCGGGGAAGTCACCGCACCGAATCACTCGACGGGCCCGAATACGGACGCCGGGCCCAATGTTAGGAAACCGCGGTCCGGATACGGACGCCGGGCCCAGGATAGGGAACCGGGCCCATGATCAAGCATGGGCCCGGTTCCCGGGCCCGGGCCCGGGAAGTACTACGAGACCGCGCGGGGCGGCCGCAGGTGCGGCGGGTGGCTAGTGGGTGACCTCGCGGCGGCCCTCGAAGGCGCGGCCGAGGGTGACCTCGTCGGCGTATTCGAGGTCGCCGCCGACGGGCAGGCCCGAGGCGAGACGGGTCACCTTGATCTCGAGCGTCGTCAACAGGCGCGAGAGGTAGGTGGCAGTCGCCTCCCCCTCGAGGTTCGGGTCGGTGGCGATAATGACTTCCTGCACTGTGTTGTCGGCGAGGCGCTGCATCAGCTGGCGGATACGCAAGTCGTCGGGGCCGACCCCGTCGATCGGGCTGATGGCTCCGCCGAGCACGTGGTACAGGCCCTTGAACTCGCGGGTGCGTTCGATCGCGACGACATCCTTGGCCTCTTCGACCACGCAGATCGAAGTGGGGTTGCGGCGCGGGTCGCGGCAGATCAGGCAGGTCGGCTGCTCGGACACGTTGCCGCAAATGTCGCAGAACCGCACCTTGTCGCGCACCTCGAGCAGCACGTTGGCGAGCCGGGTCACGTCGAATTTCTCGGTCTGCAGAATGTGGAACGCGATGCGCTGCGCCGACTTCGGTCCGATGCCGGGAAGCTGGCCGAGCTCGTCGATCAGCTCTTGAACGATGCCTTCATACATGGTTTAGTGGTCGTTTCTGGTTCGGGGCGCCGCGGTGTACGGCTGTTCTTCGATGAAGGTCGCGCCCAGGATCTCGCGTACCACGGCCTCACCATAGCGCTGCTTCTCAGCGAAGGACGGCGCGCGGGACGGGTCTTTCGCGGCTCCGCGCTGGCCGGATGCGTTCGGGTGCTGGCGCTGCACTGGCGCAGACTGCAGGCCGCGGTTTTGCTGAACGCTCGGCTGGCCAGCGTTGCGCTGGCCGTTCGGCTGGCCGTTCGGCTGGCCGGGAGCGTGAGCCGCGTTCTGCTGGCCTGAGCGACGCGAATCCTGCTGCCCTGCACTGCTTGGCTGCCCCGAGCTCAGCTGCGAAGCGGATGACTCGGCGTCGGCCCCGTAGTCGGGCACGCGTTCCTCCGCGGGCGCGTCCATTTCGGGCGGCGCGTCGTCGTCGACGTCAAATGGCGGGGGCGCATCGTCAAATGGCGGCTCGTCGCGGCGCGGGGACGCGGAGCCGGCGAGCGAAGACGGCGCTGAGACTGGAGTTGACGACGACGAGGAAGCCGAGACCGAAGCCGCGTCGGGTACGTCTGATATCGGAGCCGCGGGACTGGCGGGTGCCGGGGCATCCGTTGTGTCGTCGACGAGGGCAGGCAATGCCGGGCCGTCGGGCGAGCCGGGAATCGCCACGGTCGCCCACCCACTGGTCGAGGCGGCGACGGGCGAGGCACCTGCTGGTGTGGAAGCTGGCGCTGTCGCGGATGCCGCAGTAGCCGCAGCCGCAGGCGCAGCGGTGGGAGTAGCCGGCGCGGGAGCCCCGGACGCAGACGCAGAGGGCGCGGAGGTCGCAGGCGCGGAAGCAGGCGACCGGACTTGCGCGGCCTCGGTCGAGGCTGGATCGGTGAGCGCGGATTCTGCTGTGTCGGCCGCGTTCTCAGTCGACCCAGGTGATGCGCTCGGCACAGAGTCGGCTCCGGAATCTGCCGGCACGGAAGTTGCCGGCACGGAAGCTGCCGGCGGTTTCGGTGCGGGAACCGCTGGCGCAGGCTCCGCGGCGACGGTCGTCGAGTCGCCGGACGATGCGCTCGGCGAGGACGTTTCACGGCCGGCATCGACCCGGGCGATGAACTTGACGCGCAAGCCGAGCACGGCGACGATCGCGGTGCGGAGGAAGTCGCTCGTTCCCATTCCTGGAACCTTCTGCTGCTTGAAGCTGTCAACGTCGGCAACGCTCGGGAACGACAGCGCGAGTACGTCACCGTTCAGGCTGAGCACGTGGGCGGTGTAGACGACGAGCCACGCGGTCGTTTTTTCCGTTTTCACGGCCTCGAGAATTTCGGGCCAGGCGTCTTTCAACTGCTGCAGGGAGACCGGTGCCCCCGGGATGGCGGTCTCGTTGGGCAGGCCTTGGATCGAGCCTGTCGAGATTTCGACCAACGGAGAGGGTGAGGCCGCGGAGGTTACTGGCGCGCCGGAAGCGGCAGACGAGGAGCCCGGCGTAGAGCTCGAAGAAGGTGCTGCGCCCGCGGAAGGGGCGGAACCGGAAGATGACGCGGGCCCCGCGGAGGAAGGTGATGCCGCGGAGGCGCCCTGAGTTCCCAGGATGGCGGTTTCAACAGGCTGGACCAGCGGAGCAGGAGGCGTCGCGGAGTTTGCTCGCGCGGCCGAGGTCGCGTCGGGAGCGGAGGCGGCAGGTGTTGCAGAGCCTGGCGCGGAGGGCGACTGAGCACCGGGAGCGGCGACGCCGCCAGCTTGCGGTGCCGCCGCGGGCGCGACCGGGTCCCCCACCCGCTGATCGAGCTTGCCGAGATCGCCACTGGCCGACCGGGGCGCGGGCGCCGACGCAGCGACCCCGTCGACCCCGATGCGACGCTCGAGCCGCTCGACCCGGGCGAGGGCGCCGCGGGTTGTGTCATCGGTCGCGGGAATCAGGGCGCGCGCGATCATCAGTTCGAGGTGCAGGCGCGGCGAGGTTGCCCCGCTCATCTCGGTGAGGGCGGCGTTCAAAATATCGGCGGTGCGCGAGAGTTCGGCTGGCCCGAAAGCGGATGCCTGCACGCTCATGCGCTCCAGCTCGTCTTGCGGCACCCCGCGCAGCACCGCTGCAGCTCCCGCGACGCTGGTGGCCGCGACGATGATGAGGTCTCGCATCCGCTCGAGAAGGTCTTCGACGAACCGGCGCGGATCTTGCCCGGTCTGGATGACCCGGTCGACGGCGTCGAACGCGGCCGCGGAATCGCGGGCTCCGATGGCGTCGACGGCTTCGTCGAGCAGCGAGGCGCTCGTGTATCCGAGCAGGGCGACGGCGCGCTCGTACTCAATGGACTGACCGTCGGCCCCGGCCATGAGCTGGTCGAGCAGTGACAGGGTGTCGCGCGGCGAGCCTCCGCCGGCGCGCACGACCAGCGGCAGCACGCCCGGAGCGACGACCATCTTCTCGACGTCACACATCTGCTGCACGTATTCGAGCATCGGACCCGGCGGCACCAGCCGGAACGGATAGTGATGGGTGCGCGAACGGATGGTGCCGATCACCTTTTCGGGTTCGGTGGTCGCAAAGATGAACTTCACGTGTTCCGGCGGCTCCTCGACGATCTTCAGCAGCGCGTTGAAGCCCTGCGGCGTCACCATGTGTGCCTCGTCGAGGATGAAGATCTTGTAACGGTCGCGGGCCGGCGCGAAGATAGCGCGCTCACGAATATCGCGGGCATCGTCGACACCGTTATGGCTGGCCGCGTCGATTTCGACGACGTCGAGCGACCCGCCGCCGTCGCGGGCGAGCTCAACGCAGCTCGGGCAGACGCCGCACGGAGTGTCGGTGGGGCCCACGGCGCAGTTCAGGCAGCGGGCCAGGATGCGCGCGCTCGTGGTCTTGCCACAGCCGCGCGGGCCGCTGAACAGATAGGCGTGATTCACCCGGTTGGTGCGGAGCGCCGTCATCAGCGGATCAGTCACTTGGGACTGGCCGATCATCTCGGCAAAGGTCTCTGGCCGATAGCGGCGATACAGGGCGGTAACCACGCTCTAATGGTACTTGCCGCAACCGACACTCGGCCGCGCGCAGGCGTCCGCCTGAAGGTCAAGACCCCCGCACCCACGGATGACGTGCGCGACCGGGCGTGCTTAAGTGCGAAGATCGCGCGCGCTAAGGTTCAGTTCAGCGTCAAATCGGCCTGAGCGCAGTGACATTTCTCTGCTTTCTGCTGATCGTGACCTGACTCAGTACAGCTAGCGCACCGTGGTGAGGGTCTGGCGGGCTATCTCCAGCTCCTCGTTGGTGGGGATGACGAGCACGGTGACCGCAGAGTCGTCGGCCGAGATGCGCCGCGCACCTCGATTCGCAGCGGCATTGCGCTCCGGGTCGATCCGGATTCCAAACGCCTCGAGTTCACCGACCGCGCGCGCTCGCAGCATCGGGTCGTTCTCGCCGACTCCCGCCGTGAACGTGATCACGTCGACCCGACCCAGCTGGGCGAAGTAGGCACCCACGTAGTGCTTGAGCCGGTGCACGTAGACGTCGATGGCGAGCTGGGACGGACCATCACCGGACTCCGCCGCCACGATCACGTCGCGCATGTCGCCGCGACCGGTGAGGCCGATCAGCCCGCTTCCGCGGTTCAGCAGGGTGTCGAGCTCGTCCATGTCGAGACCGGCTCGACGGTGCAGGTGAAACAGCACGCCCGGGTCGATGTCGCCCGAACGGGTGCCCATGACGAGACCCTCGAGCGGGGTCATGCCCATGCTCGTCTCCACCGATCGGCCGCCGCGCACCGCACACACCGATGCGCCGTTGCCGAGGTGCAGCACAATCTGGTTCAGGTCAGCCAGCGGACGCTCGACGAATTCCGCGGCGGCACGTGAGACGAAGCTGTGGCTCGTACCGTGAAACCCGTAGCGACGAATACGGAACCGCTCGGCCAGGTCCACGTTGATCGCGTAGGTGAACGCCTCGGGCGGGAGGGTCTGGTGAAAGGCCGTGTCAAAGATGGCCACGTGCGACACCGAGGGAAAAGCGATCTCAGCGGCCACGATGCCCTGCAGCGCGCCCGGGTTGTGCAGCGGCGCGAGCCCGGAGAGCTCGTCGATGTCGCGTTCCACCTGCGGTGTGACGAGGGTCGGCTCGTGAAAACGAGCCCCTCCGTGCACGACCCGGTGGCCGACCGCGACCGGCGCATGGGTGGCGAGCGAGGGGCCGTGCGAGTGAAAGGCCTCGAGCATGACAGCGAAGCCCGCCGTGTGGTCGGGAATGGGCAGTTCACGCCAGGTCTTGGCGCCGTCGGCGTCGTCTATGCCGGTTACCGTATGGGACGAGTGCCCCATGAGCTCGCCGATACGTTCGACCAAACCGCTCGCGAGGGTGGTCTCGGTGTCCATCTCGATCAGCTGATATTTGAAGGAGCTCGACCCCGAGTTAACGACCAAAACAGCGGTCATCGAATGGCTCCAGCCGGCGTCGCATCCACTACGGCCGCCAGGGCGGCGGCATCCGTCAGTCCGGCCGCCTGGATGGCGGTGATCGCCACGGTGTTGACGATGTCCTGCACGAGGGCTCCGCGCGACAGGTCGTTGATCGCCTTGCGCAGACCCTGCAGCACCGGTCCGATCGCGACGGCTCCCGCGCTGCGCTGCACCGCCTTGTAGGTGTTGTTGCCGGTGTTGAGATCCGGAAAGATGAACACCGTGGCGCGGCCAGCCACGTTGGAACCGGGCATCTTGGTGGCCGCGACCGCGGCATCCGCTGCTGCATCGTATTGAATCGGACCCTCGACCAGCAGATCGGGTCGGCGCTCACGCACGAGGGCGGTCGCGGAGCGCACCTTTTCGACGTCGGCGCCCTCGCCGGAAGTTCCGGTGGAGTAGGACAGCATCGCGATGCGCGGCTCGATGCCGAACTGCACGGCCGTCGCCGCGGCAGAGATGGCGATGTCGGCCAGCTGCTCGGCCGTCGGTACCGGAATGACGGCGCAGTCGCCGTAGACCAGCACGCGATCGGCGAGCGCCATGAGGAACACGCTCGACACCACGCCGACGCCGACCTGGGTCTTGATGATCTCGAAGCTCGGCCGAATGGTGTGCGCTGTGGTGTGCGTCGCGCCAGACACCATGCCGTCGGCGAGGCCCAGCTGCACCATCATCGTGCCGAAATAGCTCACATCGGTGACGGTTTCATTGGCCTGGTCGAGCGAAATTCCCTTATGTGCTCGCAACTGCATATATTCGTGGGCGAACTTAATTCGCAGCAGATCGTCGTACGGGCTGACGACGTGGGCCTTGGAAATGTCGAGGCCGAGGCCGATCGCCCGAGATCGCACCTCGAATTCCTCACCGAGGATGGTCAGCTCGACCACGTCGCGGGCCAGCAGGGTCGCGGCGGCGCGCAGCACGCGGTCATCCTCACCCTCGGGCAGCACGATGTGCTGACGGTTCTGGCGCGCGCGTTCGAGCAGCGCGTACTCGAACATGAGCGGCGTGACGACCTCCGCGCGGCTCACATCGAGCCGGTCCAGCAAAGCGGATGCATCGACGTGAGTCTCGAACAACGCCAGCGCGGTGTCGTGCTTGCGCTGGGAGTCGGCGGCGAGGCGTCCACGGGCGCGCGTTATGCGCATAGTCGTGTCGTACGAGCCGAGTGAGGTTCTGATGATCGGGAGCGAGGGGGCGAGGCCTTCCATCAACCGTTGGATCGCCTCGGGCAGCTCGAAGCCGCCATTGAGCACGATGCCGGCGATCGACGGGAAGGTTGCGGAGGCGTTGGCCAGCAGCACGGCCAGCAGCACGTCTTCGCGGTCGCCCGGCACAACGACGACGGCGCCCTGAATCAGGCGCGGCAGCACGTTGACCATCGACATTGCGGCCACGACGACGCCGAGCGCCTCACGGGCCAGCAGGGCAGGGTCGCCCTTGATCAGGGTGCCCTCGGTGGCCTCCATGATGCTCTGCATGCTCGGTGCGACGAGGTACGGGTCTTCGGGAATGGCCCAGATCGGCACGCCGAAAGCGCCGCCGGACCGCGCCGGCTGGGCATTGGTGGTGACTCGCACCGCGTCAATAATGGCCGGCAGCGCGTTCTCGTCGGCCCGATTGATGATGATCGCCAAAACGGATGCGTGTTCGTCGCGCAATTCCGCCAGCGCCACGTCGGTCTGCTGGGCGATGTCCACGGACGAGCGGGCGTCGCTCTGACCGAGGCGTTCGCCCTCGCCCGGGCCGACTCGGCCACCGAGCACGAGCAGCACGGGGGCGCCGAGATTGGCCGCGATGCGCGCGTTGAAGGCGAGTTCAGTGGGGCTGCCGACGTCGGTGTAATCACTGCCGATGACGACGACCGTGTCGCAGTTGACCTCGACCGCTTTGTACCGCGCAACGATGCGGGCCAGGGCGGCGTCTGGATCGGTGTTGACGTCGTCGTAACTGACACCGATGCTCTGCTCGTAGGTTTGTCCGGCGGCAGCGCCGGGGCCGGCGTTCGCCTGCAGGTGCCGGAGGAGAAGCTCGACGACGTAGTCGGGCTCGGTCGCAGTGCGGGCGACCGGGCGGAACACACCCACCCGCTCCACGAGGTGGGTGAGTGTGTCGAGCACGCCGAGGGCGATCGTCGACTTGCCGGTATTGCCTTCTGCGCTGGTGATATAGATGCTTCGAGCCACGGTGTCCATTCAAGCTTATTCGGAGTGGGAGTGCGTCGGCGAGATCATAGAGGTAAGTCGTGACCCACGCTATACCGAGTTTGGGTGGGTCGATTGCGGTTGAGTTGAGTTAGCCTGCGCGGATGGCGGGGTTCCGCAGACGGCCAGCGCTGGGCGATGGCGGTCGTCAAGCTCGACCAACGACAGGTGGCGTCCCGCGCGCGGGTGGGGGCCGGAGCAGTGCTGGGTTAGACATTGTCGCTGCCGGTCGAGGCGGCGCGGGGAGCGGCATCCGCTTGGGAAGACCAGGACCAGTCGGTGATGGCGGGAACGTCTTCGCCGTGGTCTCGGGTGTATTGGCGCGCGGCCAGGCGGGCGTCCTGCATCCGCTGCCGGAGCAGGCCGGCGCGGGCGGCGAGGCCGGGGGTGCGGTCGATGACGTCCATGACGAGGTGATATCGATCGAGGTCGTTGAGCATGACCATGTCGAACGGGGTCGTCGTGGTGCCGTTCTCTTTGTAGCCGCGGGCATGCAGGTTGTCGTGGCCGTGACGCTTGTAGGTGAGCCGATGGATCAGCCACGGATACCCGTGATAGGCGAAAATGATCGGCTTGTCGGGCGTGAAGACGGCGTCGAAGGCGCTGTCGCTCAGGCCGTGCGGGTGGTCCTCCGCCGACTGCAGCCGCATGAGGTCGACGACGTTCACGACCCGCACCTTGAGCTCGGGCAGGTTCTCGCGCAGAATCTCGGCGGCGGCGAGCACCTCGAGCGTCGGCACGTCACCGGCGGCGGCGAGCACGACATCCGGCTCCTGACCGGCAAGTTCGGTGCCAGCCCAGTCGAAGATGCCAAGTCCGCGGGTGCAGTGCGCGACGGCCTCGTCCATGGTGAGCAGGTTCGGCGCCGGCTGCTTGCCCGCCACGACGACGTTCACATAATTGACGCTGCGCAGGCAGTGGTCGTAGGTACTGAGCAGGGTATTGGCGTCGAAGGGCAGGTAAACCCGCACCACGTCGGCGCTCTTGTTGACGACGTGGTCGATGAAACCGGGGTCCTGGTGGCTGAACCCGTTGTGATCCTGCCGCCAGACGTGCGAGCTGAGCAGGTAGTTGAGGCTCGCGATCGGCGCCCGCCACGGGATCTCGGCCGTCACCTTGAGCCACTTGGCGTGCTGGTTGAACATCGAATCCACAATGTGAATGAACGCCTCGTAGCAGTTGAACAGCCCGTGCCGCCCGGTGAGCAGGTAGCCCTCGAGCCAGCCCTGGCACTGGTGTTCGCTCAGCATCTCCATCACGCGGCCGGCCCGGGCGAGGTTGGTGTCGCCGGGCCGGATCTCGGCGTTCCACTGCTTGTCGGTGACCTCGTAGACCGGCGGGGCGAGCCGGTTCGAGGCGGTTTCGTCGGGTCCGAAGATGCGAAAGTTATCCGGGTTCAAGCGGATGACCTCGGCCAGGTAGCCGCCCAGCACGCGCGTCGCCTCATTCCGCGTTGCACCCGGCTGCGGCACGTCCACGGCGAAATCACGGAAGTCGGGCAGGTGCAGGTCGCGGCGCAGCACTCCGCCGTTGGCGATCGGGTTGGCGCTCATGCGCAGGTCGCCTTGTGGGGCGAGGTCAGTGATCTGTTTCACGGGAGCACCGTCTTGGTCGAACAGATCTGCGGGGCGGTAGGACAGCATCCACTGTTCGAGCAGGGCCGTGTGCGCCGGGGTGTCGCGGGCGTTTGCCAGCGGAACTTGGTGGGCGCGCCAGGTGTTCTCAACCTGAACGCCGTCGATACGGGCGGGGCAGGTCCAGCCCTTGGGGGTGCGGAGGATGATCATGGGCCAGCGTGGGCGGGCGAAATCCTCGTTGTTGGTGGCGGCCTGAGCGGCTGCGGCCTTGATCTCGGCGATCTGGTTGAGCACCAGGTCGAGGGTCTCGGCCATGCGGGCGTGCACGAGCATCGGGTCTTCGCCGTCGAAGCCGCCGCTCACCAGATATGGAGTGTGACCGTAGCCGCGCATGAGGTCCTGCAGCTCGTCTTCGGGGATGCGGGCGAGCACGGTGGGGTTGGCGATTTTGTACCCGTTGAGGTGCAAAATGGGCAGCACGACGCCGTCCTGCAGCGGGTCGATGAATTTGTTGGAGTGCCAGCTGGTGGCGAGCGGGCCGGTTTCGGCCTCGCCGTCCCCGATCACCGCGGCCACGAGCAGGTTCGGATTGTCAAACGCGGCACCGTAGGCGTGGCTCAGGGCGTAGCCGAGTTCGCCGCCCTCGTGGATGGATCCGGGCAGCTCGGGCGAGGCGTGGCTGGGGATGCCGCCGGGGAAGGAGAACTGGCGAAACAGTTTCTGCACGCCGGCGGTGTTCTGCTCAATGTCGGCGTAGACCTCGGTGTAGGTGCCGTCGAGGTAGGCGTTGGCGACCATGCCGGGGCCGCCGTGGCCGGGGCCGGTGATGTAGATGGTGCTCTGGCTGCGTTCGGCGATCGCGCGGTTCAGGTGTGCGTAGAGAAAGTTGAGGCCGGGCGTGGTGCCCCAGTGGCCGAGCAGGCGCGGCTTCACGTGATCGCGGGTGAGCGGCTCGGTGAGCAGGGCGTTGCCGAGCAGGTAGATCTGGCCGACGGCGAGGTAGTTCGCGGCCCGCCACCAGGCGTCGATGCTATCCAACGCCGCTGCACTGAGCGGTTTCGGCGCGCGTGTAGGCCAGGGCATGGTGCCGGAATCGTGGCTCATTGGTCCTCCGCAGTGTGGTGCGGCGACATAGCCGCGCTGCCTTAATCCTATTGATCCGTGGCGGCACAGCGCAGGGCCAAAGGTCCCGACCCGCGAGCGTTCACGCGGATTTCACGCTCATTACGCGAAAGCGGATGCTGGTGGGGCCAAAAAGGACTCCTCGCGCACCTCGGAACAGGGGCACAGCCCCGGGTACCCTTGCGCGTTGGGTATGAAAAAGACGCCTCGCGCACCTCGGAACAGGGGCACAGCCCCGGGTACCCTTGCGCGTTGGGTATGAAAAAGACTCCTCGCGCACCCGCCAGAGCCCGGTTACCCTTGCTACGTTTCCGTCCTGGGGGAATTGGCCTGGGTGGCGCCACGCGAGGAGCCGACCCTCAGTTTAGGGCACGCGACGAGACTGCACCAACCGAGGGTGGCGGCAGCATCCGCTGGAAACAGGTAAGATTCTGTGGTGCCGTTGCTTTATTGAACGGCGGCCAGGAGAATTCGCCTAGTGGCCTATGGCGCACGCTTGGAAAGCGTGTTGGGTGAAAGCCCTCGGGGGTTCGAATCCCCCATTCTCCGCCAGACTTGTAGTACAGCGTGTTGGGTGACGCACAAACCCCACTCGCAGGGTTCGAATCCCCCATTCTCCGCCAAAGATCCACTGCAGCGTGTTGGATGACGAACAGGTCAGGCGTCAGCGCGGTCGGCGAGACCGCGCACGAAGGCTGCCTGGCCGGCGTGCTGCAGGTCGTCAGAGAGCACACTCGCGAGGCGCACGCCGACGGTGACGGCGGGGGTCCAGGATTCGTCGATGACCCGGTCGAGATCGGCCTCGACGAGGGTGCCCAGGTACGCCACGGTCGCGGTGTGCACGGCGTCGTAGTAGCCGACAAGCAGTTCAGCGTCGGCGCGAACGGCCGCGACATCGGCCGAGGTGTGGCCATAGCCGGTGGCCGTCGGCCCGAACGGAAGGTCGAATCGTTCAGCCCAGCCCTGCCCGGTGTACACCTGCGCGGTGCCTGCGAGGTCGGCGAAGTGGTCGTCCTGCACGCGGGACAGGTGCCAGATGAGCCAGGCGATCGTGTTGGCGTCGGCATCCGCTCGATACGTGAGGGTGGCGACGGTCGTGTTTTTCAGGGTCGCACCTACGTATCCCTGGATACGGGAAAACTCTTCGATGAGCAGTTCGGACGGGGTCATGGCTCTCCTTAGTCGTTCTGCCACCGTACCCCCGCGCTATTCCGCGATCCCGCCGGGACTCATACGCATCCGCTGAACCGCGGGTTGTTGCCACCTCCGACGACACCAGTTTGCGTGGCGCAAGCCTAAAGCTTCGTGCCTCGGGCTCACGTGAGAAACAACGCCCCGCCCTATTATTCGGGCCGTCTGCCCGGAGATCAGGAGGGCGGCGCGGGTTTGCGTGGCCCAGCGAGGGGCAGCTCGCACTCGTCGGCGATGGGCGGGTCGCCCTCGCGGCGGCTGGTGCGTTGCTCAGGCTAGTCGCAACGTCGATCAGCGAGGCGAGCCAACGAGCAAGCGCTGCCGCGTCAGGTCGAGCCCGAGGGCAACGACGCGCGCCGAAAGGCCCACGGACCCTTCGGTGAGCGCCCTCACCTCGAGCGCGTGCTGCAGCACCGACGCACTTCGGACGGGGAGCGCACGCCAGATGTCAGCAACGGTGTGGCACAACGAGATCGAGCCGGTGGCGCTGGTCACCGACCATCCAGCGGCGAGCGCCGCGATGCGGGGTGCGCCGGGCACGCCGGCACACACGGCGGACACCGTTTGCGCCACCAGAATGCGATTTCTGAGGGTGTGTTCGTTGCCCATCACCGGGTCAGGGTAGACCGTCGTGCCGCATGCTCCGCACATTTTTTTTCCTGACTGACCTGACGGCCCGAGTTACTGCATCACGTCGCCGGAGTTGGGCCCGAGGGTCTGCCCTACATAGAGGTTTCCTCCGGGCTCACTCGCAAGCAGCAGCGCCGTGGGGGCGACTTCGGCCGCAACGCCGAAACGCCGAAGCGGCAATTCGGCGCGCTTGGCAATCTTCCAATCTTCGGAGATCCCCTGCACGAGCGGGGTCTCGATCGGGCCGGGAGCGATGCTGTTGACGAGCACGTTGTCGCTGGCAACTTCGAGCGCCAGCGATTTAGTCAGCGCCACGACCCCGGCCTTGGCCGCCGAATAGTGGCTCAGGCCGGTGCCGCCCTTGATGGCGAGCTGGGAAGCGATATTGATGATGCGGCCCCATTTCTGTTGGCGCATCTCCCCCACCACCTCCCGGCAGCACAGGAACACCCCGGTGAGGTCGACCGAGAGAGTCTCGTTCCACATGGCGAGTGTCATGTTTTGCAGTGGTGACTCGGTGAGCAGACCGGCACTGTTCACCAGAACGTCAATGGTGCCAAGCCGTTGGCGAGCGGTCGCGAAGGCCGTGCGCACGCTGTCTTCCTGCGACACGTCAACGTTGATCGCGTCAATGTCGGTGCCCGCGCGATCGAGTATGACCACGCGGTCACCGTTGGCGACAAACGCTTCGGCGATCGCCCGCCCGATTCCACTACTGCCGCCGGTGACGACGACTCCGCGGCCGGTGGACGCGCGATGGTGCGGGGTCATTTCTGTTCCATATCTATGCGCGCATTTTCACGGTGAGTCCGCCATCAACGATGAGGGACTGCCCGGTGACGTACCCGGCCTGCGAAGAAGTGAGAAACGCGATAACACTGGCCACTTCTGCCGGCGTACCCACCCGACCCCAGGGGATGTCCTTGCCGGCTCGTGCGAGGCCGTCCGGTCCCAGCGAATTTACCGGGTCGAGTGACTGCGGAGTTTCGATGAGACCGGGAATGACCGCATTGGCCCGGATGCCCTGCGGCCCCAGTTCAACAGCCACACTGCGAATCAAACCGAGCACGCCGGCTTTCGCCGCCGCGTAGTGGGCATGGCCCTCCCACCCGTAGACCGCGCCGGCGATCGAGGACACCGCCACCATGGCGCCGCCCTCGGTCATGCGTTCGGCTCCGGCACGCAGTGTGCGCAGGACACCAGTGAGGTCGACATCGAGCATGTCGGTCCACCGGGCATCCGTCATGTCGGCGAGGGATGAATGACGCAGAATGCCCGCGTTGGCGACGGCGTAGTCGAGGCGGCCGTATTCGTCTACCGCTCGTTGGGCGAAAGCGTCAACGGATGCCGTGCTTCGCACGTCAACTTCGTGCACGACGGCTTCGCCACCGACGGCGCGCACCAGCCGCAGTGTTTCCTGCGGGTCGTGCGGGTCGCCCGGGAAGGTACCGATGATGCTGCGCACCCCCTCGCCGGCGTAGTGCACGGCGAGGGCCCGGCCGATACCGCTGGCGGCTCCGGTAATTATTGCGACGCGGGGTTCAGGCACGCTGGGTTTTCAGCTCGTTTTCCGGTGCGATAGCGAGGGGAGCTTCTGCCATGGGTTTGGCGGCGATCATGAGCACACCCGAGATGAGGGTGCCCAGGGCGCCGACCCAGAGCGCGGCGGTTCCCGTGTTGGCTCCGGCGGCGACGGCGGTGAATAGCGCGCCGCCGAGGACGATGCCGGGCTGGCTCATCGCGCCGATGAACGCGGTGCCGGTGGCGCGGCAGCTCACCGGGTAGCACTCGGCCATGAAGTACTGAATAGCTGCGTACGGGCCCACCAGAAAGAAAAGGCCAGCACCAAAGCTCGCAACGATGGTCACGGGGCTGTTCGCGAGGGGACTCAACATGATGGTGAAGGCGACCGATGCGAGGATCCAGCCGCTGATGATGGTGCGCTTGCGGCCGATCTTGTCGCCGAGCCACCCGTGGAACACGTAGCCGAAGTAGGCCAGGGCGTTGATGATGATGAGCATCCAGAAGGCATCGGAGAGTTCAATACCCTTGGCGTTCTTAAGAACGGAGCTTCCCAGAATGCTGAAGATCATGATGCCCATGAAGTTGAAGATCCAGGCGAGCGAGAACACGATCGTGTTACGGCGCAGCTTCGGCTCCCAGATGAGCTTGAGTGGTGCGGTCGAGGAGTGCTCGACGCCGTACGACCCGGCGAGCAGGTGGGCTTCTTCGGTGCGCCCGGCCTTCTCGAGTCGGGTGAGTTCACTGTGCAGCTCGAACTGAGGAGTTTCTTTGAGCTTGCGTGCGATGGCCCATACGATGAGCGCTGCGGGGATGGTGGCCATCAAATACAGTGCACGCCAGCCGAAGGTCGGAAGAAAAGCCAGGGCGAGCGCACTGGCGAGCAGAAAGCCGAGCGGCCAGCCGCCCTGAATAAAGGAGTAGCTCAGGCCCGGGCGCTTGCGCTTCTTCTCGTCTTCGGTGACCTGGTAGACCTCGTTCATGTAGGTCGCGTTGACGGCCTGCTCGGAGAAGCCCAGACCGCCAAATGATCGAACGATCACGAGCAACCCACTGCTGAGGAAGGCCATTCCGGTGGGGATGATGGCGGTGAGGCCGGAGACGATGGCCGTGCCACCGACGGTGACCATCATGCCCTTGCGTCGTCCGAGGCGGTCGATGACCGGACCGACGCCGAAGCAGACGATCGCGGTGCCCACGGCGATCCAGGTGTTGATCGCGTAGGCTTCCGGCGCGGTCCAGCCGAAGGATTCCTGCATGGCGGGCAGAAGCGTGCCGAACAGTCCGTAGTCGAAGACGGCAACGGTCCAGGCCAACAGCGCCAGAATCGTGGCGGTGCGGGTCTGCTTCACGGTGAAGGCGGGAAAGCGACGTTTCTCGTTGACGGTCGCCGCCGTGAGATCGAGGGTGGGAGATTTCAGTTTCATACGGAGGGAACCTTTCGGGGGGAACGGGCGAGGAACGAATCTGCAATCTGGTCGAAGGTGTTCCAGCTGACGCCTTCGTGGGAGTTGAAATGCTCGATGAGGCGCTCGAGCATGAGGAGCACTTGCGGGCGTCCGGAGACGTCGGGGTGGATCGTCATCGTGAAGACGGCCTGATCCATTTCGCGGTAGACCCAGTCGAACTGGTCTTTCCACATCTGTTCGATATCGCGTGGGTTCACGAAACCGTGCGAGTTGGGGGCGGCCTTGATGAACATCATGGGGGGCAGGTCATCGAGGTACCAGTTGGCGGGAATCTCGACCAGGTCAGTCTCGGTGCCGCGCACGAGCGGCTCCATCCAGGTTTGAGCGTTCTGGGCGTAGTCGATCTTTTTCCAGCTGTCACCGACGCGCACGTAGTACGGCTCGAAGTCCTTGTGCATGAGCGAGTGGTCGTACTTGATGCCCCGTTCGAGAAGAATTTCGTTCGTCACCGACGAGAATTCCCACCAAGGGGCGACATACCCAGTGGGGCGGCGTCCGGAGACGTTTTCGATCAGTTCGATGGATCGGTCCAGGATCGTGGTCTCCTGTTCGCGGGTCATCGCGATCGGGTTCTCGTGGGAGTAGCCGTGCACGCCCATCTCGTGGCCCGCGGCAACGATCATGCGGGTGAGCTCGGGAAAGGTCTCGATGGAGTGCCCTGGAACGAACCAGGTAGCGGGCAAGTCGTACTTGTCGAACAGGCGAATAAGACGCGGCCCACCGACCTCGCCGCTGAACATGCCGCGGGAGATGTCGCACGGGGAATCTTCGCCGCCGTAGGAACCGAGCATGCCTGCGACAGCGTCGACGTCTACTCCAAATGCAATCTGGATATCTTTTTTCATATCTGTGCCTTTCGTTGCACTAACAAATTTGGTCGGACTCGGTGATGGCTGCCCCGTACAGGGCAAACGCGGCGGCGATCTCGTCACGGTTGCGATCGAGCTGCAGCAGAAGGCTGAGCAAAATCAGCGATTGTGAGGGCCGCAGCAGGCCAGTGGGGATGGCACCGGCCGCGACGAGGTCTCGTCCTCCGCCGGCGCCATAGACCGGGATGACCGGGCCGGCACTCACCCGGGTGCTCGTCACCACGACGGTGCCGGCCGCGGCGGCGGCGGCGACGGCGACGCACAGGGCGGGGTTGCCGTTGCCGCTTCCCGTCGCTTGCAACACGATTCCGCTGGCCCCGGCAGCCACGGATGCCTGCAGCAAGATCCCGTCCGCCCCCGGATAGGCAGACACCACGTCGACGCGTCTGGCCTGGCGGGGCGGGAGGGGCGGGAGCGGGAGCGGGGGCATCCGCTGGTCCTGGCGGGTGATTACGACGTCACCGGTGGCGGTCAGGGAACCGGCCGAGCCAAAGTCGGGGTTGGTGAAGGCATGGAGTGCGAAGGTCTGTGCTTTGCGCACGCCGCGGGCGGGGAATATCTCGCCGGCGAAAACGATCAACACGCCGAGGCCTGCTGCCGCGGGTGATCCAGCGACCGCGATGGCATCGGCGAGGTTGCCGGGACCGTCGGGGTCGGCGGCGTCGGCGGATTTCTGCGCCCCGGTGAAGACGACCGGGCTTACGTGGTCGTGGGTGAGGTCGGCCAGGTAGGCGGTCTCTTCCATCGTGTCAGTGCCGTGCGTGACGACGACCCCCCGCACCGATGGGTCGGCGAGGGCAATCTTGATCTGCGCGCAGATCGCGATCATGTCAACGAGAGTGAGCAGGTAGGATCCCTCACAGGCGACGTCGACGACCCGCACGGGGTAGGCCGGGGCTGTGGCCAGACCGCCGAGAACTTCTGCACCGGCGTCGGCGGCAACCGCGGCGCCACCTTCCGCAGAGCGGGCGCGCGACGAGATGGTTCCACCGGTCGCCAGCAACACCACGTGGGTGCCGGCACGATCTGTCATTATTTTCTCCGGAGGTCGGTACCCAAACGATTGGGTTTCTTGATGCAAGAGTAAATACCCAATGTTTCGGCCGACTGCACGCGTCATTGCGGGTACGTAACGTTCACTACCCAATCGTTTGGGTAGTGAGGTGGTAAAACTATAGAATGAGATCCACAAGCAAGTCAAGCTTCGCATCCGGCTTTCTCGGATAACGGAAACTGGAGACAGCGAAATGACAGGCATCAGACCGGGGTCCGTCACCCTGAAAGATCTGGCCGCCGAACTCGGCCTACACCCGTCGACCGTGTCACGGATCCTGCACGGGAAAGCTGACACGGCACGCGGCGCCGCCGCGCCGGTCACGGCCCAACGTGTGCGTGACCTCGCCAAGAAGGTGGGCTACTCCCCCGACCCCCAAGCTACGAGTCTGCGCACGCGGCGCACGCATCTTCTCGGAGTTATCGTTCCGCGTCTTTCCGACCTCGTGCTTGCGGTTATGTACGAAGGAATCGACGAGGCAGCCGACGACGCCAACTACTCCACATTCGTCATGAACTCTCGCGACGATACATTGATACAGCGGCGCAAGATGGAAATCATGCTGTCTCGGCGAGTAGACGGCCTCATCATCGGTGACGCGCACCTTGACGGCAATATTCTCGACGAGCTCACCGAACGCAAGGTGCCTTTCGTGCTCATGAACCGCGCCATTGCCGGTTTTGCGTCAGCAACCTGCGATGACACCCTTGGCGGAGCTCTGGTGGCGCAGCACCTGTGGGACCAGGGCCACCGCGATGTTTCCATCATCGCTGGTGAACCCTACGCCAGTACTGCAGTCGATCGCACGCACGGCTTCGTCTCCCGGTTTCGCTCGCTCGGCGGAACGATCCCCGAGGGCGCCATCGTGTGGTCGCGCTTCGACACAACGGGCGGGCACACCGCAGCGGATAGCATTCTGCGAGGCACACATCCTCGCCCCAGTGCGATCTTCGCGGTCAACGACTTCGCGGCCATCGGCGCCATGGGCGCGGCAAATTCTCACGGATTGCACGTGGGCCGCGATCTGGCAATTGTCGGATTCAATGACACGTCGCTGGCCGCGCAACTGCCCATCGCGCTGTCGTCGGTGCGATCACCGATGCTCGACATCGGCCGGGTCGCCGTGAAGTTGCTCCTCGGCGTGCTGAACGGAGACGCCGTGGAGTCGGTTCGACTCGCTCCTGTTTTGTGCGTGCGAGACAGCAGTGATTTCACATGGGTGGCGGGATAAAAGGCGGATACTGCCCGAAAACGGTGAGGGTGGCCAGACAGGTGCATCCGGGCGGGGCTGGGGCGGTGGGTGGCAAGATGCCGTCGCATCCGCTTCGCTGGCAAACATTGGTGAAGCCGACAACGCCCTCGACGTTCATGTATTCGGCGATCTTCGGGCGACGCAGGTTGGCGTCGACGAGCAGAACGCGAGCTTCCGCGTCAGACAGGGCGATGTCCAGGTTGGCGCTCGTCGTGCTCTTGCCTTCACCGCCGAGGGAAAATGACGACAAAGGAGCGATCGGCGCGGCCCCGATCAGCTTCTCTTGAACACAGTGAGGGCCCCCGGTCCTTGGATGGTCGCCACGTCAACGTTGACGCTCCTTGGCACATCATCTTGAAATACCTAGGAGCAGTGACCGACTCTTTTTCTCCTCGTTGATCGCCGCCCCGGTGTCCGGAATGTAACGTTAGCGACGGTAGGCACTCACATCGGTGGCCTTGACCGAAAGCCAGACCGTCAAGCCCACCTGCAGGCCGAGGTCGGCAACCGCGGCGGGGGTGAGTTCTGCGATGATCTCGGGGTCGCCGCTCGTGCGCAGGCGCACCCCGCCGGTGCCCGGCTCAATGCCGGTGACCCGGGCCGACCAGACGTTGCGGGGGCTCGCGTGACGGGGCTGTACCGTGTGCACGACAACGGATGCCGGGCGAAAGACGGCCGCGGCGGCTTCTGCGCCGGGGGTTGCAGAGGCGGGAGTTGTGGGCGACAGGGCTGCGGCATCCGCTGGGCGCACCCAGAACGTGCGTCCGTCTGGGGCGACGACCCCGCCGTTCTGCGCGGTGCCCACCACGAGATTGACGCCGGCGAGCGCCGCAACGAAGGGGTTTTGCGGGGCCGCGAGTACCGCTGCGGTCGTGCCTTCGTCGATGAGCGCGCCGTGGTGCAGCACGGCGACGCGGTGGGCGAGCACGACGGCGTCGACGATGTCGTGGGTGACGATGATGGCGCTCGTGCCCGTTTCGCTAAGCTGCTCGCGGATGAGTTGCCGGATGAACGGTGCTGTTTCCGCGTCGAGGGCAGCCATCGGCTCGTCGAGCAGGAGCACTCGCGGGCCGGCCGCGAGGGCTCGGGCGAGGGCGACGCGCTGCTGCTGCCCGCCGGAGAGGGCGCCCGGCAAGCTGCTGCCGAGGCCGGCCAGCCCGACCCGATCGAGCCAGCGGTCGGCCTGCACCCGAGCCTCGGCGGTCTTCAGTCGCGCTCCGCCGACCCGGAACGCGAAGGCCACGTTGGCCCGGGCGCTCAGGTGAGGAAAGAGCAAGGGCTCTTGTCCGAGCAGGCCGATAGTGCGATTTTCGGGGGCCACGAGCCGGCCGGACGCGGTGAGGGTCACACCATCGAGGGTGACGGTTCCGGTGTCGGGGGTGGCGAGTCCGGCGAGCAGATCGAGCACCGTCGATTTGCCCGAGCCGTTCGGGCCGAGCAGGGCCAGCACCTCGCCGGGCGCGAGCGTGAGTTGCACATCGAGGGTGAACGAGCCTCGGGTGAGCTGCAGGTTCGCAGCGAGAACTGCGGTGGCGGCGTCCTGGCAGAGGGCGGCGGTCACGACAGTACGCTCGCTCGGCGGGTTCCGACCAGCACGAGAATGATCACGGCGACCGCGATCAGCAGCAGCGACAGGGCGACGGCCTGGTCGGTCGTGACGCCCGAGCCGTTGAAGGCCGTGTAGATGGCGAGCGGCATGGTGCGGGTGACTCCGGCCTGGTTGCCGGCGAATAGGGCGGTCGCGCCAAATTCGCCGAGGGCGCGGGCGAAGCTCAAAACGGTGCCGGCCAGTAGTCCGGGGCCGACAAGCGGCAGCGTAATGCGGGCGAAGACGGTGCCGCGATGGGCGCCGAGGGTCGCGGCGACCCTCTCGTAGCGGGTGCCGGCGGTGCGCAGCGCGCCCTCGACGGCGATCACGAGAAACGGCAGGGCCACGAAGGTCTGCGCGAGGACGACGGCCGCGGTCGTGAACGGAATGCGCAGCCCGACCAGTTCGAGGGTGCTGCCGAGCACGCCGCCGCGTCCGAGCAGGGAGAGCAGCGCGATGCCGCCGACCAGTGGCGGCAGCACGAGCGGCACGGTCACGAGTGCGCGCAGCAGACCGGCTACCCGCGGCCGCGACCGGGCGATAACGACGGCGAGCGGCACGCCGAACAGCAGGCAGAGCAGCGTCGAAACGGATGCCGTCGCGAGCGAGAGCCCCAGCGGCTGCAGGGCTTCCGGCGAGAGGAGCAGGGAGGGGAGGCGGGGCCAGTCGACCTTGAACAGCAGGCCGGCGAGCGGCAGCACGAGCAGGGCGAGGCCGATGCTCGCGGGCAGGTAGAGCAGGCGCGGAATCATGCGCGACCGTGCCCGGTGCTCGGGCCAGAGGGCGTGACGTGTCTGAGCATTGCTTTCCGGTCCCGGGCCCGGAAAGCGGGCCCATGTTCGATCATGGGCCGGGTTGCATAAGGTGGGCCCAGGCGGGCGATCCCGTATCCGCGAACGGTTGCCGTTTCGTCGCAGCCTGCGATGTGCCGCGGGAGGTTTCTCCCGTTCCGGGCCCGGGCCCGGTCGGTGGGCCCATGTTCTATCCTGGGCCCGGTTTCCGGGCCCAGGCCCGGTCGGCATGAAACGCTCACGGGGCGAGAAATCCGTGAGCGGCGAGCACGGACTGCCCCGCCGGCGAGAGCACGAGGTCAACGAAAGCTTGGGCCGCCTCGGCGTGCGCGCTGCCCGCCACGACCGCGATCGGATAGTGCCCGATGACCGCGTCGGCTCCGGCCGGGGTCCGGCCGTCGATGCGGCCGGGGTTGGCGGCGACATCCGTCGCGTAGACGAGGCCGGCATCCGCTTCGCCGCCGGCGATTTTGGTAACGACGGCCGTCACATTCTGTTCCTCGCTGGCGGGCGTGAGAGTGACACCGGCGTTGGCGAGCAGGGCAGCGGCTGCCGCACCGCACGGCACCTGCGCCGCGCACAGCACGGTGATCACGCCGGGGCGGGCCAGATCTTCGAGGGTGTCGATCTGCAGCGGGTTGCCCGGTGTGACCGCGATGCGCAGGGTGTTGCCGGCGAACACGGTGGCCGGGCCGACGAGCCCGTCGTCGGTCAGCGGCTGCAGGTTCTTCTGGTCGGCGCTCGCGAACACGTCGGCCGGGGCGCCGGCGGCGATCTGGGTGGCGAGGGTGGAAGATCCGTCGTAGGTGAGCTGCACATCGACGGCCGGATTCTGCTGCTCGAGCAGTGTCGCGAGTTCGTCGAAGGCGCCGGTGAGCGACGCGGCGGCATAAACACTCAGAGTTTGGGACTCGAGATCAGTGCCCGCGGCAGCCGAGTCGGTTGCCCCGGTATCTGTGGCGGTCGAGAGTGCACAACCGGTGAGGGCCAGGGCGAGCACGGCCAGAACGGCGAGGGCCTGGGGGAGGCGGGTCACGGCATCCGTCCCGGAGTTTCGACGATCACATTGGTGGCCTTGATCACGGCAACGCTGAGCGACCCTACCTCGAGCCCGAGTTCGCGCACGGCCTCGCTCGACATGAGCGAGACGACGCGGTGCGGGCCACACTGCAGCTCGACCTGAGCCATGACCGTGTCCATGGTGATGGCCGTGACGATGCCGACGAAGCGGTTGCGGGCGCTGCGGCCCACGCTCGACGGGTCTGCCGGGGTGCTCGCCTGGTCGACGGCGAAGGCGGCGAGCGCCGCTCCGTCAACCGCGAGGCGACCGGATGCATCGGCATCCGCCACGAGACGGCCACCGTCGACCCAGCGGCGCACGGTGTCGTCACTAACGCCGAGCAGCTCGGCGGCCTCACTGATCCGATATTGCGTCATGAATTGCACGATAGCACCGTATCTGCGGTTTTGACCCGCTGTCTGGGGCCCTGTCTTCGCGATCGGCCGTGGCTAATTCAGGAAGCCACCGAGTGAGCCCGACCACCGGGGCATAACTCCTGCAAATTGATCGCGGCGGTCGGCCAATCCCCCGTAAATACGGGCATCGCACTGCCGGGAGCGAGAAATTGCAGGAGTTAGGCGCCGGCGACCCGGGACGGATGGGGTTCGTGACATCACGCTGGACGGATGGGAAGGCAGAGGAGAGCGCGCGGGATGGGTGGCCGAGGGGCCGCGCAACGCCTAGCGTTAAGCCATGGCCATTCCTCCCCTCGTTGAGCCCGTTGACCGCCTCAGCGCATCCGAATCCGTGCGGACCGCTCGCCAGCGCCGCCTCCCCCAGCTCAACGAACTCGGCCAGCGCCGCCTCGCCAACGCTCGGGTTCTCGTGCTCGGCGCCGGCGGGCTCGGCTCCCCCGCGCTGCTCTACCTCGCGGCAGCGGGCGTCGGCACCATCGGTATCGTCGATGGCGACGACGTGGAACCGAGCAACCTCCAGCGCCAGATCGTTCACGGTCAAGCGGATGTCGGTCGCCCCAAGGTAGACAGCGCCGCCGAGCGTATCGCCGAGATCGCCCCGGAGACCACCGTCGTTCGGCACGCCGAGCGTCTGGTCGCGAATAACGCCGCCGAGATCCTGGGCGGCTACGACGTGGTCATCGACGGCACCGACAACTTTCCGACCCGGTTCCTCGTGAACGACACCTGCGCGCGGCTCGGACTGCCGCTGGTGTGGGCATCCGTTTTGCGATTCGATGCCCAGCTTTCGGTGTTCTGGGCCACGCCGCCGGCGAGCTCAGGCGTCACCGGAGTGCACCTGCGCGATCTGTTTCCGACACCGCCGGCCGACGGTGAAGTGCCCAACTGCGCCGATGCCGGCGTGCTCGGCGCTCTCTGCGGCCAGGTCGGATCGCTCATGGCGACCGAAACCATCAAACTCATCACCGGAATCGGCTCCCCGCTGATCGGCCGGGTGCTCGTGATCGATGCCCTGTCCGGCCGATTCAGCGAGATTCCATTGGTCGGAACCGGCATCGCCGCCGAGCCGACCGCTGCCGAGGTCGCGGCCGAGCTCGCGGCCGAAACCGCCCGCGTCGCCGCAGAGAATACCGCCGAGGTTTCGGGTGCCGAACTCGTGGAACGTCTCGAGGCCCAACGCGCCGGAAACGACAACTTTCTCGTGCTGGACGTGCGCGAGCCGAACGAGAATGCCGAGAGTTCCATTCCGACGGCCCGACTACTGCCGCTCGGCGAGCTCCTCACCGACGGGGTACTCTCCGATACCGGCCGGGCCGCCCTCCCGGTGGAGACTCCGCTGATCGTGCACTGCCACGCCGGGGGGCGAGCCGCGCGCGCTGCTGCCGCGCTCCGCGAGGCCGGATTCACCGACGTCTCCGTGCTCACCGGCGGGATCGTGGCCTGGGACGACCTCGTCACGGCCGGACGCGCGCCCGGCATCGGCAGCCGCTGGCCGTCCCTCGAGCCGACTCCGACCGGGCGCCACGCGTCGGCTCCGGATAACAGGGCAGCGCCCGCCAGCCCGACAGCCACAACTAGCCGATGACCGAGACGAATCTGCCCGGCGCGACGGCCGTGCCAAACGAATTCTTGGTTCGACCTGCGCAGGCTGAAGGCGCGCACGCCGCTCATCGCGACCACACGCATTCCGACAGAGCGGATGCCTGCGCGCCGGCCGCATCCGCTCGCACCGTCGCCGAACAACTGGCGGTGATTCTGGCCGACCTGAAGCCGCTGGTGCCGGTGCGCGTGCCGCTCGACGCCGCGCGCGGCCTGGTGCTCGCCGAGGACGTGCTGTCAGCGACCGATACTCCTCCGTTCGACAACTCCGCGATGGACGGCTACGCCGTTATCCGCGCCGATCTGCTCGGCGCCTCGGCGCAGAACCCGATCAACCTGCCCGTCGTCGCCGACCTGGCCGCCGGCACCGCCGAGAACCCACACCTGATGCCCGGGCAAGTCGCGCGCATTATGACGGGCGCGCCGATTCCCGACGGAGCGGATGCCGTCGTTCCGATCGAAGACACCGACCAGGGCACCGACCGGGTCACCATCGTGCGCGCTCCCACGGCCGCAGCGCACGTGCGCCGCGCCGGCGAAGACGCCCACGCCGGGGACCGCGTGCTGGGCGCGGGAAGCGTGCTCTGGCCGACCCGGGTCGCCGCAGCGGCGAGCGCCGGAACCAGCTCTGTGCTGGTGCACCCGGCGCCGCGCGTCGCGGTCATCTCCACCGGCAGCGAACTCGTCACCCCCGGCAGCCCGACCCGGCGCGGTCAGATTCCCGACTCCAATTCCTTTCTGCTGGCGGCGGCCGTCACCGAAGCCGGCGGCGTTGCCATTCGGGTGGGCGCCGTGCCCGACGACGACGACACGTTGCGCGCGTTGCTCACCGACCTGGCCGGAACGGTCGACGTGATCGTGCTCTCCGGCGGCGTCAGTGTCGGAGCGTACGACGTGGTCAAAGCCGTACTACAACCCCTCGGCACCGTGCACTTCGGACCGGTGAAGATGCAACCCGGCAAGCCCCAGGGGTTCGGACGCTGGCCCGCTACCGAAAACGTGCCCGGACCGCTCATCTTCGCCCTGCCCGGCAACCCGGTCAGCGCCTACGTGTCGTTCGAAGTGTTCGTGCGCCCCGCGCTGCGCCGCCTGCTCGGGCACCCGGAGCTGCACCGCCGCACCATCACGGCGACCGTCGCCGACGGCTGGAATTCCCCACCCGGACGCGCCCAGTACATGCCCGTCATCGTCACGCACCGTACCGATTCTGGAACCGAGACCGGGACTGACACCGACACCGACGGAACCCGAGACGGAACCCACATCGAGGTGCGCCCGGCCTCCCGCGGCGGGTCGGGTTCGCACCTCGTCGCCGGGCTGGCGCAGGCAACTGGTCTTGCCATCGTGTCCGAAGACACGACTCACGTTCGCGGCGGCGACCTCATCACTGTCATGCTGTCATCATGACGCACACCACCGATATTCCCGACGCGACAGTGCCCACCCAGCCGTTCACCCACCTCGACTCGGCCGGACAAGCCCGCATGGTCGACGTCACCAACAAAGTTCCGACCGTTCGCAGTGCCACCGCGGCGGGCTTCGTGCGCTGCGGTGCCACGGTGATCGCGGCGCTCCGCGACGGCACGGCTCCCAAGGGCGATGTGCTCGCCGTGGCCCGCATCGCCGGAATCCAGGGCGCCAAGAAGACCGCCGACCTGCTCCCCCTCGCCCACGTCATCGGCGTGCACGGCGCCGTCGTCGACCTGATCGTCGAGGATGACCGGGTGAGCATCACCGCGACCGTGCGCACCGCAGACCGCACCGGCGTCGAGATGGAGGCGTTCACCGCCGTCTCGGTCGCGGCTCTCGCCATCGTCGATATGGTCAAGGGCCTCGACAAGTCCGTCACGATCGAGAACGTGCGTCTGCTCTCCAAGAGTGGTGGCAAGTCCGGCGACTGGCTGCGCAGCCAAGGCTAAGCGGATGCTCCCTCCCGTGACCGCGCCCGATACGGGTAGCCGCTACGCCGGTTACCGTAGCGCGCACCCATATCGGGCGCGGTCGTGCCCAGGGCACGCCTCATGAGCCCACTTCCGGCACTCACCATCGACCTCATCGTGCTCGCGGGCGGGCGTGGCAGCCGCCTCGGCGGCGCGCTCAAACCCGCAGTCGAGGTGGCCGGGCGCACCCTGCTCTCCAGGGTGCTCGACGCCCGACCGGTCGCCCGGCACACCGTCGTTGTCGGCCCGCCCGCAGCGGTGCCCGCCGCCGACACGCCTCCGCTCGCCGCGCACCCCGCACCCTCGACAGGTGCACCTGCACCCGCACCCGATCCCAATCTCGCGTCGCCCACGGCCACGGCACTAACCCCCGCAGCCGCAACGCCCGCCGCCGCTACCGCCATGCCGTCCGCACTGATCTGGGCACTCGAAGACCCACCGTTCGGCGGCCCGGTAGCCGGAATCGCGGCCGGCCTCGCCGCGCTCGAGGCGCACGGCGCAGCACACGTCGAAGTACACTGCGAGGCACACGGCGGGACCAAGGTCGAAGCGAACGTTGACGCGCCCGCCACCTGGCTGCTCGTGCTCGCCTGCGATCTTCCGTGGGGAGCGGATGCTGCGCGCCTGCTGGTCGCCGCGGCATCCGCTCTGGAGGATATCGGTGAACAGGCCGACGGTGTGCACCTCACCGATTACACCGGCCACGCCCAGTGGCTCGCCGGAATCTACCGGGCGCCCGCCCTGCGCGCGGCCGTGGACCGCCTCGGCGATCGCGTCAACGGCGCCAGCATGCGGAACCTACTGTCGGGGCTGAAGCTCATAGGGCTGATGGACGAATCCGAAACCGGGGTCGACGTCGACACGTGGCAGGATGTTGAGAGCAGCACCGCGCGTTTGACCGGTGTACCCGACGCACGACCCGAGGAGTGACCAGAATGAGTTCAGCACCGCTGCCTCCCGAAGCGCTCGACGACTGGCTGACCGCCCTCGCCGACCGGCTCCAGCTCGATCCGGCCGACGTGCCGGTCGGCGACCTGCTCGACGTGGCCCGCGACGTGGCCCACAATGTGGCCCGGCCGGCTGCACCACTCAGCACCTTTCTGATCGGCCTCGCAGCCGCGAAGAATGGGGGTACCGGTGCCTCAATTGAGGCCGCCTGCGCCGCCGCGAGCGAACTCGCCCTCGACTGGACTCCCGAAAAACTGTGATGGCGACCCTGCGGTTCTTCGCCGGAGCGGCCGAAGCCGCCCAGACCGAAACGGCCACGCTCGATGCCGGCACGATCGGCGAGCTGCGCGCCGAACTCGGCGAACGCTACGGCAGCGAGTTCGTGCGCGTGCTCGGCCTCTGCTCGCTGCTGGTGAACGGCGCCCGCGCCGCCGATGACACCGTTGCGCTCGCGCCGACCGACACCGTTGACGTCCTCCCGCCCTTCGCCGGCGGCTAAGTACCAGGGGCTCCCCGCATAACTGCGGAGAATTTCGCCCAACGGCCCCGATCAGCCGCCGAAACAGCGATCTCCGCGATTCTGAACGGTACCCGCGAAGTAGCGCTGTCGGCGAGGCTACAAACCGACCCAGGAGTGCGTTCCGTCGACCTCGTATTGCTTCTTCCAGATCGGGACCTCTGCCTTGACGGCCTCGACGAGGGCTTCGCAGGCCGCAAAGGCGTCGCCGCGGTGGGCGCTCGCGACCGCAGCCACGAGGGCGAGGTCGCCGACCTCAAGGTGTCCGATGCGATGACTGACCGCCAATACGACCAGCGGATGCTGCGTCAACACCCGCTCGGCAATCTCACCGATAATGCGCCCCGCGTCGGGATGCGCGCTATAGTCCAGGCCCGTGACGCGCCCGAGCGCATCGGGATCGTGGTCCCGCACCTGTCCGATGAACGTCACCACGGCACCGTGGGAAACGCCCGAAACGGCCGAAACGTGCTCGGTGACGTCGAGCAGCGACTCGGTTACACGGGCGAAGCCGAGCGATGCGCGGCCCACACCCGAAGAACCCGCGGCCGAGAAATCCGCGTCCGATGCACGTGCCCCCATCAGTGGTCGCCTCCGTCGAGCTGGTCGATGATGTGCCGCACGAGCGGCGCGAGTATGGCCACACCGTCCCGCACCGCGCCAACTGAACCCGGCAGGTTCACCACCAGGGCTCCGTTGTTGCCAGCCGAATCGGCGATGCCGGCTATGCCGCGGGACAGCACCGCGGTGGGAATCGTCGCGACGCTGATCGCGCGCATCCGCTCGGAAATGCCCGGAAGAATCGTGTGCAGCACCGTCGCCGTGCCCTCGGGCGTCAGGTCGCGCGCCGATACGCCGGTGCCACCGGTCGTCACGACCAGGCGGGAGCCGTCAGCGAGCGCCGCCGAAATAGAGCCAGCCACACTTTCAATTCCGTCGGGGACGACCCGGGGCGGCCCGCACGGAATGCCGACCTCGCCGAGCGCATCGACGACGGCCGGGCCGGACCTGTCTTCGCGTTCGCCGCGCGAACAGCGATCAGACACGGTGATCACGACGGCCCCGAGTTCGGCCCCAAGTTTGAGCTGAGTTTTCACCGTTCTAGAGTACCGCGGCCCGCCCGGGGAGAATCGGATGCCGGCGACCCCAGACCCGGTCACGTTGGTCGATGGCGATCTCGGCAAGCTCGATCAACGGAGGGGACGGACCACAGACCGCCTCCAGCCGCGCCACAGCGAGAAGCGGATGCCGGCGACCCCCGACTCAATCACCTTGGTCGACGGCAAACTCGATCACCGGAGGGGTGCGACCTCGGACGCGATCGCACCGGGCCGCCGACATCCGCTTCGCTCCGAATCATTTTTCACGGCGTTTCTGCGACGCGTCGGCACCGGCAAGCGAACAAGCTGGCTACTAAGCGGGCCTGCTGCCCGACCAACCAGCCGAGGAAACCATGTCAACCGTCTCACCACCACGCGTCACGTCCACGCTGAAGCCGGACCTCTCGAACTGGGATCCGGAAAACGAAGAGACCTGGGATTCACACCTCGCCTGGCGCACCCTGTGGATCACCACGTTCAGCATGACCCTCGGTTTCGCGGCCTGGTACCTGGTCAGCGCGATCGCTCCGCGGCTGAACGACATCGGCTTCGACCTGAGCACCAGCCAGCTGTACTGGCTCGTCGCGCTGCCCGGCCTGGCCGGTGGCCTGCTGCGCCTCGTCTTCATGTTCCTGCCGCCGATTCTCGGCACCCGCATCCTCGTCGCCCTTTCCAGTGCGCTCCTTCTGCTGCCGATGATCGGCTGGACCCTGGTCGCCCGCGACGTATCGACGCCGTACTGGGTGCTGCTCGCGCTCTCCTTCGCAGCCGGTATCGGCGGCGGCAGCTTCTCCGGTTTCATGGCTTCGACCAGCTATTTCTTTCCCAAGCGCCTCGCCGGAACGGCCCTCGGCCTGCAGGCGGGGCTCGGCAACTTCGGCATCGGACTGATCCAGCTGCTCACCCCCTGGGTCGTCGGCTTCGGCCTGCTCGGCACCGCGGTGCTGACCCCGGAGAGTGACTCGAACGGCGAACTGGTCTGGCTGCACAACGGCGGCCTCGTGCTCATCCCCTGGGTGCTGCTCGCGGTCGCCCTCGCTCTCATTTTTCTACGTAAAGTGCCGATCAAAGCTAACTTTCGGCAGCAGATGGACATCTTCACGGTCAAGCACACCTGGATCATGACGCTCATCTACCTCATGAGTTTCGGCGCGTTCAGCGGCCTGGCGGCCCAAATGGGCCTCATCATCCTCAACGTCTACGGCGACTTCCCCGATGCACCCAACCCGCTCGCCTTCGCCTTCATCGGCCCGGTCGTCGGCGCCCTCGTGCGTGCAGCGTGTGGCCCGCTCTGCGACCGGTTCGGCGGCGCCATCTTCACCTTCATCGGCGGCGCCGGCATGGCCGTCGGCACCCTGGTCACGGTGTTCTTCCTCACCCCGACCAGCGTCGACGAGTTCAAGGGCTTTCTCACCGGCATGATCATCATCTTCTTCTTCTCCGGCCTCGCCAACGCCGGAACGTTCAAGCAGATGCCGATGATCTTCCCCAAGCGCCAGGCCGGCGGCGCGATCGGCTGGACCGCCGCGATCGCCGCCTTCGGCCCATTCATCGTCGGAATGGCCCTCACGGCCATGAGCCCGACCACTTTTTTCATCGGCTGCACGGTATTCTGCGTGCTCTGCACGGGCCTCGCCTGGTTCTACTACGCGCGTCCCGGCGCGCCCAACCCGAGCTGACGCTCGACTCCCACCCGGAGCCCCCTCCTCCTCCAGCGGGGGGCTTCGGGTCTTTCCCGGCCCAGGGCCATACTGAAACGATGACCACACACGATGACGCTGACTCGGTCGACGATGCAGCAATCGGCGGCAACCCGATCGGTGGCGACCCAGCCTGCTGGCTCGAACAGGTCTGCCCGGACTGCGGTGCATTCGTTCCGGGCGAGCTGCCCGCCACCTGCTGGCGCTGCGACACCCTGGTCGCGCCGAGCTGAAACCTGGCATCCTCTTTTAAACGGATGCCGTCCCGCCGCCCCGCGGGCAGCCACCGTTGGGCGATGGCGGTCTCGAGCGATCGCGCGGGGGATGCACCGCTGCGCGGGAGGCGCAACACCCACGCACTGGCGCAACTCCAGCGCGACGCGTGGCGCTGGAGTTTTGGCCAGTCCCGAACTCCCGCGCACTGGCGCAAGTCCCGCGTAGCGCACGCAGCCGGCACAGCCGCACCTCGACCAAACCGCCAAACCCTCGTACAGTCAGAGCACACCCCCGAGGAAGGACCACACATGGCCGACCAGCAGAATTTTGTGATTGTAGGGGCGTCCCTCGCGGGGGCGAGCGCTGCCCGAGCCTTGCGCGAAGAAGGCTTCGACGGACAGATTGACCTGATCGGAGCCGAGGAACACCGTCCGTACATTCGCCCGCCGCTGTCGAAGGACTACCTGGCCGGCACGGCCGAACGCGACTCCGTCTTTGTGCAGAGTGCGAGCTGGTACCCCGACCATGAGGTGCAGCTGCATTCCGGCACCCGGGCGGTGAGCCTCGACCTCAGCGCGCACCTCCTCGACAACGACGACGGCGCGCAGCTGAGCTACGACCGGCTGCTCCTGACCACGGGCTCCCGGCCGCGACGCCTGACTGTGCCGGGTGCAAACCTCGGCGGAGTGCACTACCTGCGCACCCTCGACCACTCCGACCTGCTGCACTCCGTTCTGGCTGACGGCGGCAAGCGACTCGTAGTCGTGGGATCCGGTTGGATCGGCATGGAGGTCGCCGCAACCGCCCGCACCCTCGGCAACGAGGTCACTATCCTGGAACGTGGCGCCGTCCCGCTTGCTGCGGCGCTTGGCGACGAGCTCGGCGACCTGTTCGCGAGCCTGCACGAGCGCAACGGCGTGGTCATCCGTCGCTCCGTGACCGTAAAAAGCCTGGTCGGAACGGATGGCCGGGTCACCGGAGTGCTCCTGGCCGGCGGCGAAACCGTGCCGGCCGACCTCGTTCTGGTGGGCATCGGTGCCGTTCCGAACGTCGAACTCGCCGAAAAGGCCGGGCTCGCAGTCGACAATGGAATTCTGGTCTCCGCGAGCCTGGAAACCAGCGATCCCCACGTGTTCGCGGCGGGCGATGTGGCCAACGCGGAGCATCCGCTCATCAAACAGCGGCTGCGCAGCGAGCACTGGGCGAATGCCCTGAACGGCGGTCCGGCCGCGGCCCGAGCGATGCTCGGCCAGAGCGTTTCGTTCGATGCCATTCCCTACTTCTATACCGACCAGTTCGACCTCGGCATGGAGTATTCCGGATTCGGCATATTGACCGACGGCGCCGAGCTGGTCTACCGCGGCAACCGGGATTCCCGCGAGTTCATCGTGTTCTGGCAGCAGACCGGCCGCGTCGTCGCGGGCATGAACGTCAACGTCTGGGACGTCAATGACACCGTTCAGGCTCTGATTCGTCGGGGCGAGCCGGTCGATCCCGCTCGCCTCGCCGACGAATCCATCCCCCTCGACCAGGTCTAGGCTTCGCTGGTCGAGGCCACCAGTCGGTCGAGACGCGAGGAACGAGCGGTCGAGACCCACGCATGATCGCGATCGCTCGCTCCTCGATCAACGAGCAGCGCGAGTGGGCTAGGCCCGCGTGTCGGCCAGCTCGCTCGGCGCCGACTCCGCGGCGGCGTCGTCCGTGAACGGCTGCGCGGTGCGCGGTGCGTTGTAGAGCGTCTCGTCCAGGATTCCCTGGCGCTTGGCCACAATCGTGGGCACGAGCGCCTGACCTGCGACGTTGACAGCGGTGCGACCCATGTCGATGATCGGGTCGATGGCCAGCAGCAGGCCCACCCCGGCCAGCGGCAGTCCCAGCGTGGACAGGGTCAGCGTCAGCATGACGACGGCGCCCGTGGTCCCGGCGGTCGCTGCGCTCCCCAGCACGGAGACGAGCACGATCAGCAGATACTGGGTGAGGTCCAGCTGAATGCCGAAGAACTGGGCCACGAAAATGGCAGCGACGGCCGGATAGATCGCCGCGCAGCCATCCATTTTGGTCGTGGCTCCGAGCGGAACGGCGAAGGATGCGTAGGCGCGGGGTACACCGAGGCTGCGCTCGGTCACGCGCTGGGTCAACGGCAGGGTGCCGATGGAGGAGCGCGACACGAACCCGAGCTGCACCGCCGGCCACACGCCGGAGAAGTACTGCCTCACGGACAGCCCGTGCGATTTGATCAGCACCGGGTAGACGACGAACAATACGAGTACCAGGCCGATGTAGATGGTGACCGCGAACTTTCCGAGCGACCCCATGGTGTCCCAGCCGTAGACCGCGACGGCATTACCGATCAGGCCGATCGTGCCGAGCGGCGCGATTCGAATGATCCACCAGAGCACTTTCTGAATAACCGCCAGAGCGGATGCGTTCAGGTTGAGGAAGGGTTCGGCCAGCTTGCCCACCTTCAACGCCGCGATTCCCACCACGATGGCGATGACCAAAATCTGCAATACGTTGAAGCTGATGTTGGTGGTCGCGGTGCCGTCAACGACGCTGGTGCTCGCGCCCAGACCAAGGAAGTTCTTCGGGAACAACCCGGTCAAAAAGGCCCACCAATCGCCGGTTCGGCCGGAGTACTCGCCGGCCTCGGCTATGCCGGTTCCGGCACCCGGTTTGATCAGAACGCCCAGGCCGATACCGATCACAACGGCGATCAACGCGGTAATGGCGAACCAGAGCAGGGTGTTCCAGGCCAGCTTCGCCGCGTTGGATACCTGGCGCAGATTGGCGATGGAGCTGACCACGGCTGTAAAGATGAGTGGTACGACGGCCGCCTGCAGCAGCGAGACGTAGCTCGATCCGATGATTTTCAGCGTGGCGCCGAGACCGGTCGGGCTCTCTTCGGTGCTACCGGTGTATTTGGCGAGCAGCCCAAGGCCCAGGCCAATAATGAGTGCGGCGATGATCTGAACGCCGAAGGAGCGTACCCATTTGGGGATTCTGCTGGTGCTGACGCGATCTGCTGAAGTCACTAGTACGACACTTTCTGTTGCCATTCGTGGTACCGCGCACGCTCGACTGCCCCGTTCCCCGGGCCGGCCAGTACTCGTCGAGGCGAGTGTTCGCGTGTGGGCGGCTCTAGCTGCAAGCCCAAATGGCGGCGCACTATTCCGCTTCGGCACATTGTGGCGATACGTCGGTTACTCCGCGAGGTACTCCGCGAGCACTCGAGCGTGGTTCACGTGCGGGTCCTTGGCTCCGTAGACCAGGGTTGTGACACCCTCGGCGACGAGCGCGCGCAACGCCGCGACCGCCACCTGGGTCGCGGCCACAGAGTCGAGTTCGGCGCGATAACGCAGCGCGAACTCATCCATTCGCTCCGGGTCGTGCTTCCACCAGGTGCGCAGCTTCGGCGACGGCGCCACGTCTTTCAGCCACTCATCGAGCTCGGCGCGTTCCTTAGAAACACCGCGCGGCCAGAGTCGATCAACCAGCACCCGGCATCCGTCATCAGCGGATGCCTCGTCATAGGCCCTCTTGATGCGCACCATGAAAGCAGCCTACTTCCGTGAGCGTTCGAGCGGGCGCTCGCTCTTCTCCCACCCGCGACGCGGCGGGCGCGCCCCGGCACCGCGGGGGTCATCGCGCGAACGGTAAACCACGTAAGGGCGAACGAGGTAGCCGAGCGGCGCCGAGAACACGTGCACCAGACGGGTGAACGGCCAGAGCAGAAACAGCGTCGTCGCGGTGAGCACGTGCAGTTGAAAAAAGAACGGCACGTCGCTCATGAGCGAGGGATCGGGCTGAAAGCCATACAGCGAGCGGATCCACGGCGAAATCGACCCACGATAGTCGTAGCCGCCGCCAAAGATTTGGTACAGCACCGTCGCCGTGGTGCCACACAAGATCGTGCTGGCCAGGAACACGTACATGACCTTGTCCATGACCGTCGTGACGAGCAGCACCCGCTTAGTCAGGCGTCGCCGGTAGATCAAAATGGCGAGGCCAGCCACCGTGAGTACGGCCGCGAATGTTCCCAGCCAGGTCGCCCCGAGATGATAGATATGCTCGGTCACCCCGAAGAACTCGAGCCACGGCTTCGGGATGAACAGGCCGACGACGTGCCCGCCGATCACCGTGAGCATGCCGTAGTGGAACATCGGCGAGCCCCAGCGCAACAGTCGGTTCTCGTAGGTCTGGCTCGATCGCGACGTCCAGCCGAACTGGTCGTAGCGGTAGCGCAGCAGGTGCCCGACCACGAACACGCCGGAGGCGGCGTAGGGAAAGGCGACCCAGAGCAGGTAATCCCAGGCGGTCATACTGTCATTACCCATTTCTATCTGGCCTCATTCGCGTGCGCGGAAAACGGCTTCAAATTGCCGAGGTAGGTCATGCCGACCGTCTCGCTCGGCGGTCCCTCGTTGACGAGGTCCAGGTAGCGTTCGCGGGTTTCGTCGTCAATCTCGGGCAACGACAGCGACACGGCGCGCGCCAGGTGCGCGTACGGGCTGTCGAATTTCTCCAGCGCCGTACGCAGCACCTCGATGCCGTCGCGGTGCGCTGAGAGCAACTCCTGCGCGATCGGTGAGTCCGACAGCGCCGAGAACTCCAGCACCATCGGCAGGTAATCCGGCAGTTCGTCGGCGTCAACCTGCCAGCCGGCCGCCCGATACGCCTCGAGAAAACGCACCAGCGCCATGCCGCGCCGACGGGTATCGCCGGCCGCGAAGTAGGTGAGGTACGGGCAGCATTTGCGCTTCAGATCGAAGATCGCGGTGAAATGGGTGGCGAGCTCCTGCTCGCTCCAGCCGTCGATCGCCGTGAAGAACGCGTCGAACGCCTCCCGCAGCGGGTCGGGCAGTTGAATAACGCCTGAACGCACCAGCGAAAACTGCCGCTGCCGCTGGGGCGTGGGGTAATCCAGCAGAATCGACGCCGCCATGTGCGCGATAACGCCGTGCTCGGGCGTGAGCGGCACTGCGGCCATGAACCGCGGGGCCACCTTCGGCGCCCGAAAGCCAAAATTCACCCGCGCAGCGAGTGCCGCAGGAAGGCGGGTGGCGGCGCTCATGCCGCGCTCCCGGTATCCGCTTTGGGCGGGAACATGCCCTTCGGCACCCCGCCACCATTCCAGTTGAGCAGGTTGACCCGGCCAGGGGTCACCGGGCGGGTCTTGATGAGCGGCGAGTCGCCGACCATCTGGTTGTAGTTGTCAACGGTCGCGTTCAGCGGCATGCCGGGGGTATTGCCGTACGGGCCCGCGGGGCCGGCGTCGCCGCCATTGTGCGGGCCGGCGTGCTCGCGCGGGCCGCCCATCCCGGGGCCGCCGTCATTGGAGAGTGAGCAGCCGAGCTCGTCGAGCTCCCGCGCGGTCTCGACGTGCGCCTTCGGAATGACGTAACGGTCTTCATACTTGGCGATCGCGAGCAGCCGGTACATGGCCGTGATGGTCTCGCCGGTCATGCCGACAGCGTTCGGGATGCGCTCGTCTGGCTCGTTACCGAGGTTGATGCCCCGCATATAGGCGCGCATCGCGGCGAGTTTGCGCAGCGACAGCTCGACCGGAACGACATCGCCAGCCGAGAACAGCCCGGCGAGGTATTCCACCGGGATGCGCAGCTTGTCGATCGCGGCGAACAGGGTGCGCGCGTCTTCGCCGTCGCTGCCGGAGTTGCTCACGACGTCGACCACCGGGGAGAGCGGCGGGATGTACCAGACCATGGGCATGGTGCGGTATTCCGGGTGCAGCGGCAGGGCAATCTCGTACTCGGAGATGAGCTTGTAGATGGGGCTGTTCTGGGCGGCTTCGATCCAGTCGTCGGCCATGCCGTCCGCCTTGGCTGCGGCGATGACCTCGGGGTCGAACGGGTCGAGAAAGCAGGCACGCTGGGCGTCAAGCAGGTCGTGATCGTTTTCGATCGAGGCTGCTGCAAGTACGGCATCAGCGTCGTACAGCATGAGGCCAAGATAACGCAGACGTCCGACACAGGTTTCGGAGCAGATGGTGGGCTTGCCCTGCTCGATCAACGGATAGCAGAGCGTGCACTTTTCGGCCTTGCCCGTTTTGTGGTTAAAGTACACCTTTTTATAGGGGCAGGCGGAGACGCACATGCGCCAGCCACGGCATCCGTCTTCGTCCACAAGCACGATGCCGTCTTCTTCACGCTTGTACATGGCGCCAGAGGGGCAGGCGGCCACGCAGGCGGGGTTCAGGCAGTGCTCGCAGATGCGCGGCAGGTAGAACATGAAGGTCTCTTCGAACTCCATCTTCACCTTCTCGCTCATCGTTGCGAGAATCGGGTCCGAGCTCGCGGTCTCCTGCGAGCCGCCGAGGTCGTCGTCCCAGTTGCCCGACCATTTGATGTCGATGTCCTGGCCGGTCAGTAGCGACTTCGGGCGGGCGACCGGGCTTTGGGTGCCGGCCGGAGCGGTGGTGAGCATGTCGTAGTCGTAGGTCCACGGCTCGTAGTAGTCGTCGATCTGCGGCAGGTTGGGGTTGTTGAAGATCTGCGAAAGTTTCTTCAGCCGTCCGCCGGCCTTGAGCCGCAGCCGGCCGCGCTTACCCAGCACCCAGCCGCCCTTCCACTTGTCCTGGTTTTCGTACTCGCGCGGGTAGCCGAGACCTGGCCGCGTCTCAACGTTGTTGAACCAGGCGTATTCCACGCCGGTGCGGTTGGTCCACACCTGCTTGCAGGTGACCGAGCAGGTGTGACACCCGATGCACTTGTCGAGGTTCATGATCATCGACATCTGGGCCATGACACGCATTAGTAATCCACTTTCTGGCTGCGGCGACGAATCACGGTGACCTCGTCGCGTTGGTTCCCGGTCGGGCCGAGGTAGTTGAAGGCGAAGGACAGCTGGGCATAGCCGCCGATCAGATGGCTGGGTTTCAGCAAAATGCGGGTGAGCGAGTTGTTGGTGCCGCCGCGCATACCGCTGGTTTCGGCGACCGGCACGTTGATGGTGCGGTCCTTCGCGTGATACATGTACACCGTGCCCTCCGGCATGCGGTGCGACACGACCGCGCGGGCCACGACGACGCCGTTGCGGTTGTAGGACTCGATCCACTCGTTGTCGATCACGCCGATCTTGTCGGCGTCTTGCGGGCTCATCCAGATGGTCGGACCGCCGCGGGAGAGCGAGAGCATGAGCAGGTTGTCTTGGTATTCGGAGTGGATCGACCACTTTGAGTGCGGCGTCAGGTAGCGCACGGCTACCTCGGCGTGACCGGTCGGGGTCTTACTCGTGGCGCCGACGATCGAGTCGTCGAACAGGCGGTACATGTCCAGCGGCGGCCGAAAGATCGGCAGTTGCTCGCCCAGTTCAATCATCCAGTCGTGGTCGAGGTAGAAGTGTTGACGACCGGTGAGAGTGTGCCAGGGCTTCAAGTGCTCGACGTTGATGGTGAAGGCGCTGTAGCGGCGACCACCGTGCTCTGAACCGGACCATTCCGGGGAGGTGAGCACCGGGATCGGCGCACCCTGGACATCCGGATAGGAAAAACGTCGACCCTCGTTGTCGCTGGCCAGCTGGGCGAGCTTGACACCGGTGCGTTCCTCGAGCTGCCGAAAACCCTGCGTGCCGAGGCGGCCGTTGGTCGTGCCCGAGAGCGCGAGCACCATTTCGCAAGCGTGAATAGCGGTCGACAGGCGCGGGCGGCCGGCGGCGGGGCCACTGGGAACGAGCCCGTTTTTCTTGCCGAGGTAGGCGACCTCGACGTCGGGGTTGAATTTCACTCCCTTGGTGACCATGCCGAGCTTTTCGGTGAGCGGCCCGAGCGCGCCAAGCTGCGCGGCGAACGCCGGGTAGTCGCGTTCCACCACGACGAGCTTCGGCATGGTGACGCCGGGGATGAGCGGCTGATCGTTCAACACGGTGCCGTGCGGGGTGGCCATGCCGTCGGGGGTGTCGTGTTGCAGAGGCGCTGCGACCAGGTCATTGCGCACGCCGAGGTGCGTGACGGACATTTCGGAGATCTTGGCGGCGAGCACGTGAAAGATGTCGAAGTCGGTCTTGGCCTGCCACGGCGGCGCGATCGCGGGGTTGAACGAGTGAATAAACGGATGCATATCCGTCGTCGAGAGATCGTTCTTCTCATACCAGGTGGCCGGCGGCAAGACCACGTCACTGTAGATCGTGGTCGACGTCATGCGGAAATCGCTCGTGACCAGCAGGTCGAGCTTGCCTTCCGGCGCGCTCTCATGCCATTTCATGGTCTGCGGGCGGCGCGCCGGCATCGATTCCACGGCACGCACCGCGGACGGTGCCCCGAGCAGGTGCTTGAGAAAATACTCATTGCCCTTGCCCGAGGAGCCGAGCACGTTGGCCCGCCACACCACGAGCACCCGCGGAAAGTTCTCGGGCGCGTCCGGGTCTTCGCAGGAGAACACGAGCGAGCCGTCCTTCAACGAATCGACGACGTACTCGGCCGGTTCTTGGCCAGCGGCGGCCGCGTCGTCGACCAGGTCGAGCGAGTTGCGGTTGAAGGTGGGGTAGCTGGGCATCCAGCCGCGCTTGGCCGATTCGACCATGGTGTCCGCGGTGGTGCGTCCCTTGAATATCCCGGCGCCGAGCGGGCTCGCGAGAGTGTCGGCGCTCAGGCCGTCGTAGCGCCACTGGTCGGTGGCGAGGTAGAAGAAGCCGGTGCCGATCATCTGGCGCGGCGGGCGCACCCAGTCCAGTCCGAAAGCGTACTGGCCGTATCCCGTGAGCGGACGCACCTTTTCCTGGCCGACATAGTGGGCCCAGCCGCCGCCATTCACGCCCTGGCAGCCGGTCATGGTGGTGAGCGCGAGAAAGGCACGGTAGATGGTGTCGGAGTGGAACCAGTGGTTGGTGCCGGCGCCCATCAGAATCATCGACCGGCCCTCGGAGTCCTCGGCGTTCTGCGCGAATTCGCGGCCGATGCGCGCCGCGGCCTGCCACGGCACCGAGGTGATCTCCTCCTGCCAGGCTGGAGTTCCTGGGCTGGAGGCGTCGTCGTAGCCGGTGGGCCAAACGCCTGGCAGGCCGTCGCGGCCGACGCCGTACTGAGCGAGCAGCAGGTCGAACACGGTCGTCACGAGCACACCGGCGACCTCGCGCACGGGCACGCCGCGGCGCACGATGCCGGCGGCGCCTGCGTGCTGCTGGGCCTCCTGCTGCCCGGCGGGGCTGTCAACATCGGGCGTTCCGTCGAAGCGGGGCAGGTCGATCGCGACAGAGCGACCGTCGTAGTCGGGGGCATCCGCTATGGAAAGGAGTGGGTCTCGACCCTCGAGGTCGAGGTTCCATTTACCCTTGTCGGCCTCGCTGAACCGGTGCCCGATCGACCCGTTCGGCACGAAGGCCTCACCGTTCTCGTCGAGCATGACCGTCTTGAAGGCTGCACTTGAAACGGATGCGTCGGTGCCAGGCAGCGCGTCGGCCGTCAGAAACTTGCCGGGAACCCAGGCATCCTGGCGCGGAGTGAGCGCGATCAGGTACGCCGAGTCGCTGAACTTCTTCAGGTACCGGGCGAAGCGCGGGGTGCGGCGGTCGACCAGGAATTCCTTGAGCACGACGTGGCCCATGGCCAGGGCGAGGGCACCGTCGGTTCCGGGGTGCACGGCGAGCCACTCGTCGGCGAACTTGGAGTTGTCGGCGTAGTCGGGCGAGACTGTGATGACCTTCTGGCCGCGGTAGCGGGCCTCGACCATGAAGTGCGCGTCGGGGGTGCGGGTGACGGGAACGTTGGAGCCCCACATGATGAGGTAGCTGGAGTTCCACCAGTCGGCCGATTCGGGCACGTCGGTCTGGTCGCCGAACACCTGCGGGCTGGCGACGGGGAGGTCGGCGTACCAGTCGTAGAACGAGAGCATGGTGCCGCCGAGCAGTGAGATGAAGCGGTTGCCGACGCCCTGCGACACGATCGACATGGCCGGAATCGGACTGAAGCCGACCACCCGGTCGGGCCCGTACTGCTTGATGGTGTGCACGTGGGCGGCGGCGACGATCTCGGCGGCTTCGTCCCAGGTGGCGCGAACCAAGCCACCCTGGCCGCGGGCGCTTTTATACTGGCGGGCAGTTTCGGGGTTGCCGGTGATCTCAGCCCAGGCCAGCACGGGGTCACCGAGGCGGGCCTTCGCTTCGCGGAAAAGGTTCAGCAGTACGCCGCGAACGTAGGGGTACCGCACCCGGGTGGGCGAGTAGGTGTACCAGCTGAACGCGGCGCCGCGGGGGCAGCCTCGGGGCTCGTATTCGGGTGAATCGGGGCCAACACTCGGATAGTCGGTCTGCTGGGTTTCCCAGGTGATAATGCCGTCCTTGACGTACACCTTCCAGGAGCAGCTGCCGGTGCAGTTCACGCCGTGGGTGCTGCGCACCTCTTTGTCGTGGGTCCAGCGGTCACGGTAGAACGCGTCGGCGGTGCGGCCGCCGGTCTTGAACACGCTGCGCAGGTCCTCGCTGGTTTCTGAGCTGCGCAGAAAGCGACCGAGTTTGAGCAGCGAATCGGCGACCGGGCCGTCGGTACCGGGCTTGCTGGTGGTACTGGTTGTGCGTGTTTTCACGGCTGCCCCTTGCCTGCCGGGGAATGCCGAAGCGCTATTCCCCCTCAGAACGAGCTAAGCCGCTGCCTTCGAGGTCAACAACCGCAAAGTGCCGGTAATAATGTTTTACCTCGGTTCGCGAGAGCGCAAAAAGTGCCCGTTTGAGGTGTCCAATCGGGCACTTTTTGCGCTCTCGCGTTCAGCGGGAAGGGGAGCGACGTCGATCACGCAGAGGTGCGGGGCGTTGATGAGGTTCAGGCCGACTGCGCGAAGGGGGCCGTCGGCCTGCTCCAGCACTCCTTGAATCAACCGGTAGTGCACGCCGCAGACCTCGGGGTGATCCTTGATCATCTCCGAGTACGGGCAGTCGTGCAGGTTGACCTGTTCACCGTTGGCGGCGACGCTCGCGTCGAAGCCGGCCTGATCCAGGTGGTCGTCGAGGGCATCGAGCTGACGCCGGGCTGCGGGGCCGGTGCAGCCGGCCAAGGCGGGCTGGCCTGCAGGAAGCAGCAGCAGCAGCCGTCTCAACTGCTCGGCACGCTCCTGCGCGGCCTCGATCTTGCGGGCGCGAATCGAACCGAGTTCGGTACTGACCCCGCCGGCGGCGCTATAGAGCATCTTCGGGCGACCCTTGCTGTCGCGCGGCTCGGGCGCACAGGTGACGAAACCGTCATTGATCAGGCGATCGAGGTGTTCGCGGGCGGTGTTGGGGTGCAGGCCAGCGGCTTCGGCGAGGTCGTTCACGGTCATCGTTCCGCGACTTTGCAGCTGGTAGAGCAGGTTCATGCGGCTCAGACTGGCGAGCGTTTTGTAACTCGGAGGTTGGGCGGCCATGACTCCATTATGACCTCCCACGCGTGAATCAGCTGCAGTGGGTGGCAGCAGAAACAGTCACTTTCTCTCCCTCCCGCCGCAGATTCTCCGACTGACCTGCTGGGAAGCAAATCATTCAACGCAAAGTAATAGTCTTAATGAACGAAATACGCAGGAAGTGGGACCACATGGCGGCAAAAGCCCGCACGCGACCGAAAGCAGTAGTCGAGTCCGCTGGTGGTGAACCCGCCGAAACCCTCCGTGACTACTACGAACGGATGTCGCTGGTGCGGGCCTTCGAGCTGCGCTCCAGTGAGATGTACGCTCGCGCCAAAATCGGTGGCTACTGCCACCTGAACCTCGGCGAAGAAGCAACAGTCGTCGGTCTGATGGCCGCCATCGAGTCCCGCGACTACCTGTTCACCGGCTACCGCGACCACGGCTACGCCCTGATGCGCGGCCTCGCGCCCGAGCGTGTGATGGCCGAGCTGTTCGGCAAGGTCACCGGCGTCTCCGGCGGACGCGGCGGCTCGATGCACCTGTTCGACGACGAGGCGCGCCTGCTCGGCGGCTACGGCATCGTCGGCGGGCAGATTCCCCCGGCCACCGGCGCCGCGCTCGCCCTGAAATATCAAGAAGCGGCCGGCCCCGACGCTGCCGCCGTGATGTGTCTGCTTGGCGACGGCACCACCAACATCGGTGCGTTCCACGAATCGCTCAACCTCGCCGGGCTTTGGAAGCTTCCGATCGTCTACGTGATCGTCAACAACGGCCTCGGCATGGGAACGACGGTGGAGAAGGCATCAGCTGAACCCGATCTGTACAAGCGCGGCGCGTCGTACCGCATGCCCGGTATCCGGGTCGACGGGGATGACGTTCTCGCCGTGCGCGATGCCGCCCGGGACGCCCTCAAGCAGGCCCGAGAGTCGCGCCAGCCGGTGCTGCTCGAGGTCATGTGCTACCGGTTGCGCGGCCACTCCGTGGTCGACCCGGCCCGCTACCGCTCGCCCGAAGACACCACGATCGCCCAACAGTCCGACCCGGTGCCGAGCTTTCGCACCGAGCTGATCGCCTCCGGCGTGCTCAGCGAAGCGGATGCCGCCGCCATCGACGAGGCCGCCGACGTGCGCGTTTCCGAGGCGGTCGTGTTCGCCGACGAGAGCCCCGAGCCCGTCGTCGCCGACCTGTTCAAGTATGTATACGCAACCCCGGTGGCGAATGCGCCATCCGCTTTGCCCGGAGAACCCGTTATGGACGCACTGTGATGACTACCGAAGTAGCAACAACCCGCACGATCACCTACCGCCAGGCACTCAATGAGACCCTGCGCGCCGAGCTCGAACGCGACGAGAAGGTCTTTCTGGTCGGCGAAGAGATCGGGGTGTTCGAGGGGTCCTACAAGATCACCGCCGGACTGCTCGAAGACTTCGGCCCCGACCGGGTGCTCGACGCCCCCATCGCCGAGGAGGGGTTCGTGGGCGCAGCCCTCGGCGCCGCGATGCTCGGCATGCGTCCCGTGGTCGAAATCATGACCATCAACTTCAGCCTCATCGCGATCGACCAGATCGTGAACCACGCCGCCAAAATGCGCTCGATGTTCGCCGGCCAGGTCTCCATTCCGCTGGTCATTCGCATGCCCGGAGGTGGTGGCCAGCAGCTCGCCGCGACCCATTCGCAGAACCTCGAGGTCTGGTACGCGCACATTCCCGGGCTCAAGGTTGTCGCCCCGTCGACCCCGGCCGACGCGAAAGCGCTGCTGACCGCGGCGATTCGCGATGACGACCCGGTGATCTTTCTGGAGAACCTCTCGCTGTACAGCGCCAAGGGCGAGGTTCCCGACGGCGAACAGGTCGCCGAGATCGGCAAGGCCGCCGTCGTCAAAACCGGCACCGACCTCACCATCGTGAGCTACTCGCGCGGCACCACGACCGCCCTCGAGGTGGCCCATCAGCTCGAAGCCGAGGGCCTGTCAATCGAGGTCGTCGACCTGCGCAGCCTGCGCCCGCTGGACCGCGACACCATCTGCGCCTCGGTGAAGAAGACCGGCCATGCCGTCGTCTTCGAAGACGACTGGCTCAGCTACGGCATCGGCGCTGAGATCTCGGCGACCATCGGCGAGGGTGTGTTCGACTTTCTCGACGCCCCTGTGCGCCGCGTCGCCGCCGCCGAGGTTCCGTTGCCCTACGCCAAGGCCCTCGAGAAGGCCGCGCTGCCCAATGCCGCCGACCTCGCCAAGGTCGTGCGCGAAGTACTCAATATCTCAACTACCGCGAACGACAAGTAGGAGCCGGCCATGCCCGACGTCATCATGCCCCGCCTCTCCGACACCATGGAGGAGGGGGAGCTCAGCCGCTGGATGAAGCAGGTCGGCGACGAGATTCACAAGGGCGACGTGCTCGCCGAGATCGAAACCGACAAAGCCACGATGGACCTTGAGGCCTTCGACAACGGCGTCCTCGAGCAGCTGCTCGTAGTCGCCGGCACCCTGGTGCCGATCGGCGCCCCGGTCGCCCGCATCGGTGACGGCAGCAATATCGTCACGGATGGCGCGACACCCGCTGCGCCGGTTGCGACGGCTGCTCCAGTTGCGACCACTGCCCCGGTTGCGACCACTGCCCCGGCAGCGGATGCCGCAGCTCCGGCTGCACTGCCCGCCGCATCAGCCCCGGCTCCCGTCGCGGTGGCTCCGACCGCTCCCACCGCACCGGAGGCTCCGGCCGCGACGCCGACGCCGACCGGCGAGCTCCGTACCTCGCCGCTGGCCCGCAAGATCGGCCGCGAGCATGGAATCGACCTGCACACGATCGCGGGCACCGGGCCGCAGGGCCGTATCACCCGCACCGACGTTGACACGGCGATCCTGGCTCAGGCATCCGCCGCATCCGTTCCGGAGCCGGTAGCCGCTGCGGCAGCCCCGACCGCCGTTTCGGCCGACTCGGTCACCGTGCCGGTCAGCCGCATTCGCGCCGTTACGGCCCGCCGGCTCACCGAGAGCCAGGCCGTGCCGCACTTCTTCCTGACGAGCGTCGTTAACGTGGAACGTCTCGTCGCGTTCCGCACCGACGTCAACGCTTCGCTCGAGACGGTCGGCAGCAAGGTCAGCCTAAACGACCTGTTCGTGCGCGCCTGCGCCGTAGTGCTGCGCGCGCACCCCGAGGTGAATGCATCCTGGGGCGATGGAGTCATTCTGCGGCACAACCACGTGAACGTCGGCGTGGCCGTCGCGACCGACGACGGACTGCTCGTTCCAGTGGTGGCCGACGCCGACCAGAAGTCGCTCGCCGCCATCGCCACCGAGACGCGCGCCCTGGCCGGGCTCGCCCGTACGGGCAGCCTGTCCCTGGCGCAGATGTCTGGTGGAACCTTCACCATCAGCAACCTCGGCATGTTCGGCATCGACTCGTTCACCGCCGTACTCAACCCGCCGGAGGCCGGAATTCTGGCGATCGGCGCGGCCACCGAGGTCCCCCAGGTGCGCGATGGCCAACTCGTCAGCGTGCCCATGGTCAAGATCACCCTGACCGTCGACCACCGAGTGCTCGACGGTGCCGTCGCGGCCGCGTTCCTGCGCGACCTGACCCAGCTGCTCGAGGAGCCGCTGCGCATCGTCCTCTAGCCCGAATGGTCCGGGCTGGAGGTCGCTTCCCTTGGTCGATGGGGAACTCGGCAAGATCTTTGCGGCGCGCGGGAGTTGCGCAGCTGCGCGGGAGGCGAAACCCCCGCACACTGACGCAGGTCCCGCGCAGCGCAGCCCAGCCCCACGGATGCCCACTCCCTCAACTCCCAGCGCCGCCAGAACTCCCGCGCATTAGCGTAACTCCCGCGCCAGCCGAGCAATCGGCCGACGCCGCAGGCGCGGCCCTGGCTCCGGCGTCACGGCCTTCGCGACTGGCGCTACGGCCGGGCAGGCGTTCGCCGCCGGCGCTGCTCGGGCGCCGGCGGTACCTCTTTCGCGGCGACGACGTCGGCCATCGCGAGAGTCACCAGTCCGCGCTTGGTTTCCACCGAAACGGATGCCGCGCTGCGGCTGCGCAAAAACCCGAGCGCGTCCGCATAGCCACCGGGGATTCGCGTGCGCACGACGACCCGGGTGCCGAGCGGGGCATCCGCTAGAAAAGCGAAGGGATCGCTCATCGCATCAGGCTGTACTTTTCGACCCGCGCCGACTCCCCGGCGATCAGAATGATGTCGCCATCTTCGATCACCGTGTCGAGCGAGGTGTAGCTCCAGCCCACGCCAGGCCGATGAAACGCCGTCACGGTCACACCGTAGCGGGCGCGCACCTTCGCCTCGCCGAGCGGAACCCCGATCAGCGCGCGCGGCGGCGCCGTTTTCACGAGCGCGAAGTTCTCACCGATCTCGATGTAGTCCTGCATGGCACCGCGCACGAGGTGCGCGACCCGCTGGCCCATGTCTTTTTCGGGGTAGATAACGTGATTGACGCCGAGTTGGGTAAGAATTTCCCCGTGCGGGTCACTGACAGCCTTGGCCCAGATGTTCGGAATGCCGAGCTTGAGCAGCAGGGACGCGGTCAGAATGTTCGCCTGAATGTCACCGCCGATAGCCACCACCACGCTCGAGAAGTCGGGCACCGAGAGCTCGCGCAGCGTTGCCTCCTTGGTCGAGTCGGCGCGCACCACGTGCGTGAGCAGCCGGTTGTGCGCCTGCACGATCTCTTCGTCACCGTCGATGCCGAGTACCTCGGTGCCGCTCTTCATGAGTTCGAGGGCCAGGGAGCTGCCGAACCGGCCGAGGCCAATGACGACGACCGATTCGGCTTCGGCCAGGCGGGCCGGGTCACGATGCCCGAACAGCGAATATTTAGCCAATGATCGGCCTTTCCTTGGGGAGTTCATAGGTGGTGTTCCGTTCGCGCAGGGCGATAGCAGAGCCGATGGTGATCGGACCGAGACGGCCGACGAACATGAGCAGGATAAGAATGATCTGCCCCTCCCAGGGCAGCCCGGCAGTGATTCCGGTGGACAATCCCACGGTCGCGAAGGCGCTGATCGCCTCGAACAACAACGCGTCCATTGAGATATCCGTCATGAGCATGAGGGCCACGGTCGCGGCGATGATCACGCCGACCGCGAGCAGGGCGATCGTGATCGCCTCCCGGTGCACCGCCCGGGAGAGCCGCTTGCCAAAAACGTTGACGGCAACCTCGCCGCGCACCTCCGTCCAGACGATGAAGAACAAGACGGCGAAGGTCGTGATCTTGATGCCACCGGCGGTTCCGGCCGGGCCACCACCGATCAGCATGAGCACGTCCATTCCGAGCAGGCTCGCCGAATCCATCTGGCCAATGTCGATGCTGTTGAAACCCGCGGTGCGGGTCTGCACGGACTGAAAGAAACCGGTCAGCAACTTGCCGGGCCAATCGAGCGGCCCGAGCGTATTCGGATTCGACCATTCAACGGCGGTGATATATACCGTTCCCAGACTGAGCAATGCGATCGTGCCGGCCACGACGACGCGGGTGTTCATGGTCCAGGTGCGAATCGACCAGGCACTCTTTGATCGAGGATGCCGCAGCTGCCGCCGCAACTGAACGATCACCGGAAACCCCAACCCACCCAGGATGACGGCGGCGCTGATCGGCAGGCAGATCCAGGCATCCGTTGAAAAACCCATCAGGTTGTCGCTGAACAGGGCAAAGCCGGCGTTATTGAAGCTCGACACGGAGTGGAACACTCCCAACCAGACGGCCCGGCCGACAGGTTCGCCGTAGCCGACCATGAAGCGCACGGCCAGCATGATCGCGACGGTCAGCTCGATGACCAGCGAGATGCGCACAACACCGAGCACGAGTCCCTTGACGTCTTCGAGACCGACACTCTTGGTTTCGGCGGCGGCCGTGATGCGCGAGCGCAGCGAGAGTTTACGGGCGATCGCCAAACCGACCACCGAGGCGAACGACATAATACCGAAACCGCCGATCTGGATCAGCCCAAGAATCACGATCTGGCCGAACGGCGTCCAGTAGACCGCCGTATCGACGACGGTCAGACCGGTGACGCAGACGGCGCTCGTGGCGGTGAACAGCGCCTCCATGAAGGACGCCCCGCCCGGCCCGACCCGCGCGTTCGGCAGCATGAGCAGCGCGGTGCCAACCAGGATGGTCAGGGCAAAACCGGTGACGACGACTTGCGCCGGGTGCAGGCGGTAGCGCTTCGATGTGTTGCCGCGTTCGCGGACGGCCCGTGAGTGCACAGAGCCAACTCTACGCTGGGAGTCCGCGCTGGCTCGGACGGGCAGGACTGTGGGGCGTCAGGCTCCCCGGGCCTGAAGCGTGGGCGGACCCGGCTCCCCGGGCCCACTTTGTGAACCCGGGCCCAGTTTCTAAACTGGGCCCGCATTCCGAGCCTGGGCCCCGTACAGGAACGTGCCGGCCTCGATTGTGCGGCAGTTATTTGTAGTCGGTTTGACGGGCTTCGTCTAGCCCCCAACTTCGGTCGGCGACTCCGACAACAAGTGCGCAATACTCAACCTGGGGGATCGACAATGACGATAAGTGATGAGGTAGAACCGGCGCAAATACGTGTGCTGCGACCGCGGGAGCGCATCATTTCGCACGCGATCATCGCGGCGCTCGCCCTGTTCATCCCGCTCTTTCTCGTGTTGTACTGGCTGTCCATTCCTCGCCAGACCTGGCCGTTTGTGCTCGAAATCCAATGCGGGTTCACCGCCCTTGGTGTGATCTTCGGGCTCGGAGTCAGCAAAATGACCCTGCGCGTCACCCCCGACCGACTATCGGTTCGGAGTCTGCTCGGTCGCGAAACGCACGTCGCCACCGCCGATATCGGCAGCGTGGTGCTGGTCGAGCTCTATCAGAGCGGGACGGCCGATTGCCTGCCGCACCTGTATTTGCTTGATGCTGCCGGTGATGTGCTCGTGCACCTGAGTGGCCAAATCTGGTCGCGGTCCACGATTGAGAGCGCGATCGACCAGCTCGGTGTCGCTGTGCTGCGCCCACCCGACCCGCTGACCGTGGCCGAACTCGGCCAGCTGCGGCCTCAGCTGGTGCGCCGCCTGGCGCGACACGCAGCCCGACTGAACGACTGAACGGCTGAACGGCTAGTGCCCGCGCCCCGACACCACATCGGCCACCCGCGCGAGCGGTGACGTCGTGCGGCGGCCGGTCAGCTCGGTGCGGTCGGCGAGCGAGTAAGCCCGATAGAGCGCCGTGACCGCGAGCCAGCGCAGCGGTTCCGGCTCCCACTGGCGCACCCGATGGTTCACCCACGGCAGTTCGGTGAGCGAACTGCTCCGGCCGAGAATGAGGTCGGTCAGGGTACGGCCGGCCAGGTTCGTGGTCGCCACCCCGGTGCCCACATAGCCGCCGGCCCAGGCCAGTCCGGTCTGCGGGTCGAGACCGACGGTCGCGGCCCAATCCCTGGGTACACCGAGCACGCCCGACCACGCATGATCGATGCCCGCGTCCTTCGTCGCCGGGAAGAAGCGCACCAGAATCGCGCGGAGGGCGTCGATGGTGGCTTGCGGGGTCTGGCCGTCGGTATCCGTTTTCGAACCGAATCGGTAGGGAACCCCGCGCCCGCCGATGGCGATGCGGTCGTCGCTCGTGCGCTGCGCGTACATGTAGGCGTGCGCCATATCCCCCAGGGTTTCCTGACCCGACCAGCCAATCTTTTCCCAAACGGATGCGTCGAGCGGCTCGGTCGCGATCAGCGACGAATTCATGGGAAGCCAGGTGCGATGCAGCCCCTTGAGCGTGGCCGTGAAGCCCTCGGTCGCACGCACAACGAACGCGGCGTCGACGGTACCGTGTTCGGTCACCGCCTGGTTTGCCGCGATTTCGCTCACCGGGGTGTTCTCGTAGAGCTCAACGCCGAGCGAAACGACCTTGCGGGCCAGTCCGGCCACGAGCTCCGCCGGATTGATGCGGGCGCAGTGCGGATGCCACATACCCCCGGTCATTCCCGCCACGTTGATGCGGTTTTGTGCCTGGGCCCGCGAGAGCACCTCGACGTCGGTGTGCGCCCAGGTCTGTTCGGCCCGGGCGGCAGCTTCGAGGCGGTGCTGCTGCGGGGCATCGTAGGCGACGGTGAATTCGCCGCCCTTGACGATGCCGGCGTCGATGCTCTCCGCTGCGGCCACGCGGATGACCTCGTCGACCGTGTCGTTCATCGCGGCCTGAAAGTTTTCAACCGCCGGGCGGCCGTGGTGCTTCAGGTACTGGTCGCGGCCACCGGTGATCGAGTTGGTGAGCCAGCCGCCGTTGCGTCCGGAGGCGCCGAACCCGGCGAAGCGGGCTTCGAGCACCACAATGCGTAGCTGCGGCGCCGCCTTCTTAAGGTAGTACGCGGTCCACAGTCCGGTATAGCCGGCGCCGACAATGACGACGTCGGCGCGGGTCGACCCGGGCAGGGTGGGCCGCGGCGCTGGCTGGCCGAGCTGGTTCCACCAGAACGAGACGTCGCCATTGCGCACCGGGGTCACTCGAGTCACGATTGCGCTGCCTTCTTTCGGTCTCGTTCAAGCCGCAGCCGGGCGGCGAGTGCGCGCTCGCCATCGAGCTTCGCGGCGACCGGAGCCCACAGCACAATTGCAACTCCGGCACCGATCAATAGCCCGCCGATGGTGTCGGTCAGCCAGTGCACACCGAGGTAGGTACGGCTGAGCAGCATGACGATCGTGTACGCGGCACCGGCCAGGGCCACCCACAACCGCGGAAAGATGATGGCGAGACACACCGCCATGGTCGCCGCATTGGCGACGTGGCCAGACGGAAAGGAGCCAAAATCGGACGTGACCAGCATGTCTTCTGGCCGGGCCCGGCCAAAGACCTGCTTCAGGACTTGCACAGCGCCGGCACTGACCACGGTCGCCACGAGATAGTAGCCGGCCGCCCACGGACGTTTGATGAACACGACGACCACGGTGATGACGATCGGCACGATCAGCACGCCGAACAGACCGCCACCGAGGGCGTTCATGAACAGCGACGGAACCTCCCAGATCGGAGAGCGGTGTTCGATCACCTCGCCCATCCACTCGGTGTCGACCTCGAGGGCGAGTCCGTTGGCACGCACGACGACGACCAGGCCAAGCAGGGCGGCCAATGCGACGGCAGCTATCCCGCTGATCACAGGCCAGCGGCGGGAGATGCGGCGCGCTGCGGGGTCGGCGGCACGCTCCGGAGACTTCGGGTTCGTCATCCCGCCATCGTAGAACAGCCGCTTCGGGTTGGGCCATCGGCGGGCCGGACCCGCGCCATCCGCTCCCCTGAATGTGTGCCCCCGCACCTGCACCGGGCCCGGGCACGGGCCCGGGCCCGGAACGTGAGCCGAGGTCAGATCATAGGCCCGCGACCGTAAGGTGGGCCCCGCCCGCGTGCTCCCGCAAATTTTGGGCGCGTTCCCCGACGGGCCGAACCCGCACCATCCGCTCTCCCCGAATGTGTACCCCCGATGCATGCCCCCGCACTTGCACCGGGCCCGGAACGTGGGCCCAGGTTAGATCATGGACCCACGACCGTAAGGTGCGCCCGCAGAGCCTGGTCCCGGCAACCTGGTCACGTCAGCCTGGTCCACACCCGCTCAGACCCAACAATTCGCACCGCGGCGCGGTCCCTGATCCGCGTTGCTGGATTCAGTTGGCTTCGGCGTCCTGCTTCCGCTTGAGTTCGAGCATGAGCGGGCTCTTACTGGCCAGCGGAATCAGCGTCTGCGTCGGGTCGATGCTCGCGGGTGGTTGCAGCCAGAACTCCCCCGGCTCGCCAATCACCCGCCAGCCTTCCTGGTGAAGTCGGCGGTGGCAGGGGCCGCAGAGCAACAGTCCCAGGTCGATGTCGGTCGCGCCGGTGTCGCGCACCCACTGGTCGGCGTGGTGCGCCTCCGTTCGGGAGGGTGGCATGTCGCAGCCCGGAAACATGCAGCCGCCGTCACGTACGCCCATGGCCACGCGCTGCGCCTCACTGAAAGTTCGCATGGTGCGGCCCAATTTCAGCGGATGCCCCGCCTCGTCTACCAACAGCCGCAGCTGGCCGGTGTTGCAGAGAAACCGTTGCACCGTTTCGAGGGAGATCGGGGCGGGGTTGCCCTCAAGGAATCCATGCCCCACCCGCCCGCGCTGCCCGGTCTGCTCGCTCAGGCCGCTCCGCCCTGCCTGCTCGCTCTGCCCGGTCTGCCCGGTCTGCCCGGTCTGCCCGGTCTGCCCGGTCTGCCCGGTCTGCCCGGTCTGCCCGGTCTGCCCGCTCAGGCCGCTCTGCTCGCTCAGGCCGCTCTGCTCGCTCTGACCGGATTGCCCGGTGATCTCGTCCCGGGCTTCAGCGACGTCGGCCGGCACGAGTCCGGCACGCTGAAGGTCGGCCTGGGTGACGATGATCCGCACCGCCGGCTGGCGTCCGCCATACATTTTGGTGGGGTCTGCGTCGGTGCCGGTCTTGAGCAGCGCGGTGAAGGAGTCCGCGGCGATCTGGTCCACGGTACGCGGGTCGTTCCGTACCCGGTCCGCCCAGGCCTCCTGCTCCGGATCTACGAAGCGCACGCCTCCGCGCTGGCGCGGGCTGGTGACACAGTCGTAGGCACTGAGCCAGTACTCGCCCTGTTCGGGGGCGAACAGCCCGCTGAGCACGACCATGCCGTCCTGGCGGCGAAACAGCTTGAACTTGGTATCGTCGCGGGCCTGCTTCTCCCGAGCCCGAATGCCAGCCTCGTCGAGCTGGTCCCGCAACCGGCGCGCCCGGCGGAATATCAGCTCAACGTTGAGCCCGATCACCTCCGGCACCAGCTCCGTGAGCGCGGCGCGCAAAATATCGGCGGACACGGCCAGATCGATCTCGCCCAAACCTCGGCGCAGCGCGTCGGCCTGGTCCACCGTGAGGGTGCCGGCGGCAACGGCATGCACGATCGGCGCCTGCCACGGCACTACCGGCCGGCCCGCCAGTCCACCGGCATCGACGTCACCCGTGCCGATGCCATCCGCACCGTCATCATCGCCTTCCGCGGCCAACTTTTCGGCAGCATCCGTTTCACCGATCAAAATGCCCGAGGCGACCAGCTTCTCTGCCTCCCCCCGACTGGAGCCGTTGACGTGTTGCACCATCGCCACCGGCGTCGCGAACCCCTGCCGCGCAGCCAAACCCTCGCTTCCCAGCTCGGGCCGGGACCGGCGCGCGACCGTACCGGCCATCCACGCCGCAAACACGTCGAGCAATCGCCGGGCCTCAGCCAGTGACCGCTGCCCGGCCAGCACATCGGCCTCACCCAAAGCATCAAACGCTGCGCTGCAATCGCCGAGAGCGGCGACCCGATCGGCCGCCCGGCGAAGCTCATCAGCGAGGTTGTGCATACCCCAATTCTCCCACCGCTCCCCCGAAACCTCGAGAAAAACTCATTATCAGTGGATAACGAATCGAAACTATCTCCTGTGGAGAAGCTCCGGAGAAAGTCAGCGCTCGAGCGCCGGAACGCTGCGCGGGCGCACGATTAGCCACAGGGAGAGCAGCGACACCACCGCGGCGACTCCCATAACGGATGCCATCGGTATCGACGTTCCCACTCCCAGCAGTCCCACAATCGGCGAGATCAGGCCGGCCACACCGAAGTTCGCCGCGCCAAGCAGCGACGCCGCGGTTCCGGCCTCATGCCCGTGCGCGTTGAGGGCAATGACCTGAACGCTCGGCAAAGTGAAGCCGCAGGCGGCGATGAAGAACCACAGCGGAACCAGAGTGCCCCACAGTCCCATGCCAGCAAAGTCCAGGAGCACGATCGCCCCGGCGGTGAGCAGCAGCACAACGGTAGAGACCGACAAAATCCACTGCGGCCCAATGTTGAATCGGTGCATCAGCCGCGAGCTCAACTGCACACCGGTGACGACACCGAGCGAGTTCACGGCAAAGAGCAGGCCATATTCCTGCGGACTGAACCGGTAGACATCCTGAAAGAGAAACGGCGACGCCGAGAGGTAGGAGAACAGCCCGGTGAAGGTCATCGCCCCGATGATCGCGACGCCGACGAAGGTGCGGTCGCTCAGCACCGCCTTGTAGCGCTGCGCCAGGGTGTTGTGCCCCTTCACGTTGCGTTCACTCTCGGGCAGCGTCTCCACGATCCAGAACGCGACGGCCAGAATCACGATGACGCCGTAGGCGGCGAGCACCCAAAAGATGCCGCGCCAGTTCATCACGAGCAGAAGCTGCGAACCGATGACCGGCGCAAGCACCGGCGCGAGGCCGCTGACCAGGGCCAGCCGGGAGAGCATACGCACGAGCGGCTTGCCGCCGAACAGGTCGCGCACCATGGCCATCGCCACGACCGCACCGGCCGCAGCGCCAAAGCCCTGCAGCACGCGGAACCCCGCGAGCACAATAATGTCGTTCGACATCGCAGCACCGACGCAGGCGAGGATGTGCACGCCGGTCGCCAGCATGAGCGGCAGCCGGCGGCCCACCTTGTCGCTCCACGGACCCACAACGAGCTGCCCGAACCCGAAACCGATCATGGTTCCAGTCAGGGTGAGCTGAATGACCGACGGCAAGACACCGAATTCGCTCTCGAGTGTCGGGAAGGCCGGCAGATAGAGGTCGATCGTGAACGGGCCCAGGGCGGTGAGGGCTCCCAGAATGAGAATGTAGACGATGCGCTGTCGCCGGCTCAGCTTGTCCCCGGGGTGCACGGCAGTCGAGGAAAGTTGCGCGGCACTGATGACGGGGATGCTGGCGGTAATCACGTAGCGGATGTCCTTGGTTGGTTTAGTGAGGATGGCTGGCGGGCGACACGGCCACCCTTGCGCTAAGCGCGGGGAGCGCGAAAGTATTCCCCCGATCCAGCTGCGGGTCGAGCAGCAGCGCCTCGAAGGCCAGTTCGGCCGCCCCGATCAACAGCAGATTCGAGCCGAGCAGCGCGGGCGCGATCTGCACCCCGTCGAACGCTGTCCCGAGTGACAGAGCGGCGACCGCGCGGCTGAGCCGGTCGGGGTCGGCTGCGTGCAGCGCGGCGAGAAAGCCGCCGAGCACGATCACCTGCGGGTTGAGCACGTTCACCGCGCCAGCCAGGGCTACGGCCAGAAAGTCGAGCTGCCGGGCGACCTCGGCGTGCACCGCCGCGGAATCGGAGGCGAGCAGCGCGCGTTCGAGGGTGTCGGCATCCGTTTCGCTCGCGCGCAGGCCCAGCACCTCGAGCAGAGCGTCGCGGGTCACCTCCGCTTCGAGGGTGCCCGCGATGCCCGCCGAGTCTTTCTGCCCGCTCGCGCTGACCCGGATGTGCCCGAATTCTCCGGCGTAGCCCGCTCGACCGCCGGCCGCGACGCCCCCGACGACGAGGCCGCCACCGATTCCGCTCGATCCGCCGTTGAGGTAGATCAAGTCGGTCATACCCTGCCCGGCACCAAAGTAGCGTTCGGCGGTGACGCCGAGGCTCGCGTCGTTGGCCGCGACGACGGGCAGGCCCGTTGCCGCCGCGAGGAGGTCGCCGAGCGGCTCGTCGACCCAGCCGAGGTGTGGGGCGTGGCGCACCAGCCCGTCGAACGCACGCACCAAACCGGGCACAGCAATGCCTATTCCGATTATGGAATATTCGCTCAGGTCATTTCGCAGATCGTCGATGATGCCGGCGGTGATCGCAACGGCCTCGGCGGCCGTCGGCGACGACGACGTTGCGAAGCGGATGCGGCGGTGCACGACGCCGCTCAGAGCGACCACTCCCACGGTAATCGCGTCGATCTCGGGGTTCACCGCGAGGGCCACCACGCGGTCGCTCGCCGCGACGATCGGACTCGGCCTACCGGCCAGTTTGGTCGGGTCGGGCGTGCGTTCCTCAACCAACCCGCGCTCGACGAGTTCGGCAACCAGGGCGCCGATGGTCGACCGGTTCAGGCCGGTCAGTCGGGTGAGCTGGGCGCGCGATGCTGCCCCGCTCCGGTGCACCAGGCGCAGAATGATCGACAGGTTGCGGCGACGCAGATCGTCATGGTTGGTGCCCTGCATGGCGTCCACTGCTCTCGACTCTCATTTTTCGATCAGAATTCAGGTTACCGCTCCGGATGGACATCGTGGGGTGATACGTTGCCAGAGTCAACAAATCATCGACGGCGCTGACGGACACGGGTGCCAGACAGGGACGTCATGGAGTTTCGTTATCTCGGCAACAGCGGATTAAAAGTTTCAGAAATCACCTACGGCAATTGGCTGACCCACGGTTCTCAGATCGAAAACGACACCGCGACGGCGTGCGTGCGCGCGGCCCTCGACGCGGGAATCAGTTCCTTCGACACCGCAGACGTGTACGCCAACACCATGGCAGAGCAGGTGCTCGGCAACGCGCTCAAGGGCGAACGCCGCCAATCTCTCGAGATTTTCACCAAGGTTTTCGGCCCGACCGGCCCCAAGGGCCACAACGACGTCGGACTCTCCCGCAAGCACATCCTCGAGTCGATCGACGGCTCACTAACCCGGCTGCAGACCGACTACGTCGACCTCTACCAGGCGCATCGCTACGACGTGGAGACCCCGCTCGAAGAGACCATGCAGGCCTTCGCCGACGTCGTGCGCCAGGGCAAGGCCCTCTATATCGGGGTGAGCGAGTGGAACGCCGAGCAGCTACGCGCCGGCCACAAGCTTGCTACCGACCTGAATATTCAGCTCATCTCCAACCAGCCGCAGTATTCGATGCTCTGGCGTGTGATCGAATCCGAGGTGGTTCCGGCCGCCGAGGAACTCGGCGTCTCCCAGATCGTCTGGTCCCCGGTTGCGCAGGGCGTGCTTACCGGCAAGTATCTGCCGGGGCAGGCGCTCCTTGAAGGCAGCCGGGCAACGGATGCCAAGGGTGGCGCCAATATGATCCAGCGCTGGATGAGCACCGAGGTTCTCACGGCCGTGCAGAAGCTGCGCCCGATCGCCGATGACCTCGGGCTCACCATGGCTCAGCTCGCGCTCGCCTGGGTGCTCGCGAATAAGAACGTCGCCTCCGCCATCATGGGCGCTTCCCGCCCCGAGCAGGTCGCCGACAATGTGAAGGCCGCCGGAGTGCAGCTCGACTCTGAGGTGCTCACACAAATCGACGCCGCCGTGCGCGACCTGGCCGAGTTCGACCCGCGCAAGACCGTCTCGCCGGAGCAGCGCGAAGCGTAAGCCAGCGGCATCCGCTATTAAAAAAAGGCGTACTTAATGAGAATCGCCGTTACCGGCGGCAGTGGCAAGCTCGGACGCAGCGTCGTCGCGCGCCTGACCAGCGAGGGCCACACCGTCACCAACCTCGATCAGTCGGGAGTGCGCGGCGCCGGATTCACCCAGATCGACCTGACCGACTACGGCCAGGTGAGTGACGTGATGTTCGGCATCGACGACCGCACCGACGGGTTCGACGCGCTCGTGCACCTCGGCGCCATTCTGGCCCCGGGCATTTTGCCCGACGTGGCCACCTTTCATAACAATATGCTCGCGACCTACAACGTGTTCCAGGCCGCGCGGCGGGCGGGCATCAAGCGCATCGTGTATGCCTCGAGCGAGACCACCCTGGGTCTGCCCTTCGATATCGACCCGCCGTACATTCCCGTCGATGAGGCGTACCCGGCCCGCCCGGAGAGCACGTATTCGCTGGTCAAGCACCTCGAAGAGCAGATGGCCATTCAGCTCGTGCGCTGGGATCCGCTGCTCAGCATCACCGCGTTACGCTTCTCCAACGTCATGGACGAAGGCGACTACGCGGCCTTCCCCGACTACGACGCCGACGCCACCCTGCGCAAGTGGAACCTCTGGGGTTACATCGACGGTCGCGACGGCGCCCAGGCCGTGCTGCGGGCACTCGAGCAGGCCCAGCCGGGCTTCGAGACGTTCATCATCGCGGCCGCCGACACCGTGATGAGTCGGTCGAGTGCAAGCCTGGCAGCCGAGGTCTTTCCAAACGTTTCCGTCACGAAAGAGGTCGGCGAACACGAGACCTTGCTGTCGATCGACAAGGCGAAGCGGATGCTCGGCTTCGCCCCCGAGCACAGCTGGCGGGATCACGTGTAGCGCGTTGAACCCGTGGACAAGGAACGACGTGTTTACTTTCACATAAAGTGCGTCTGTCTGTGAATGATTGGGAAACGGGGGATTCGCCCTTCGTGAGCACACTCCAGGCGACCCCTCGTCGATTTGAAGATCGGAGGAACCAACTCATGATCGTTCGTTGGGAACAAGGACGGAGCGTAGTTGATCGCCTGATTGCGGAGCGCCGACTGGATCGGGTGGCACCAAATCGAGAGCTCTCAGACCTCATGATCGACCAGGCAGAGGCGCACCTGGCCACCGCGGAGTTCGCCATGCACCACGACGCACCCGGCGCCTTCCAGCTCGCTTACGACGCAGCACCCAAGTCGCTCGCTGCGGAACTGGCCAACCAGGGGCTCCGAGCCAAGAGGGCCGGGGCCCACCTCACACTCTACGAATCCACCCGCGCCCAGCCCCATCCGCCGCTTGGACCTGTCCTCGATGAACTCGACTGTATGCGGCGACTTGCGCAACAGCACGGAATACCCGAATCTGAACCGACCCATTGCAGGGTTGACCGATGTCCAGGACTCAATTCCCGCTGCTCCAAAAGATTCTTGAATTGGTGAAAACGCTGCTATACACCATGCCCGTGTATTGACCGAGACGATCGACAGGGCGAGGATGCTCGGCTTCGCAAATTCACGCACGATTGCGCTCGCTTCTCATATATGTTTGAGTAATCAACAAATCATCAATGCAGCTGAAATGGAAAGAGTGACATGACCGTGAGCCTGACCCCCACCCGCGACGACAAGTTCTCCTTCGGCCTGTGGACCGTCGGTTACAACGGCAGTGACCCGTTCGGCGGCCCGACCCGGCCCAAGCTAGACGTGGTCGACGCCGTCACTAACCTGGCCGAGCTCGGCGCCTACGGCCTCACCTTTCACGATGATGACCTGTTCGACTTCGGTTCAACGGATGCCGCCCGCCAGTTGCAGATCGACCGCCTCAAGCAGGCCCTCGCCGACACCGGCCTGGTCGTGCCGATGGTCACCACCAACCTGTTCAGCGCTCCGGTGTTCAAAGACGGCGGGTTCACCTCGAACGACCGGGCCGTGCGCCGGTTCGCCCTGCGCAAGGTTTTGCGCAATATCGACCTCGCCGCCGAGCTCGGCGCCCAGACGTTCGTCATGTGGGGCGGCCGCGAGGGCGCCGAGTATGACTCGGCCAAGGACATCCGTTCGGCGCTCAACCGCTACCGCGAAGCTGTGAACATGCTCGGCGACTACGTCACCGACAAGGGCTACGACATCCGCTTTGCCATTGAGCCCAAGCCCAACGAACCCCGCGGCGATATTCTGCTGCCGACCGTCGGCCACGCGATGGCCTTCATCGAAACGCTTGAGCGGCCCGAAATGGTCGGCGTGAACCCCGAAGTCGGGCACGAGCAGATGGCCGGCCTCAACTTCGCTGCCGGCATCGCCCAGGCGCTGTACCAGGGCAAGCTGTTCCACATCGACCTGAACGGTCAACGCGGCATCAAGTACGACCAGGACCTGGTCTTCGGGCACGGCGACCTGCAGAACGCGTTCGCCCTCGTCGACCTGCTCGAAAACGGTGGCCCTAACGGTGGCCAGACCTACACCGGGCCCCGCCACTTCGACTACAAGCCTTCACGCACGGAAGACGTCGCCGGAGTGTGGACCTCGGCCGCCGCCAACATGCGCACCTACCTGCTGCTCAAACAGCGCGCCGCCGCCTTCCGCGCCGACCCCGAGGTGCAGGCGGCCCTCGCCGCGTCGAAGGTGCCTGACCTGTCGAACAACACCCTCGCCGCCGGCGAGAGCTACGACGACCTGCTGGCCGACCGCGGCTCCTACGAAGACTTCGACACCGACGCGTACTTCGGCGGCAAGGGCTTCGGCTTCGTGCACCTGCAGCAGCTCGCCCTCGAACACCTGCTCGGCGCCCGCTAGCCCCTGCCCCTGCCCGGCGGGGGCTAATTCAGGGGGTCGGCCGCCATCGCCACTATGTGCCCCGTAAAATCGAGGTCGGGTGCCAACCAGCACCCCCGGTTTCCTGATTTAGCCACCCACCACCGCGCATAACTCCTGCAAATTATCTGCCGCCCGCACCGACACCCACGTCTTTACGCCAAAGTCACTGGGCGGCCGCACAGATTGCAGGAGTTATGCGCACCTGACCTACGAACGGACATGTCATGACACTGGTTGCCGGAGTCGATTCGTCGACACAGAGTTGCAAGGTCGTCATTCGTGACGCCGATACCGGAGCGCTGGTGCGGTCCGGTCGGGCCAGCCACCCCGAAGGCACCGAGGTCGACCCCGCCGCCTGGTGGGACGCCCTGCAGGAGGCCGTCGCTGACGCCGGCGGGCTCGACGACGTCGCCGCCATCTCGATCGGGGCGCAGCAGCACGGCATGGTCGTGCTCGACATCGACGGCGAAGTCATTCGCCCGGCGCTGCTCTGGAATGACACCCGCAGCGCCCCGGCCGCCCTCGACCTGCTGCGCGAAGTAGGCGCCGCCGAGTACGCCGCCCGCACCGGAGTCGTTCCGGTCGCGTCCTTCACCGCGACCAAACTCCGCTGGTTGCAGGACGCCGAACCGGCCAACGCGGCCCGGGTCGCCGCCGTAGCCCTGCCGCACGACTGGCTCACCTGGCGTCTGCGCGGCTTCGGCCCGGCCGCGATATCCGTCGTCGCCGATGGCCCGGCCGCCGAAAATCCCCTCGGCCCCGTGCTGACCGAGCTCACCACCGACCGTTCCGACGCGAGCGGCACAGCGTATTGGTCGCCGAGCACCGGCGACTACGACCTTGACCTGTTCGAACTCGCCCTCGGCCACGCCGCCGTGCTCCCCCGCGTGCTGGATGCCGCCGACCAGGCCGGCGTTACCGCGCGACTCGTCGACAGCAGCAACCACGCCTGGCTCCCAGCGGGCATCGTGGTTGCCGCGGGTGCCGGCGACAATGCGGGTGCCGCCCTCGGCCTCGGCGCGAGCGCCGGCGATGTCATCGTCTCGATCGGCACGAGCGGCACCGTGTTCGCCGTCACTGATCAGCCCACAACGGATGCCTCCGGCTCGGTCGCCGGGTTCGCCTCCGCTTCCGCAGACTTCCTGCCCCTGGTCGCGACCCTCAATGCCGCCCGCGTTCTCGACTCCATCGCAGCGCTGCTCGGCGTCGACTACGACGAGTTGGGGCGCCTCGCCCTCGAAGCCGAGCCGGGAGCAGGCGGCCTCGTGCTGCAGCCTTACTTCGCCGGGGAACGCACGCCGAACCTGCCGGAGGCGACGGCATCCGTTTTCGGAATGACTCTCGCGTCAACGACCCGGCCGAACCTGGCACGCGCCGCGATCGAGGGCATGTTGTGCGGACTGGCCGACGGCCTCGACGCCGTGCAGGCGCTGGGCGTTGCCGTCGGGCGCATTCTGCTGATCGGCGGGGCGGCGCAGAACCCGGCCGTGCGCGCCATCGCCGCCCAGGTGTTCGCCGCTCCGGTCGTGGTACCGGCGCCGGGCGAGTATGTCGCCGACGGCGGGGCAGTGCAGGCGGCCTGGGCTCTGACCGGCACCCGGCCGACCTGGGCTGCGGCCATTGCGGCCGAGCCGGCGCCCGACTTTCAGACGGTCATTCGCGCGCAGTACGCCGCGCACGCCGCGGCCTCATTCCTCTGAACGCTCCTCAAGCGGGACCGTAGGCGCCGACCACTGAATAGCCGGTGCGCAACGACGACCGTTTCAACTGCTCAATTTCCCCCAGCCAGCGCGCATCCACTCCCCGGCGCACGTATGAGCGGTGCCTCGCCCTGCTCGGATGCCGGTCGCCGATTTCTGGAGGGGATCGAGCCAGCTCGCTCAGGCGCCGGACGATCGCATCAGGTGCGAGTATGTGCTGGATGACCCTCCTGGCGTCCTCGAGCACCCGACCGCGTCCATGTCGCTGGACACCACGATGCGTAGACCTCCTCTGACGTTCAGATCACCGCAGCTCCCGAGCGCTCAAGGCCGATACAGTAACTGAGTGAAAGCGTGGAACGACGCCCCCCAAACCATGCATCTGGACCAGAACCCGCAGATCAAATCCTCGAATCCCTTAAACGACTTCCACAGGGGACTTCCGACACGGGGCACCGGTCCGGGCGGAGCTTGTGCGCACCAGCCGACCGGTTTGCACATCGAGGCCACTCTCTTCTATAACGCCTTCGGCCACAACCTCCCACTCGTGGAAGTGAACGGATGTCCGGTGTACGTTATAGGCCTCGGCGTCACGGTAGACCTCGTAGACGCCAAACAGCCGGGTCGCGCGATCGAGTTCGATTACGTCGTACTGCAAACAGCCGGTCTCATCGGCGAGGGACCGCTCGGCAAGCCTTAGAAGATGCGTGAGAAACCGTTCGAGCTTCGCTTCACACACCCGAATTTGAGCAAAAACAACGAACGCCGACTCCGCTGGCGTCGTCATTGGTTTGTGAACGCCGCGTCGAATGAGTCGGTCGGCCGTGTCCACAGCTTAGAACGAACGAACTCGATTGCCTCAGCCGCACCGTGGAGCCGGTCCATTCCTGCATCCTCCCACTCGATCGAGATGGGTCCGCTGTAGCCGATCGCCTCCAGGGCTCGGAATGCGTCTTCCCATGGCACATCGCCGTGTCCTGTCGATACGAAATCCCAGCCGCGTCGTGGGTCGCCCCACGCGAGGTGGGAACCCAGAACGCCGGCACGGCCGTTGGTTGGGCGCAGTCGGGTGTCCTTGCAGTCCACGTGGTAAATCCGGTCTTGAAAGTCCCAGATGAATCCGACAGGATCGATGTTTTGCCACATCATGTGACTCGGATCCCAGTTGAAGCCGAACGCCGGGCGATGGCCGATCGCCTCAAGAGTGCGCACGCTTGTCCAGTAGTCGTAGGCGATCTCACCGGGATGTACTTCGTGCGCGAATCGAACGCCCTCGTCGTCGAAGATGTCGAGGATTGGATTCCATCGTGCGGCGAAGTCATCGTAGCCGGCCTCAATGACCGACGGCGGCACTGGCGGGAACATGGCAACGTACGGCCAGATCGATGAACCAGTAAATCCCACAACCGTGTCTACCCCGAGCTTGCGCGCGACGCGCGCGGCACGTTTCATGTCCTCGGCTGCCCGCTGCCGCACACCTTCAGCCTCTCCGTCTCCCCACACATAGGGGCGCAGGATCGCCTGATGGCGAAAGTCGATGGGAGCATCGCAGACGGCCTGCCCTGCGAGGTGGTTCGAGATGGCAAAGACCTTCAGGCCGTGGCGGTCTAAAATCTCGAGCCGGGATGCGAGGTACGCGGCATCTTCATCGGCTCGTTGTAGGTCGAGGTGGTCGCCCGACGCGGCGATCTCAAGACCGTCATAGCCCCACGAGGCGGCCAGGCGCGCTACCTCTTCGAAGGGGAGGTCTGCCCATTGGCCCGTGAACAAGGTGACGGGGTGCGTCGGCTGGCTCATGCCGCCCTCGAGGTCGACTGACGAGTTGGTACGACCTCGACCCAATTACCCGATTTCGATGACTCGATGACTGCATTCGTCAGCTGGGCGGCACGCACTCCATCGGCAAAGGTGGGAAGTCCATGGACGACTTTGCCCTCGATCACGGAATGCACATCCTTCATGAATAGACCGAAGCAATCTTGATAGCCCTGCGGATGCCCGGAGGGCACTGTGACGTAGGGCGCGGTGGCAGCGTGGTTCACCGTCTCAAGGCCCTTCGGAATGATTGAGATTCCTGAGGTCGACCCGATCCACAGACCGTTTGGATTTTCTTGGTCGAAGGCATAGGAGCGGTGTTCGCCATCGAGCGACATCCACAGCTGATTTTTACGTCCGGGGCTGGCTTGGGAGATTACGACAGAGCCTGTGGCGCCGTGATCTGTATGGAACATCATGGTCACTCCGTCTTCTGTGGCGACGGCGACCTCGCCCGCCTCGGACAGGCGAGTGTCATGTAGCCGCGAGCTCTGCGCGAGCAATTTTTGTATGCGGTGACCGGTAGTGAACTCGAAAAGGTCGCACCAGTGCACACCGATGTCGGCGAAGGCACGGGATCCCGCGTCCATCACCCGCCAGTTGTAGCTCGACTGATCGGAGAGCCAGTCTTGTAGGTAGTGACCGTGCGCGAGCCAGATGCGTTCGCCAGAATCGGCGATTCGGGCCTTTGCTTCGCGAACCGTCGGATAGAAGCGGTAGACGAAGGGCACGGCGTTTACGACTCCGGCATCATCGGCGGCGCGCTGGAGCCGTAGGGCGTCGTCGGCGGTGAGGGCTAGTGGTTTCTCACAGATGACGTGTTTGCCCGAGGCAATTGCGGCCAGGGCTAGTGGAACGTGCTGCGCGTTTGGAGTGCAGATGTGTACCAGATCGACATCCGGATGGGCGATCAACTCTTCTGGTGTGAGAGCCAGCGGCACGTTCTCTTCGTCAGCGGCTAGTCGTGTTCGGTCGGCATCGCGGCCGGCGTAGGCGACGACGACGCCGCCTACTGAACGCACAGCGTGTGTGTGCACCCGTCCCATAAAGCCGGTTCCGATAATGCCGCTCCGGAGCGGTCGGGTCGTCACTTTTTCCTCGATAAGGCGACCGCTGCGATGATGATCGCGCCACGCACGACCGACTGTTGGGCGACGTCGAGCCCGGCGAGGATGAGGCCGTTGTTAATGAGACCCATGAAGAGCGACCCGACGAGCGTACCGATGATCGCCCCCCGGCCTCCGAAAAGGCTTGTACCGCCGAGAATTACTGCGGCGATGACTGTGAGCTCGTCACCTTGGCCCCATTGGAAGCGGCCTGATTCGAGCCGGCCCGCGTAAAGCATCCCTGCGATAGCAGCGGCGATACCTGAAAGAAGCAGTACGGTGAATTTAATCCGTGCGGTGCGGATTCCGGTGTACGCGGCTGCGGTGGGATTACCGCCGGTCGCCAACACACGGCGTCCGAAACTTGTTCGGTTCATTGCAATCCATCCGACCGCCACGGCCACGACCGTCCAGACGAGGAGCCCGGGTACAGGGCCGAAATCACCGCCGCCGAAGATCTGCACATACAAGGTGTCGCTGATGGGCTGGGGTGCCGAGGCGGTGATCCACTGCGCGAGCCCGGCCGCGAGGCCGAGCATCCCAAGCGTAACGAGGAAGGACGGGACCTTCAGCAAGGCAACGAGTCCGCCGTTGATCGCGCCGATAATGGCCCCGGAGAGTAGTCCCGCGACGATGCCGGGAACGAGCCCCCACTGGGTCGTCGCCATGGCGGTGACGACGGAGGCGAGACCGGCGATCGAGCCGACGCTGAGGTCGATTTCGGCAGTGGCGATCACGAAGGTCATTGCGACAGCCATTATCGAAATTGTTGCCGTCTGCCGCACGATGTTCAGCATGTTGTTGGCGGAGAGGAATCCGTCGTTGCTAAGGAAGATGGCGAACAGGATGAACACGACCACGAACGCGATGTAAATAACGTTGCTACGCCAGTCGAACCGACTAACAGCTTGGGAGATGAGGGATGGCCTGGTGGCCGTTGTGGGGCTGCTCATGCTGCCTCTCCTTGGATTATGAGTTGAAGCTGTTCCTCGCTCGCGACGTCGTCGCGGTCGAGTTCGCGGTCGGAGCGTCCGTCGCGGAACACGACGATGCGGTCGGCGACCGCGAGGAGTTCTGGTAATTCGGATGAGATGAACAGCACCGCATTGCCCTGCGATGCAAATTCACGCACGATGTCGAGGATTTCCGTCTTCGTGCCAATGTCGACACCGGAGGTAGGCTCGTCCATCACTAATATGCGAGGGCCTGTGTTGATCCACTTCGCCACGACTACCTTCTGCTGGTTGCCGCCTGACAGCAGACTGACCGGCGCATAGGGGTCGGCGACCTTGACGTCGAAGCGGTTGACGAGCTGATTGGTCAGCTCGCGCAACTTGGTCATGGAAAGGAAGACGCCTGACTTCACGCGGTCAAGCACGGGAAGGGCGAGATTCTCCGAGACGGAGTGCTCAAGCACCAGCCCCTGTTCGCGACGGTCCTCAGGAATGAGCGCGATACCCGCCTGCTGAGCCGCCATCGGGGTACTAAAGCGAACGAGTGTGCCATCGATACTCAGCGTTCCTTGAGTCGGACGGTCCATTCCGGCGACCACGCGAGCGAACTCGGTGCGTCCGCTGCCCATCAGCCCGGCGAGACCGACGATCTCTCCAGCACGGATCGTGAGGCTGACTGATTTGAGTACGCGACTGCTCCCAATGTCGGTGGCTTCGAGCACAATGGGAGCATCGGCCAGCAGGTGTCGGTCGCGATATACCAGGTCAGAGGCGAGCCTCCGGCCGATGATCGCTTCGATGATCTCGGCTGCGGTCAGTTGCGCGACGCCGGCTGCGAGCACGACGCGGCCGTCCCGCAAAACCGTGATGCGGTCGGCGACCCTGCGGATCTCGTCCATCCGATGGGAGATATAGACGATGGCGATGCCACGGGTCTTGAGCTTGTCGATAAGTTCGAAGAGGTTCTCAACCTCGTGTTTGGCGAGACTGGCCGTGGGTTCGTCCATTACCAGGACGCTGGCATTCTTGGCCAAAGCCTTAGCGATCTCCACCAGCTGCCAGTACGCGGTGCCCAGCGTCTCCACCCGCGCCTTGGGGTCGATCTTTACACCCAAACCGTCAAAGATTTCGCGCGCCGCCTTCTCCGCCATACGGTCATCAACCAGTCCGGCTTTACCGCGGATCTCGCGGTTGAGAAAGATGTTCTGCGCTACCGTCATCGAGGGGATGAGGCTGAATTCCTGAAAGACCATGCCGATGCCGGCCCGCTCGGCATCGGCGGTGGTTCGGATGACGACCGGCTGTCCCCCGACCTCGATAGTGCCAGAGGTAATCGGATGAACGCCTTGCAGGACCTTCATTAGGGTGGACTTGCCCGCGCCGTTCTCTCCGGCGAGAGCGTGCACCTCACCGGCCACGATGTCCATGTCAACGGATTTCAGGACTTCGACCGGGCCGAAGCTCTTGACGATGCCTCGCATTCTTACCGCTGGAGGGGCGCCAGCAGTCTCAGACATCGGTGGCGTTCGGGTCGGTCACATCCGGAACCCGCACCCACTCACCGGTTCGGCCGGATTCAAGAATGGCGTCGTCGACGAGCGCGGCTTGGTAGCCGTCGGCGAAGTTGGGTTCGACAGTTCCACCTTCAGCGACTGCCTTGAGGAAGTCGTGGGCTTCGATGATCTTCGTTTCGCTGTAACCGATACCCAGCGCAGGGATAGGCCAGAGCGACTCACCATATGGCGTGTTCGGGCCGGTATATACCGTGCGAAAGCCTCGACGATCGGCGCGGTCATTCTTGAACGCTACCTGGAGCTCGTCACGGTTCTCGTAATTGAAGAAAATAGAGCCTTCGGTTCCATGAATTTCGAAGGTGATGTAGTTGTTGCGGCCCCAGGCGTTGCGCGTTGCCTCAAGGGAGCCGACCGCGCCATTGCGAAACTTGATCAACGACATTGCCTCGTCGTCGACGTCGACCGCGCCACGCGGGCCGTCAGACGTGGAGGAACCGCCGAGGGCGTCAAAACCACCAGACTGGAGCGGACGGTCGGGGATAAAGTTCGAGACCAGCGAGGTAACTTCGGAAATCTCGCCGACCAGATAGCGGGCCAAGTCAACCACGTGCGAGCCGATGTCACCCACGGCGCCCGAGCCGGCGATGTCTTTCTGGAAACGCCAGCTGAGCGGCGAGTTCGGATCTGCGCTCCAATCCTGCAAATAGGTACCGCGAAAGTTCAGAATGGTGCCAATAGCGCCCTCGTCGATGTACTTCTTAGCGAGCGCTACAGCCGGGGTGCGGCGGTAGTTGAAGGCAACTGCTGTAACAACGCCGGCCTTCTGGGCCGCCTCGTACATGCGGCGGGCTTCGCCGGCCGTCGGGGCCAGAGGCTTTTCACAAATGATGTGTTTGCCGGCCTCGGCAGCGGCGATTGCGATCTCGGCGTGCAGATTATTCGGGGTGGCGATATCGATTACATCGATCCCGGGATCGTTGACGACGTCGCGCCACGATGACGAATAACCGTCCCACGAGTACCGCTCGGCGGCAGTGCGAGCAAGATCGTCGGTCACATCGACGATGATCTTCTTGATTGGGCGCGCCGGAGACGGCCAGAAGAACATGGGCATCGCCGCGTAGGCGAGGGAATGGGCTTTACCCATAAATCCGCCACCAATCATGGCGATATTAATCTCTTGCATGACTACCTTTCCTGAGCCACCGGGGCTCGACAGTTCTGTTGATCATCAATTTTCAAAAGTTCTCGTGGGGCGACCGTTTTCGGCCGCCCCACGAGTCGATCATCGGTTATTAGTCGACGTAGGCATCCTTGATGGCAGCCGGCGGAGCCGAGTGGTAAACGGTCTCCCAAGCCTCAAGAACGTTCTTGTGGTCGACGGGCAGCGAGCTCAGCGCGACGTAGGCCGGAACCTCCAGACCGAGCATACTGAGCGCGGCGAGGTCGGCCTCGGCGATTCCCTGGTCATAGGGAAGCTGGGCTCCGAGGCCAACGATCATCTGATTCTTCGCCAGAGCGATCGCCACGTTCGTGCCGAGGTCTTCGGTGGCGATCTTGATGTCGGTGCGACCGGTCTCTCGGGCAGCGGCCATCACGCCCTCCGCTGGCACGTCCCAAACAGCCCAAATACCGTCGAGGTCGGGGTTTTTGGTGAGCATGGCGTTGGCCACGCCTTGGGCATCGCCGGCGAAGTCAGGCCCGGCGATTCCTTGCTCCTGAATGATTTCAATATCGGGGAACTCGTCGGTGATCGTTTTCGTGAAGCCAGCGTATCGCTGCTGGGTGACGAAGAAGTCGGCCTCGTGATAGATCACGCCGATCGTTCCTTGGCCACCGAGGGAGCGGGCGAGGAGGTATGCCGAGGTGACCCCGTTACCGTAGTTGTCGGCTGACACCATCGAGACATAATCTTCACCGGCGACGAAGCCCTGGGGCACATTGTCCATAAAAACTAGTTTGACGCCCTGTTCACTGGCCTTGCGGTAGGCACTAGCCGTTGCCACAGGATCGGTGGGAATGGACACGATGATATCGGGGTCCTGCGCCAGAACCGTCTCGATGTTGGCGACTTGCGTGGCCGGGTTGAAGTTAGCATCCGTGGTTGCGATGACTTCGATGCCGAGACGGTCGAATTCCGCGTTCAGGCCGGCGATTTGGGCGTTCGCCCAGTCGTTTCCACCGTAGTGCATCACAATCGCGGCGGTGAGGCCCATACCCGCGATCTCGGTTGCCTGCTCGTCGGTTACAGTCGTGGTGTCGACCGAGGCGGGCTCTTCGCCGTTGGGGCCGATGCTGAAAACCTTGCCGGTGATGTCCGCGAGGGCCGCATCAATCTGAGCGGTGACCTCGGGTGCAACCTCGGTTGCGGTGGATTGCGCAGACGGGGTGCACCCCGTCAACGCGAATAGACCCGCGGCCGCAACTGCGGCGACAAGCGTTGTTGAAACTTTCATTCTCCATGCTCCTTTGCTATGAGTAACTACTTGGTCGTGCTTAGGATCGTGCGGGGTCGGTAAGCGTTAGGTTCTGCAGAAATGTAAGACTTTTCCTGGCAGCTTCATCGTTGTCACCCTCGTATCCGTCGAGCTCAACGGTGATCCAGTCTTGATAGCCCGCGTCGATGACCGCAGCAAAGATGGCGGTGAGGTCCAGGTCGCCCGCGCCCAGCGGCAGGAAGGCGTTGGTCTTCTGATCGAGGTCTTTCAGGTGCACGTACGCCAGACGGTCGCTGTACTTCTGGATTACGGCTACGGGATCACCGCCGCCTGCGGCGATGTGCGCAACGTCGGCACAAAGACCGATGGAGGTGGCGCCGAAGAGAGCGTCGATTTGGTCCGGTGCTTGGGCGATGCTTCCGAGGTGAGGGTGATAGCTGGGAATGAGGCCGGCCGCGCGAGCGCGCTCGGCGATAATATCCAGGAAGGCACCAGCTACCTCATAGTCCTGCGCCCTAGGGCCGGTGGACCGCACTGCGCCGCCGCCGACTACATAGTGGCGCGCACCCGCGAACGCGGCTAGTCGAATCGAACGATCGAAGCGGACGAGCTCGTCTTCCTGGGCATCAGGGTAGATAAAGTGTCCACCAGTGTAGACGCCAGCGATTTCAAGGCCATTGGCTTGCACGATAGATACGAAGTCGTCGATCGATTCTTCGAAGGGAAGGAGGTTGCCGTCGAACAACTCGATTCCGGAGTAGCCGGCTGCAGCGATCGCCTGGACGGTTTGATGCACGTCTCCCGGCGTCACATAGAAACCCGATCCCAGATCAGTCACTGCGCCGGGCGTACCGACCACGCCGCCCCACGCGTTGGCCTCGTAGGCGAACTTCATCACTTCTACCTCCTTGTAGTTTGTCCTTGCTGGGTTGAAAGTAGCACTTATGACATTAAAATGTCAATAGACAGTTTTTTTGGGCACTCGTTCGGTCCGGTAGTGTTCTTTTTACTCATTGGTCTTTTCATGATTTGGGATACGAGACTATGTTTTCATCCGGTGCCGGCGACCTCTTTCAGCTGTTCCGCGACGGCCGACCGCGAACGCGATCCGAGCTTGTCGACGAGACCGGGTTGGCGAGAACCAGCGTGGTGAACAGGCTGGCTGGGCTCACGGCGATCGGCTTGGTGGCTCCGAAAGGCCTGGCATCATCGTCAGGCGGGCGCCCCGCCGCGCGCTTGATGTTCGACCAGACCTCGAGGGTCTGCATAGGAATCGACCTTGGCGCTACCCGCGGTGCGGTGGGCGTTCTCGACCTTTCCGGCCGCGTGCTTTATCAGGAGAGCCGGGTGCTTGACATCGCCGACGGACCGACCGAGATTCTCACATGGGCCGTCGACACCGCGGAGCGCCTACTCGTCGCTAGTGGTCATCAGCAACGGGATCTGTTGGGGATTGGCGTGGGGGTGCCAGGCCCCGTAGAACATTCGACGGGCCGGCCCATCCGCCCCCCGATCATGCCGGGCTGGGACGGCTTTGACATCCCCGCTTTTGTGCGCCAGCGCCTGATGGCCACGGTCCTGGTCGACAACGACGTGAACCTGCTCGCACTCGGCGAGCAAGCGACCCAGTGGCCCGCGGTCGACGATTTGGTCTTCATTAAGGTGTCCACGGGAATTGGCGCGGGCATCATCCTGGGCGGAGTACTGCAGCGAGGTTCCCGGGGCTCAGCAGGCGACATTGGACATGTACTGGTGCCCGGAACGGCCAACGATCGTGACCTTGAGGCGACGGCCAGCGCCCCGGCAATAGCGGCGTACCTGAGTCGGGATGGGGTCGCGATTATCGGGCCCGGTGACGTCACCGGCCGCATCAGAATGGGCGACCCCACAGCGATTGCCGCTGCGCGCGCGGCGGGGCGAGCGATCGGCGAGGTCACGGCGATGTGCGTCAGCGTCCTGAACCCGTCTGTCGTCGTCATTGGGGGACAGCTGGGTATAAACGTGCAGGAGATCATCGCAGGCGTGCGTGAAGTGGTGTACCGGCGATCGATTCCCCTAGCCAATCAGCACCTCAACATCGTGCCCGCTCGGGGTGGTCCCGATGCGGGCATCCGAGGAGCCGGGCTCATGGTGCTCAGCGAGCGCTTGGGTGCGGCCGCCGTGGATGAGATGATCGCCGAGCTCGACTGAATGCAGTTGCACGAGCATCCACCCATCGGTCGGGTTCGGGTTTTGACGCATGGAAAATCTAAAAATACGGTGTTGATCAAGTAAAACACGACTCATAAAGACTCTCGTTTTACCCATCAGAGATGGCATCTCGTCGCTGCTTGTTTCTCAGAGGTGTCAAGCCGTTTCGACATCGTTGGACGACCCAAATTTCATGTCGGCGGACGCGTTGGTCTTGGCGATGTTTTCGGCGGTGAAAGCCAGGCAAACTGAACTCGTCGATGGATAGGCACTACTCCCCGGATACCTCGGCGCGAACGCGAGTCTGAACGCGACCGCCCGGCGTTCGGCCTGAAAGGGGATCCCAGCCATCTCATGTGGCAGCAGATCAATCCGGTCGCGTTCATCAGCGACTTCCAGGACCGCATCTACCACGTGGATTGCAAGGATACGAAGATGCGGATGGGTGGCGGGCGCAACGGCATCCTCTCGTCTCATCTGCCGTGGGGAGACCCGCGACGCGGCTGGGATTTCGTCTCGACGGGCCGCGGTGATGTGCCGTGGGAGGACAGCTTTTGTGCGCTGACCGCGATCGGCTACGACGGCCCCCTCTCGGTGGAGTACGAAGACGCATGGACCGCCTGCAGGGCGCGCCGGAGGCACTCGCTTTCCTGATGAGCTTCGGTTTTGCGCAGCCGAGCACCTCGTTCGATGCGGCCTTCACCCAGTAGGTGCCCACGCGTTAAGCTCGGCTCTCACAGTCGCCTCACAGGCTCCCGGAACCAGACCGTTAGGCAGGGCCGCTAACGTTTTAGGCAACAGCAGCTACAAACGAATGGTGAACTTCCGCATGAGCACTTCCGGCCAGGCCCGCCCGCCCAAGAAAGACCGCCGCGAAGACGCCCGCGAAACCGCCCGCCTCATGCGCGCCGAGCAGGTCAAGCGGGACCAACGCCGTCGACTCTTTCTGCGCGGAGGCATCGGTATCGGCCTGCTCGCCGTGGTCGCCATCGTCGCCGTGGTCATCGTGAACAACGTCACCGCCCCGGCAGCGGCGAGCCCGGCCAACATGGCCAGCGACGGCATCCTGCTCGGTAGCGACGGAACGACGGTTTCCGCCGCCGCGACAGCAGCTCTAGAAGCGGATGCCGACCCGATCGCCACCGACCAGAGCGCGCTTGTCGAGACGGCCAACATCGTGATGTACATCGACTACCTGTGCCCGATCTGCGGCGATTTCGAGGCCACCAATGGCGAGCAGATTACCGAGTGGGTCACCGCCGGAAATGCCACGGTCGAGGTTCACCCGATCTCAATTCTCGATCGGTTGTCGTCGGGCACCGAGTACGCCACCCGCGCCGCAAACGCGGCTGCCTGCGTGGCCAACTATGCTCCCGACAACTTTCTCGATTTCAACGCGGCCATGTTCGCCGATCAGCCCGCCGAGGACACGACCGGCTTGACCAATGCCGAGCTGACCAGCCTGGTTGAGGGGTCCGGGGTGACCTCCAGCGAGGTCGCCAGCTGCATCGCCGATCAGACCTACTCCGACTGGGTCGACGCCTCGACGCAACGTGCGCTCGAGGGACCGATTCCCAACTCCGACATTGATGCAATCGAGGGAACCCCGACGGTGCTGGTGAATGGCGTGAAGTACTCGGGCTCCAACAGCGATGCCGCCACTTTCGAAGCCTTCGTCACTGAGCAGGCGTCCGCTGATGCCGAGTCGGGCGAATAGCATGTTCGGCCCGATTCATCGACCGGGCCCGGGCCCGGAAAGCGGGCCCACGATCGATCATGGGCCCGGCTCCGCAACCTGGGCCCGACGTTCTCAGCCCAGCGCCAACCCCGCCAACAGGGCGAGCGCAGCTCCACCGCCGGATGCCGGCGTAGCATCCGCGAAAACGGATGCCGCGCCGCCCGTGTTCGGGGCGGTTCTCGATTCGGCGACCCGCTGCATCCACTTTCACTCTGAACTGGACATCGTGGCGATCAGGTTCGCCTGCTGCCGGCGCTACTACCCTTGCTACCAGTGCCACGACGAGGCTGTACGGGGCGAACCCGTTCCGCATGCGGCCCGGCGGTGGCCACAGTCCGAGTGGTCGGAGCTCGCGATTCTGTGCGGGGCCTGCCACCGCGAGCTCAGCATCACCGAGTATCGCCAGGTCGAGCGCTGCCCGCACTGCGCGGCCGAATTCAACCCCGGCTGCCGCCTGCACGCCCACCTCTACTTCGAGGAGTCCGACGGGTGACCCGGCCGCGGGCCGATACCTTCAGCCCCCTGAACGCTGGTCATCTCTGGTGAGGTGCCAAAGTTAGCACCTCGCGGCGGCGCACGCACCCCATTCCGCGGGCTCCCATTTCAGGCCCCATCTTTTCCGGGCCCGGGCCCGGGCCCGGAAAGCGGGACCATGATCGATCGTGGGCCCCCGTTCGCAACATGGGCCCGGCCTCGCGGGCGCCCGAGGCAGAGTCAGAGTCAGAGTCAGAGGCAGAGGCAGAGTCAGAGTCAGCCGAGCGCCAGCCCCGCCCAGAGACCGAGTGCTGCGCCGCCAACGGATGCGACGAGCATGCCGATCCCGTTGGCCAGCGCGGCCAGATACCGCCGTTGCTGGGCCAGTCGCACGGTCTCGAAACTCGCCGTGCTGAACGTCGTGTAGCCTCCGAGCAGACCGACGCCGATCACGAGGCTCCACTCTGGCGCGAGCAGGTGGTTCAGGGCGAGGCCGGTGGCGAGGCCGAGCAGCAGCGAGCCGCTCACGTTGATAATGGTCGTGCCGAACGGAAACGCCCCGCCGAGGCGGGAGCGCAAGAGGCCGTCGAGGTAGAACCGGGCGGCCGCGCCCACGCCGCCGGCGCAGGCGATCCCCAGGAACAGGAGCGGGGTCATCCGTTCGCCCCCGGATGCCGGTGCAGAGCGGCGCCGAGCACGATGCCGAGCCCGGTGGCCACGCCGCCAAGCAGCACGGTGCCGAGAGCATAGGTGAGCGCGAGGCCGACCTCGCCGCCGTGCAGGAGCAGTGCACTGTCGGTCGCGAGCGCGCTGTAGGTCGTGAAACCGCCGAGCAGACCGGTGCCGAGCAGGAGTCGCAGGCTGCGGCGGCCACCGGCATCGTGTCCGCTGCGCACGAGGGCCTCGAGCAGGAGGCCAAGCAACAGGGCACCGAGTAGGTTAATTCCGAGCGTGGTCAGCGGCAGGCGACCGTCAGGAAGCACGAGCGAGAGCGCTTCGCGCAGGGCGGTGCCCGCCGTTCCGCCGAGAAACACCAGGCCGAGGTAGCGCCAGCGCAGATGCGCGGCGCGCGGCGTGATTTCGTCGATGGTGTCCTGCCCGGTGTGATTCCGTCGCAATGAGTAGGAACCATCAGCGCGGGCAGTTTGAGCGGATGCTCCGGCGGGATCCATCGCCGAGGCCAGAATACACGTCTGCGCCCGGGTAGGCCTCCGGCACGTGGCGACTGCGGCACGTAATCGCTGCGGCGCGAAATACCCGCGCGGCTGGACGGCTACCGCTCCGACTCCCACGGCAGCTCGTCGCGGAAGGCTACCGGGGCGAGCGGAACTACGACGACCGGCCGGTGCTGCCGGTGGGCGAGGTGTACGGCCACGGAGCCGCCGAAGAATTCCTGCACGCTGGCCCGCACGCCGGATTCGCGGGTACCGACCACGATCATCGCGGCGTCGAGCGCGTCGGCGAGGTGGGCGAGGGCACGGGCCGGATCGCCCGCCACCGCCCGGGTAGACCAGACCAGGTTGCTGCCATCGAGCAGAGTCGTCAGGTGAGCGCGGAAGGCCACGCTGAATCCGTCGTCATCGGTGTCGTCAAGGTCGGGGTCGATCGGCAGGGAGATAACGCCTCCATCGGCGAACTCATCCACGAAATATCGGCCGGCATCGACCGTGGCGCAGACCAGCTCGGCCTGAAACCGGGCAGCAAAGGCAGCGGCCTCCAGCACAACGGCGTCGGGCTGGCCCGGAATCACGCCGACGATCACATAGGTGCTCACGGATGGCTCCTCTCCCCTCGCGCCAGCTTGCCAGCAATTGCGCCGAGCGCATAGGGCCAGAACAGACCGAACAATTCGAAAAACGACACGCGACACAAACGGATGCCCCGGCGCCGGCCATCAGCACGAACGGCGGCCTGACAGGACGGCTCAGGTCCCGGACGCGATCAGGCGGCCGACCTCAGACGGCGGCCAGCACGCCCGCGACGGAGTCGAGCGAGCCGGGTACCAGGCTGTAATACGACCAGGTTCCCCGCTTGGCCCGACTGAGAAAACCTGCGTCGACGAGCACCTTCAGGTGGTGCGAGATGGTTGGCTGGCTCAGCGTGAGCTGGTCGGTGAGGTCGCAGACGCAGGCCTCGGCGTCGGCGTGGGCAGCCACGATCGAGATGATGCGCAGTCGGGCGGGGTCGGCGAGGGCCTTGAGCGAGCGGGCCAGGGAGTCTGCGTGGTCCGGGGCGATGGCTGCGCGCGCCAGCGGGGAGGAGCAGGCATCCGCTTGAGAAATGTCGGTCAGGGGCAGGGTCCGGGTAAACGTCATCTGAACAGATCCTCCTTAGATTGACATTGGTCAATGTATTGATCTAGCGTGGACATCGACAACGATCAATGTTACCGCGAATCGCTGTCGTCAAGACTTGGAGATTCGTGAGTATTACGGCACCTGCCCCCACCCGACTCGGCGCGATGGACCGGCTGTTGCCGGTCTGGATCCTCGCCGCCATGGGCCTCGGCCTGCTGCTCGCCGTGTTCGTTCCGGCCGTCGGCGATCTGCTGCACGCGTTCACGATCGGCTCGATCAGCGTGCCGATCGCCATCGGGTTACTGATCATGATGTACCCGGTGCTCGCCAAGGTGCGTTACACGGATGCCCGTTCCGTTGCCTCCGACAAGCGCCTGCTGATCTCTTCTCTGCTGCTGAACTGGCTGGTCGGTCCAGCGCTCATGTTCGCCCTGGCCTGGATCTTTCTGCCCGACCTGCCCGAATATCGCACCGGACTGATCATCGTCGGCCTCGCCCGCTGCATCGCCATGGTGCTGATCTGGAACGACCTCGCCTGCGGCGACCGCGAAGCCGCGGCATTTCTCGTGGCCGTGAACTCGGTATTCCAGGTCGTCGCGTTCGGTGCCCTCGGCTGGTTTTACCTGCAGGTCCTGCCGGCCTGGCTCGGCCTGCCCACCACGAGCGCCGAGTTCTCGATCTGGGCGATCACCGCGAGCGTGCTGGTGTTCCTCGGAATTCCACTGCTGGCCGGGTATTTGTCTCGCCGCATCGGCGAGGCCCGCCGCGGCCGCGACTGGTACGAGGCTCGCTTTCTACCCCGGGTCGGCCCGTTCGCGCTCTGGGGACTGCTGTTCACGATCGTCATGCTGTTCGCCCTGCAGGGCCAGCAGGTCATCGACCACCCCGGCGACGTGGCCCGCATCGCACTGCCGATGCTGGTCTACTTCGCGATGATGTTCCTCGCCGGTTTCCTCACCGGGCGCCTGCTGCGCCTGAGCTACGAACGCACCACGACGCTGGCTTTCACCGCCGCCGGCAACAACTTCGAGCTTGCGATCGCCGTCGCGATCGGAACCTTCGGCGCCCTCAGCGGCCAGGCCCTCGCCGGCATCGTCGGCCCGCTGATCGAAGTGCCGGCGCTCGTCGCGCTCGTTTACGTCGCGCTCTGGCTGAAACCGCGACTCTTTCCCGAACGGATGCCGGCGGCCGACTCTGCGCCGGTCGCAGCATCCACTCGTACCCTCGTCTAACTGAAGGAACTTAGAAATGAAACCCTCCGTACTGTTTGTCTGCGTACACAACGCCGGACGCTCGCAGATGGCCGCTGGCTTTCTGACCGCACTGTCGCAGGGCCGCGTCGAGGTACTCTCGGCCGGCTCGGAGCCGAAGGATCAGATCAACCCGGTCGCGATCGCCGCGATGGCCGAAGAGGGCATCGACATCGCCGGCAACGTGCCGAAGATCCTCACGACCGAGGCCGTCAAGCAGTCCGACGTCGTCATCACAATGGGCTGCGGCGACGCCTGCCCGATCTTTCCAGGCAAGCGTTACGAGGACTGGAAGCTGGACGATCCGGCCGGCCAGGGCATCGAAAGCGTGCGCCCCATTCGCGATGAGATCAAGGCGCGCATCGAGGCGCTGCTCGCCGAGATTCTGCCGGTCGAGGCTTAGGCATGCTTCCCGGCCTGACCTACCCGGAAGAGTCGCTCAAGCGTCTCGCCGGTGAGCTCGCCGAGCAGTTTCACGGCATCTTCGCCGCCGAGACCGTCGAACGTTACGTGCTCGAGTCCTATACCGGGCTGCTGCGCACGTCGAGCGTGAAGGCTCATTTGACGACCCGCACGGCACGCTTTGCTCGCGAACGCCTGAATGCACTGGGCCAGGCCAAGGGTGCGATCGAGCGCCCGGTGCCCGAAGTTTTGTTCGTCTGCGAGCAGAATGCCGGCCGCTCGCAGATGGCCGCTGTGTTCACCAATTCCCTGTCGGGCGGTGCCGTGCACGTGCGTTCGGCCGGATCGATGCCCCTGCCCGAGCTGAACCCGACCATGGTCGCGGTCATGGCCGAACTCGGCCTGTCGCTCGACGAGTCATTTCCGAAGCCGCTCACCGACGACGTGGTGCAGGCGGCGGACGTCGTGATCACCATGGGCTGCGGCGATGCCTGCCCGATCTACCCTGGCAAACGCTACGTCGATTGGGAGCTCGTCGATCCGGCCGGCCAGCCGATCGAGGAGGTGCGGCGCATCCGCGACCAGATCCGGGCGAACGTCACGGAGATGCTGGCCGGTCTCGGAGTGACCCCCGCCATCTGAGTGCCGCGCTCTTTGCGGACTTGGCCCGGGCCCTGTCCCCGGGCCAAGTTTATAGACTGGGCCCGGAGTCAGAGGGTGGGCCCGGCGAGCGGATGCCGCGCCCCGCCGCCCGTGCCCCGCCCGCACGCCCTACGCGAGCGTCAGGAACAACTTCTCAAGCTCGGGGACCGTCAGCGAGTTCTCGCTGTCGGGGTTCGCGATGCAGTCGCGCATCGCGGTCGACACGATGACGAAGCCGGCCTTGTCGAGGGCACTCGACACGGCAGCCAGTTGGGTCACGACGTCGCGGCAATTGCCGCCGCCCTCGACCGCGGCGATGACCGCGGTCAGCTGCCCCTGCGCCCGGCGCAACCGGTTCAGGATCTTCTTCTGCTCGGCGGCGCGCACGTCGTCCATCTCAGGCCCCCTGCTCGGTCGCCAGACCGGCCTGCTGCCAGGCGGTGGTGCCGCCGGCAATGTTCACGGCGTCGTGGCCGTGCGCGGCCAGATACTCCGCCACCTGCGCGCTGCGTCCGCCGAGGGCGCAGATGACGTGCACCGGAACATCCGCTGGAATCTCGCCGATTCGCCCGACGACCTCGCCCATCGGAATGTGGATCACGCCAGGAACGTGGGCGGCTTCGTACTCCCACGGTTCGCGCACGTCGATGACAACGGGTTCGGTGAGCGCGGACAGCTCGGTGACGGTGATTTCTTTCATGCGAGGGCTCTTTCCAAAATGGGTGAAGTGACGGTTCCGGCCAGCCAGGTGCGGTAGCCGCCGTCGAGGTTGCGCACGTCGAATCCGTGCTGGGTGAGAATGCGCGCGGCGGTGTGGCCGCGCTGACCGACCTGGCAGTGCACGATCAGCGGCACCGGCGGAAGGTCAGCGAGTCGGGCTCGCAACTCGTCGAGTGACACGTTGAGCGCGCCCGGAATGCTTCCGGCGGCAAATTCGCCCGCCGACCGCACGTCCACGAGCACAGCGCCGGCCGCGCGCGCCGCTTCCAGCTCGTGCCACTGCAGGTTCACGCTCGTTCCCTGCGCGAGGTTGTCGGCGACATACCCAAGCTGGTTGATCGGGTCTTTTGCCGAGGCATACTGCGGCGCGTAGGCGAGTTCCAGACGCGTCAAAGCGGATGCCGTCAGCCCGGCCGCCATCGCGACCGCGAGCACGTCGATGCGCTTGTCCACCCCCGCACCGCCCACGATCTGCGCGCCGAGAATTGCATCGGTCGCGGCATCGATGAGCAGCTTGATCGACATCCCTTCCGCGCCCGGAAAGTAGCCGGCGTGGTTGGCGGGGTGCGTGTGTGCGATGCGGTGGGCGCGCCCAGCGGCGATCAAGCGCTTCTCGTTCCAGCCGACGGTGGCCACGGTGAGGCCGAAGATGGCGACGATTCCGGCGCCGACGGCCGGCTCAGCCTGCTCGGGCGTGCCGGCGATGCTGTCGGCGACGGAGCGGCCGTGGCGGTTCGCGAGGCCGGCCATGGTGACGAGCGTGCCTGCGCCGTCGACGGCATCCGTTTTCTCGACGCCGTCGCCGACCGCGAAGATGAGTGGATCGTTGGTGGCCTGGGTGCCGTCGACCCAGACGCCGCCGCTCTCGCCGATCCGCAGGCCCGCCTGCTCGGCGAGGGTCACGTCGGGGCGCACGCCGCTCGCGTCGATCACGAGGTCGGCGGGTACGGTCGTTCCGTCGCTGAGAGCGACGCTCTGCCCCGACGCTCCAGCGACGACGGTGCCCAGGCGCACGTCGACGCCGCGTTCGCGCAGCCGGTCGAGCACGGGCGCTGCCATTTCGGGGTCGAGGGGGGTGAAGATCTGGCTGCCGCGCTGTACGAGGGTCACCTGCACCCCGCGGTGCACGAGGTTTTCGATGGCTTCGAGGCCGATGAATCCGCCGCCGATGACCACAGCGGATGCCGTTTCGACGCCCGCGAGCACCGCGGTAATGTGGTCGACGTCATCGACCGTGCGCAGCGTATGGGTGGGAATGGTGCTGTCGGTCGCGCCGGAACGCGCCGAGGCGCCGGCGGCGAGCACGAGGCGGTCGTAGCTCTCGAGGCTTTCTTCGCCGGTGAGCAGATTGCGCACCGAAACGGTCTGTTCGACGCGGTCGATCTGCACGACCTCGGTGTCGATGCGCACGTCGAGCGCGAAACGACTTCCGAGAGATTCGGGGGTCTGCAGCAGCAGGTCACTGCGCTTACGGATGATTCCCCCGACGAAATACGGCAGGCCGCAGTTCGCGAACGAGACGTAGTGTCCGCGCTCGAACACGATGATCTCGGCGCTCTCGTCGAGCCTGCGCAATCTGGTAGCCGCCGACATTCCGCCGGCGACGCCGCCCACAATGATGATTTTCACGTTTGCCTCCATTCAAATTAAACCCTAGAGGGTATCGAGGGCACAAGCCCGCGGGCGCGGCGGCGGCATCCGCTCGCCCGGGCCCACCTTGCGGAAGCGGGCCCATGATCCATCATGGGCCCAGCGACCGGACCCGGGCCCGGAAACAAGAAACCCGAAAGCCCGAACCCGGAAACACAGGAGGTCCGGAAGGAAATACTCAGGCGACCGGCAACGCGCGGAAGCCGCGCAACCGCAGACTGTTGGTCACCACGAACACCGAGGACAGGGCCATCGCAGCGCCGGCGATCAGCGGATTCAGCAGCCCGGCCATCGCGAGCGGAATCGCAGCGACGTTGTAGGCAAAGGCCCAGAACAGGTTCGCCTTGATCGTCGTGAGGGTGCGCCGAGACAAGCGGATGGCGTCCGCTGCGGCGAGCAGATCACTGCGCATGAGCGTGAGGTCACTCGCCTCGATCGCGACATCGGTGCCCGAGCCCATCGCAATGCCGAGGTCAGCGGTCGCCAGGGCGACGGCGTCATTCACGCCGTCACCGACCATCGCCACCACGTGCCCCTCCGCCTGCAACCGCGCAATCACCCGGGCCTTGTCGGCGGGCAGCACGCCGGCGGTCACGTCGGTAATGCCGACCGAGGCGGCGACATTCTGCGCCGCCGCGAGATTGTCGCCGGTGACCAGCATCGGCGTCAGCCCGAGCGCCCGAAAGCGCTCGACCGCCCCAGCGCTCGTCGGCTTCACTGTGTCGGCGACGGTCAGCACGCCGCGCACCTGGCCCTCCCAGGCCACCATGACGGCGGTCTTGCCGAGCCCCTCGGCGGTGCCCAGCACGGCCTGCAGCTCAATCGGCACCCTAAGCCCCCACCGCTCAACCAGCCACGCGGGCCGGCCGACCAGCACCAGGCGGCCGTCTACCTCGGCCTGCACCCCGAGCCCCTGCTCCGACAGAAACGCCGACGACGGCAACAAAGGGCCGAGCTTCGACACCGCGCCCGCCGTGATGGCGCGGGCGATCGGATGCTCCGACCCGCTTTCCGCCGCCCCCGCCAGAGCCAGCAACTCATCGACAGAGCCGCACTCGTGTGGCACAACGCTCGACAGCGTCATACGCCCGGTCGTGATCGTGCCGGTCTTATCGAGAACAATGGTGTCGACCCGGCGGGTGGATTCCAGAACCTGCGGCCCCTTGATCAGAATGCCCAGTTGCGCGCCGCGTCCGGTTCCCACGAGCAGCGCGGTCGGTGTGGCGAGCCCGAGGGCACACGGGCAGGCGATGATGAGCGTCGCGACGGCCGCGGTGAACGCCATCGTCGCGCCGGCGCCGACCAGCAGCCAGCCGGCCAGGGTCGCCAGGGCGAGCCCGATCACGATCGGCACGAACACGGCGGAGACCCGGTCCGCCAGACGCTGCACCTCGGCCTTGCCGGTCTGCGCCTGCTCCACCAGTCGGCCGATATGGGCCAGCTCGGTGTCAGCGCCGACCCGGACGGCCCGTACCACGAGGCGCCCGCCGGAATTCAGGGTTGCCCCCACAACGTTGTCGCCCGGTCCGACTTCGATCGGCACCGATTCGCCGGTGAGCAGGCTCGCGTCAATCGCACTCGAACCGTCCACGATCAGGCCGTCGGTCGCGATCTTCTCCCCCGGCCGCACCACAAACTCGTCGCCGACCACGAGCAGCGCGGTGCTGATCCGGCTCTCGACGCCATCCTTCAGCAGCGTGGTTTCCTTCGCGCCGAGTTCGAGCAGCGCCTGCAGCGCCGCCCCGGAGTTGCGTTTGGCCCGCGCCTCCGCGTAGCGCCCGGCCAGAATGAACACCGTGACAGCGGATGCCACCTCGAGATAGATCTCATCGGCACCACCTCCCGGGGTGGCCGAGAAGGTGAAGCTCATGGTCATGCCGGCCATCCCGGCCATGCCGAAGAACAGGGCATAGAGCGACCAGCCGAGGGCAGCGAGCACGCCGACGCTGACCAGGGTGTCCATGGTCGCGGCGCCATGGCGGGCGTTCACCCAGGCGGCGCGGTGGAACGGCCAGGCTCCCCAGATGGCGACCGGCGCGGCGAGGGTCAGGGCCAGCCATTGCCAGTTCGTGAACTGCAACACCGGAATCATCGACAGGGCGGCAACCGGCACGGTCAGCGCGGCCGAGACGAGCAGGCGCTGGCGCAGGGTGGCCAGCTCGGGGTCGCCGGTGTCCGCCACGGGGGCGGCTGCGGGCCGCACGGCCGTGTAGCCGGTGGCTTCAATCGTCTTGATGGCGTCGTCGACGCTCGTGCCGGCCGGCACGAAAACGCTAGCCTTTTCGGTGGCGTAATTGACCGTGGCGGCGACCCCGGGCATCCGGTTGAGCTTCTTCTCGATGCGGGCAGCGCACGAGGTGCAGGTCATCCCACCGACGAGGAGGTCTACCTGTTGACCATCCAACATCAGGCCGCGGACACCAGCTGGTAGCCCGCCTCCTCAACGGCTGCGGCAACCAGAGCACGGTCGAGCGGGGCGGCGCTCGTGACGGTCACCTGCGAGGTGCCACCCTTAACCAGTTCCACGGTGACGTTCTCAGCCCCTTCGAGAGCTGCAATCTCTTCGGTCACGCTCGCGACGCAGTGACCGCAGGTCATTCCGTCAACGCCGTAGGCGGTGGTCGTGCTGTTCATGGTCAGAACCTTTCTGTTTCCCCGCGAAGAGGTCTCATTCGAGCATACCCCTTGGGGGTACTCAGAGCACTACTATACCCCGAGGGGGTACACTGGGACACTAACGACGACGCAGAGGATATCCGTATGAACGAGTCAGAGTCGACCCACGACGGGCCGCACGGCTACATCTCCAACAAGGATGCCTACCTCAAGCGTCTGCGCCGCATCGAAGGTCAGGCCCGCGGGCTGCAGGGAATGGTCACCGACGACAAGTACTGCATCGATATCCTCACCCAGATCTCCGCCATGACGAGCGCCCTCGAATCGGTCGCACTCGGCTTGCTCGACGATCACCTGAATCACTGCGTGCTGCACGCCGCTGTCGCTGGCGGCGCCGAAGCCGAGGCCAAGCTCCGCGAGGCTTCCGCCGCCATCGCACGTCTGGTCCGTTCCTAAAGGACCGGACCTTTGGCCCTAGTCCCCGGGTGCAGCCCGGCGCGACACTTAACAGTCAGCAATACGCACCGGCCAGCATCCGTGCCGACAGCATCCGTGCCGATTGAAGAGGGACCCCCATGAACAGCAATGCCGCCACGGCCGCTCCCGTACGGGTCTTCATTCTCGACGATCACGAGCTGGTTCGGCGCGGACTGCGCGAGCTGCTCGAGGGCGAAGGATTCGAGGTCGTGGCCGACTGCGGCCTGGCCGCCGAGGCAACCCCGCTCATTCTCGAGCTGCGTCCCGACGTGGCCATTCTCGATGCCCGCCTGCCCGACGGCACCGGCATCGAGGTCTGCCGGGACGTGCGTTCGGTCGACGAAGCCCAGCAGTGCCTCATTCTCACCAGTTACGACGACGAGCAGGCGCTGCGCGGTGCGGTTCTGGCTGGCGCGGCCGGCTATCTGCTCAAGGAGATTCGCAGCACCGACCTGCTCGGCAAGATTCGGCGCGCGGCGGCGGGCGAATCCCTCTTCGACCCGGCGATCAAGGCGGGCATCATCGCCGGCCTGGCCGACCCCCAGGATGCCCGGCTCGCCACGCTCACCGCGCAGGAGCGCAAGGTGCTCGACCTCATCGGCGCGGGGCTGACCAATCGCGAAATCGGCCAGACCATGTTTTTGGCGGAGAAGACCGTCAAGAACTACGTGTCGTCGATGCTCGCGAAGCTGGACTTTCAGCGCCGAACCCAGGCTGCCGTGTTCGTTGCGAAACGTGGAGACGAACACCGACTGTAATTTCCGGCACCGGCACAGACCAGCGCAGCCGGGTTCCCTCGCCGAGGGTGCTGCGCACCGAGAATTTACCGTCGAGCAGCGCCGCGCGTTCCTTGAGGTTGTCCAGGCCGCTGCGCCGCGCCGGCTTACTGAAACCGATGCCGTTGTCGGCGATGACGAGCTTGATCCGCTCGTCCTGGGCGTCCACCGAAATGTCAATGCTGGTCGCCTGCGCGTGGCGAGCAGCATTGCTCAGCCCCTCCGAGATCACAGCGAGCAGGCTGCCGCTGAGGTCATCGGCGAGCGGTCCGTCAATCGGCCCGGATAGGCGGATGCGCGGTGCGAACGGCAGACCCTGCGCGCCCTCCTTGATCACGGCGAGAATGCGACTGCTCAGCGTGCCGGTGTCCTGAGCCATTCCGCGCAGGGAATAGATCGTGTCACGCAGTTCACGAATGGTCTCATCGAGTTCGGTCGTCACCGCGTTGATGCGGTCCAGCGCAACCGGATCGTTCGTGAACCGGCGCAGGCTCTGCATGCTCAGCCCGGCGGCGAACAGCCGCTGAATGACGAGGTCGTGCAGGTCGCGCGCGATCCGGTCGCGGTCGCCGAGCACCGCCTGCTCCTCGCGCATCCGGTGCACCGTGGCCAGCTCGAGCGCGAGCGATACCTGGGTGCCGAACACCGCGCTCATCTCCACATCGGTGAGGCTATAGGCAGCGGATGCCGGTGCTCGCGACAGCAGAATCACGCCCTGCCCGTCGCCGGCCGGCCCCAGTGCGGCCACCAGTGTGGGACCCAGGAGCGACCACTGCGCCGCGGAGGCCGGGCACGCTACATCCTGTCTCAGAATAGGCGGATTGCCGAGGGCTGAGGACGCACCGGTGCCGTGCAGTTCGTCGAGCGTGCCGGGGCGCAGCAGTACCGTGCCGCCGACCAGGCGGGCGGCGACTTCGGCCGAGGCGTCCACGCCGGCAGCGGCCGCACAGTACAGGCTGTCGTCGGTGGGAAACCCGATCACGGCCAGCTCGGCACCGGAAGCGACGAGGACGCGCTGCGCCACCAGATCGAGGCCGTTGTTCTCGTCACCGTCGTCCGGGCGCAGCAGGTCGCGGCCCATCGCCGCGACCGCCTCCAACCAGCGGCTGCGGCGGCGGGCCTCGTCGTAGAGACGGGCGTTCTCGATCGTCACGCCGGCGGCCGCGGCGAGCGCGACGGCCAGTTCCTGATCTTCGTCGGTGAAGTCGCCGCCGCCTTCTTTTTCGGTGAGGTAGAGATTGCCGAACACCGTGTCGCGCACCCGAACCGGAACGCCGAGGAACGACTTCATCGGCGGGTGATGGGCCGGAAACCCGAAGGAGTCGGCGTGCTCGTGCAGATCGTGCAGCCGGATCGGGCGCGGTTCGCGAATGAGCAGACCGAGGACGCCGTGGCCGGTCGGCAGCGCCCCGATCCGGTGAACGGTTTCCTCATCGAAACCGACGGTGACGAAGTGGCTCAGGACGGGACCGCTGCCGATCACTCCGAGGGCACCGTACCGGGCCTGCACGAGCTGGCAGGCCGCGGTCACCACACGCTCGAGCACCGCTTCGAGGCTGAGGTCCTCAGCAACCGACACGACGGCGTCGAGCAGGCCACGCATGCGGTCCTGGGTGAGCGCCAATTCGGCGATACTCTGATCCGACACCGTGTTCCCCCCCACCCAGTCAGCGATCTGTGCTCTCACCTTGGCACGGTTTGGTGGGAGGTGACCTTACTTGTGGGTTGTTCTCGTCACAATCGTCGGGCAGCTGATGTGCAGTAGCACCTCGTGGCTGACCGATCCCATCAGCAGACGGGTCAGCGACCCGCGGCCGCGGCTACCTACGACGAGTAATTGGGCGCGCACGGCGGCGGACACCAACGCCCGGGCGGGCGATTCGTCGGTCTCGAGAACCTGGTGAACCACGAGGTCGGGGTATCGAGCGCTGAGGCCGGCGACGGCCTCGGCAAGCACAATGCGTTCCTCTTCCATGCGCTCGGTCACGGCGTCTGCCGGGATGCTGCGCAACACGCGACGGTTCGGCAGGTGCACCGCGTACAGGGCGTAGAGCTCTTGGCCAGTGCGGTCGGCCTCGGCGGCGGCGAACGCGACGGCCGCCACGGAATCGGCTGAGCCATCCACGCCGACGTACACGCCCGAGCGCTCAATTTCGGGCAGCGAGGGGATGACGGCGACGGGGCAGGTGGAGAGCGCGGCAATCTGCAGGCTCACGCTGCCGAACAGTTCGCCCTGGACCCGGCCCTTTCGATCAGTGCCGACCACGATGAGCTCGGCTTCCTTGGACAACTCGCTGAGTACGCGCGGCGCGCTGCCGGTTCGCAACTCGGTGTGGGTGGTGACGGTGGGGGCCAGGGCCGCGGCGCGAGCGCCGGCGTCGGTGAGCAGCTTCTTCTCGGCGTCGAGAATGGAATCGTAGTAGCCGTAGCCATCGGCCAGCCAGGTTTCGTACACGGTGTGCATGAGGGTCACCGGGCTCTTCACGTTCTCGGCTCGCTGCATGGCCCACGCGAGGGCGGTCTCGCCGGCGGCAGAATCATCAATGCCAACCACAATCATCCGGTTCATTGCTCTACCTCTTCTGATAGCTCAGGTCACAGCGATGCAGTGCACCACCTACGCCTCATCCTCCCAGTGCGCGCAGAATAATAGAAGGGCCGGAAGTCCCGATTAGGTGGGTTTTTCCCAAGGGGACTTTCGGCCCTGTTGGGCGCAGGAGCTCCAGAAGTACCGTGGCTCTGACGGGTCGTTTGCCCGCCCACGAACCAAAGGAGATACCCCGTGAAGGCACTCGTCTATGGCGGCCCCGGCCTGAAGAGCTGGACCGACGTTCCGGATCCGACGCTGCACAGCCCGACCGATGCGATCGTGCGCGTGGACACCACCACCATCTGCGGCACCGACCTGCACATTCTCAAGGGAGACGTTCCCGCCGTCACGGTCGGCCGCATCCTCGGCCATGAGGGCGTCGGCACAATCACCGAGGTCGGTTCAGCCGTCAGCAACCTGAAGGTCGGCGACCGGGTCATTATCTCCTGCATCAAGAGCTGCGGCCACTGCAGCAACTGCAGCAACGGGCTCTACTCGCACTGCCTCGGCGATGAGGGTGCCTCCGGTATCGGCTGGGTCTTCGGCCACCTCATCGACGGCACCCAGGCCGAGTTCGTGCGCGTTCCCTACGCCGACAATTCCCTGCACAAGCTGCCGGAAGGCGTCAGCGACGACCAGGGCGTTATGCTCAGCGACATCCTGCCGACCGGTTTCGAGATCGGCGTGCAGTACGGCCGGGTCAAGCCCGGCGATGTCGTCGCCGTGATCGGTGCCGGCCCGGTCGGCCTCGCCGCCATCGCGACCGCGGGCCTGTACGGCGCCGCGACCATCATCGCGATCGACCTCGACGAGAACCGCCTCGAGCGGGCCCGCAACTTCGGCGCGACGGACACGGTCGTTTCCGGTGCCGCCGACTGGAAGGAGCAGGTTCTGGCTCTCACCGACGGCGCCGGCGTCGACGTGGCCATCGAGGCCGTCGGCATTCCGCAGACCTTCACCATGGCCACCGAAATCGTGCGCCCGGGCGGCAACGTCGCCAACGTCGGCGTGCACGGAAAGCCGGTCGACCTGCACCTGGAGAACCTCTGGATTCAGAACATCAACATCAGCATGGGGCTGGTCAACGCCAACACCACGAAGATGCTGCTCAAGCTCGTCGCGAGCAAAAAGCTGCCGGCGGAGAAACTGGCCACGCACCACTTCAACTTCGACCAGTTCCTCGAGGCCTACGACACCTTTGCTCGCGCCGCCGAAACCAAGGCCCTCAAGGTCGTAATCACCCGCTAACAACGTTTCCCCGGGAGGTTTCATGCGCGCCCTGATCGTCTACGAATCGATGTACGGCAACACCCGTCTCGTCGCGGAGGCGATCGGGCGTGGCCTGGCCCCGGCCGAGGTCATTCTCGTTCCGGCCGTCCGGAACACCGTGGTGGACCTCAGCCAGGTCGACCTGCTCCCGGTCGGCGGCCCGACCCACCTACACGGCCTGAGCCGGCCAAGCACCCGACAGGGCGCGATCGATGCCGCCGTCACGCCCCAGCGCACCCTCCATCTTGAAGCGGATGCCGCCGGCAGAGGCGTGCAGGAATGGTTCGACTCCCTGCCCGATCTGGCTGCGCCCCAATCGCGGTGTGTCCCGAAATCTACCGGCGTTGCGTACCGTGCTGAGCGGATGTCGTCGCTAATCTCGTGACTTTCGGCCCTACTTGGGGATGATCGCCGTGGCTAACCTGAAAAGTAGAAGTCGGCGACGGTCACCCGAGCATTCACTCGCGGCCCAGCACCGCAGAAAGGGTTGGGCTCATGACTGACACGCTCACTACCGCCAAGATGGTGGTTGCCTGGGACGGAACGGAGCCGGCCCGAGCGGCCCTGAACTGGTCGCTGGCCCGTGCAACCGGCGGGGACCTCACGCTGGTGCAGGTGCTCGATCGCACGGTGTCGTCGGCGGACTATTTCGCGTTGGAGTCCACGACAGCACGCGCCCACGAGGTACTCTGCGATGATGCGGAGCGGGTCAGCGCGAAGTATCCGGCGCTGACGGTGCACTCCGAATTGCTCTCCGGAGACCCGATCTCCGAACTGCGCGCGCTGAGCGGAACGGACACCCTCGTCGTCGTCGGAACCCACCGTCGCCGCGGGTCGACCCTGCGCTACGAATGGTCGATGGGGGCACGCCTGGCCGGTTCGGCCAACGGCCCCGTCGCGATCATTCCGGAGGGCGACAGCGCTGTGCCGTTCAACACCGGGCACACCGGCATTGTGGTCGGCGTCGACGGTTCGGCTGCTTCCAACGCCGCCATCGAATTCGCGGCGGCCGAAGCCGAGCGTTCCGGCGAAGACCTCATCGCGATCCATGCCTGGCAGGAACCGCTGGTCTGGCGCGACACGACCGAACCTGACGCCCGGTTTCTGGAGACCCTGGAGACCTCGCACCGGCGCATCCTGGACGAGTCGCTGCGTATCGTCGCCGCCCGCTACCCGATGGTGCGCATCCGTCCGTCGCTGGTGCGCGGCCCGGCCCAGTCGGTGCTGCTCGACGCAGCCCGCGGGGCTGCTCTGCTGGTCGTCGGCGACCACGGCTTCACAGGCCTGTCGAAATTGCTGCTCGGCTCCGTGAGTCACTCGATCGTGCTGAACATCCAGTCGCCCATGGTGGTCATCCCGGCCCCGACGGCCTGACCCGCACTGGGCAGCGCCTCGCGGCACTCGTTCGAGACGCTGGCACCCCTGGGAACGAGTGCCCGCTTCCGTCATGAGTGCCTCGAGCTGGCCGCCCGCGGTTAGGGTTTTGGTATGAGCACATTTGCGCTGCCCCCTCGCCGACTGCGCATTTTGGCGACCGGCGTAACTCTGCTGGGGCTGCTGGTGACCCTGGTCACCTCTCCGACGCCACCGGTTACCGCAGCCCCGCTGTCGACCGCGGTGACGGAACCCGCTCCGTTCGACCCCGGCCTCATCATCAGCGACTACAACTTCTTCAACCCGGATGCCCTCACCGAGAGCGAGATCCAGGATTTTCTCGAAGACCGCTCCTGCGCCCCGAGTGACGGCGTGCCGTGCCTCTGGGAGTACCGCGAGACGACGACCAGCCAACCGGCCAAGGGCGCCGGGCACTGCCTGCCCTATACCGGCGGCGCGAACGAGACCGCCGCCCGCATTATCGCGAAGATCGCGGCGGCCTGCACGATCAGCCCCGAGGTGCTGCTGGTGCTGCTGCAAAAAGAGCAGTCCCTGCTGACCCGGCCGAGCGAATCGGGCTACCTGCGCGCCACCGGCTACGGCTGCCCGGACACCGCCGACTGCGACGCCCAGTACTTCGGATTCTTCAACCAGGTCTACAACGCGGCCTGGCAGTTTCGGCAGTACACCCAGGAACCCGACCGGGCCTTCAAGATCGGCACGGTCGACGTGGGTTTCAACCCCAACGCCGAGTGCGGTTCAACCCCAGTCGCCATCGAAAACCAGGCCACGGCTAACCTGTACAACTACACGCCTTACCAGCCCAACCCGGTGGCCGTGCAAAACGCTGGTGACGAGGGCGATGCCTGCTCGACCTACGGCAACCTCAATTTCTGGCTGTTCTTCAGTGACTGGTTTGGTGAATCCACGTTCGAACCGTTCTCACTCATGTTCGACGAGTGCTTGAACTTCGTCGGCGGCCAGAACTGCCGCGTGCCGTCGCTGATCCCCGTCGGCCCGGCCGCCTGACCCGGGCGCCTTACCCGGGCGTCCGAGCGTTCCGTTCAGCAAGCGCTAAATCGAGCAGCCAGACGAGCGGCTGAGGCGTTACGCCCGATCGCTCGCCGTGTACACCCACGGGACCTGGCCGATCTCCAGCCGATGCCGGCCCCCTTCCTGCTCGATGTGGGCCTGGTCGTCGTAGGCCACATCGCCCGCCCAGAACAGCACTTGCCCACGCTCGCTCGCTCCGAGTCGGGTCTCGTAGTGCGCCAACCCACGCCCGGTGAAATGCGCCACGATCGCGGCCACCGACTCGAACCCCTGCAGCCCGTGCAGCGTCACCCAGGTCGGTGCCACGAGCGTCATCACAGCGGATGCGTGCCGCTCCAGCGCGATCGCGGGTCGAAGCCAGGCGTAGTCGATGACCTCATCTTCGGCGAGCACAATGATGCCGGCCGGTGCCGCCGTGAGGTAAAACCAGGTGCGCATGCGCTTCGGCGCGATCGGGGGCGGAATCCACAGCGCGGTCGAGACGAGCGCATCCGGCGACACCTCGAGCCCGGTCTCCTCCCGCACCTCGCGCACGGCGGCCCGGCGGGCGGCGAGCTGTTCGACGGCCTCGGCTGCCGCCGGGGCGATAGGGTCGTCCGAGTCAGCAGAATCACCAGCATCCGCGCCGACGATCATAGCCTCGGTACCCTCGGCGGCGGTCGCTCCGCTGCCACCCGACGCCGCGACATCCGCGGCATCCGTTAGTAATCGGTCCTCCGGATCAACGCCACCACCGGGAAACACCCAGGCACCGGCAAACGACCCGCGATGGCGCGGACGTTCGAGCAGCAACACCTCGGGCCCCTCGGCACCGTCACGCAGCAACACCACCGTCGCGGCCACCCCGAGAGGCGCAGCTGGGCTCGCACCATCCCCGATCGGAACCGGGCCGGTCTGTGCATCTCGCGTCATCGCGTCGTCCTCATCGATCGGGTTCCCCCACCCTAACGCCGACCCCCGACATCGGCACCGACACCGACACCGACACTAAGCTGCGAGCTATGCCCGACCACGACGCACAACCGCAGCGCACGAGCCCATTCACCCGCAGCCTGCTCGCTCCGAACGCGGGGCCGATGACCCTCGACGGCACCAATTCGTACATCATTGCCGCGCCCGGCACGACCGACATCGTCGTGGTTGACCCCGGTCCCCTCGACGATGGCCACCTCGCTGCCCTCGCCGCGACTGGGCGGGTCACACTAGTGCTCGTGACCCATCGGCACGCCGACCACACAGCCGCGAGCGCACGGTTCGCCGAACTGACCGGAGTCCCGGTGCGGGCGTTCGATCCGGCGTATTGCCTGGGCGGCGACCCCCTCGCCGACGGTGAACTGATCGACGCTGGCGGCACCAGCATCCACATCGTGCACACCCCCGGGCACACCGACGATTCCGTCTGCCTGCACCTGCCGGACGACGGCCCGACCGGCTCGGTGCTCACCGGCGACACCATTCTCGGCCGCGGAACCTCCATCATCGACGGCACCCTCGCCGACTACCTCGCCTCACTCGAACGTCTGCGCGCGCTCGGCCCGGCCATTGTGCTGCCGGCCCACGGCCCGGTGCTGCCCAACCTCGCCGCCAGCTGCGACACCTACCTCGCCCACCGGCGCGACCGTCTCGACCAGGTGCGTGCCGCCCTGCGAGAGCTTGGCGACGATGCGAGCACGGCTCAGGTCACCGACGTGGTCTACGCCCAAACGGATGCCGCGGTGCGGTTCGCCGCCGAGGCATCCGTTCGCGCGCAGCTGGCCTACCTGCGCGGCAGCAGCTGACCCGCAAAGCTACTTGCCGGGCTTCTTTTTCTCCAGGTGGCTGGCCCTCAGGGCGCGGGCTCTTGCCGCGGCGGTATCCGCTTCAGCGCTGAACCGTGCGTTCCGCATGCCTGAGCTTGCCGCTCGGGCAACCTTGTTGCTCTGTTTGGGATTTTGGGCCATGGTGCTGTTTCCAATCACGTGTAACCGGGAGGCGACTCCTTGCTGCCCACCATATCCGCCCGAAGCATGCCGCGGCTGTGTGGCGCACGCGCCGGGATCGACGAGTCGAGTTTCGGCCCGGCAGCAGAAGAGGCCCGCACGCGCAAAACTGAGGCCATGGCCGCAAACAAGACGCAATCGACCGTATCCTCCGTCGAGGATTTCCTCGACGCGGTAACGCCCGCCCGCCGCCACGACGACGGCAAGACCCTCGACGTGCTGCGCCGGCTCATTGCCATCGCGTGGACCCGCGGCGATGACCCGGCGGCCCCCGCGGGGTAGCTCCCAAACGCTCGAGGTCGGCTGCGCCCGAAAACCCACGTTGCGCAAACGGATGCCGCCGCACCCGCCCGCACCGCAGCATCCGTTCGCCCGCAGCTGGCCCAGCCTGCACTCCGTACGCCGCTCGCCATCCCTTCCCTGACTTTGCGTACAAAACAGACCGAGCGGTATGGTTCTTGTACTGCTGCAAAGCGGCGTTCACCCCCAATCGGCCACAGCAATGCGGTACCTTATGGGGAAACGGGCATCGTCGCCATCGTATTAAAAGGGGAAATTCATGCGCCAACGCTCGCTGCTCACGGCCATCGCCGCTACTACACTGCTCTCATTGACGCTCGCTGGGTGCAGCTCTGACCAGGCGGGAGCCAAGCTCGACCCGGCCGAGAGCCCGCTGACCAAGTACATGTCGGTGATGAACGAGGGCTACGACTAAGACTCCATGTTGGCGCAGCAGAACGAGCAGGAAGAACTGACTGCGACCTGCATGGCTGACGAGGGCTTCGACTACGTTCCGGTCGACAACTCGCAGTACAGCGGCATGATGAGCGCCGACGACGGCGAAGAATATGGCACCGAGAAGTGGGTCGCCGAAAACGGTTACGGCATGAGTCAATCGCCAGAGCAGATCGCCGAGCAGCAGGAGCAGAGCCAAGAGTTCGTCGACCCGAACCAGGACTACGTCACGAGCCTCTCCGAGGGCGAGCAAGCCGCGTACTACGAGGTGCTCTATGGCGCGCCGCCCACCGAGGAAGAGATGGGCGAGGACGGTTCTTACGAGTACAACTGGGAGACGTCGGGCTGCCAAGGTTTCGCCAGTCACGAGATCAACGGCGACCAGCCCTCACAGGACGAACATGCAGCCCTCTATGAAGCGATGAGCGCCATGTACGAAGCAGCCCAGTCCTCCCCCACGCTCGTGAAGCTCGATTCCGAGTGGGCAGCGTGCATGGCCGACGCCGGCTATGCAACCTTCACCAAGAAGGCGGACGCGCAGGAGTCGATTTCGACCGCGCAGAGTGAGCTCTACGAAAACCAAACCGGCGCGGGCCCCGATGAGACGGTGCTCGCCGAGATGCGGGACAAGGAACGCGCCGTCGCCATGGCCGACTTCACCTGCGCCGAAAAGATTGACTACACCGACGCCTCGATGAGTGTGCAGTATGACCTCGAAGAGCAGTTCATCATTGATCACAAGTCCGAGCTGGACGCGCTCATCGCAGACACCGAGCAAGGCAAGTAGGTGTCGCGCCGGTTCGGTCGACGAACGAGTGCGCCCGACGAGTTGGCGCCCGCCGCCGAATCGGTCGCGCCGAAACCCCACTCGCGCAGCCAGGGCTGGCGCCGCCTGTTCGTCGGCAACCGGGTGATCTGGGTCATGGCCACCGTCGCCATCGTCGCTCTCGTGGCCGGCCTCGGACTCGGCCAGCTGATCGTCTCGCCCGGGCAGGCGGCAGCGGATGCCGATGCTCCCGCCGCCGGACTCATCACCGTTCCCATAGAAAACCGCACGCTCGCCAACGACGTCACCATGCGCGGCGACGCGACCTACGCCGACTCAGTCGAAGTGAGCATCGAAACCGGCGAACTCGCCGGGCCGCCCATCGTCACCGGGCAGGTGCCCGAGGTCGCCGCAATCTTCGACACCGCGTCGATCGCGCTCGAGGTCACCGGCCGCCCGGTGATCGTGTTGCCGGGCGACCTGCCGGTCTACCGCACCCTGCGGGTCGGAGTGTCCGGCCCCGACGTGCTGCAGCTCAAGCAGGGTTTGAGCGTGGCCGGAATCGATGCCGGTGCGCTGGACTCCGACGTGTTCGACGCCCAGACCGCGAGCGCGGTCACCGCGCTCTACGCCAAGGTCGGCTACCCGGCCCCCACCGGCGGCTCCGAGGTCGCCAGCGCGGTGAGCGGCGCCGAAGCCGGCGTCTCGAGCGCGCAGGCATCCGTTGACAGCGCCAATAACGCACTCGCCACCGCTCAGGGCGCGGCGTCCAACGTCGACGTGGTCGAGCAGGGCAACCTTGTGCGCAGCGCCGAGCGGGCGCTCGCTTCTGCCCGGGCCGACGGCACCCCTAATGAGATAGCGGATGCCGCCGAGGCCGTCACCCTTGCCGTCGCGCGCCGAGTCCAGGCCCTAGCCCCGCGGGACTCGAGCGCGGAGACGGCCGCCGTTACCGCGGCCAAGGCCGAGCTGACCCGCGCCGGGGAGACCCTGAGCGACGCGCGCGACGGTGCGCTGGCCTACCTGCCCGCCGGCGAAGTGCTCTACCTGCCGGGACTGCCCCGCCGGGTCGACGAGATCAGCGTGAAACGCGGATCGAGCATCACCGGACCGGTCATGCGGGTTTCGGGCGCGACCCTGGTCATCTCCGGATCGGCGACCGCCAGCGACGCCGCCCTGCTTGAAGTCGGGGCCCCGGCCATTCTCGCCATGCCCGACGGCGACCAGGGCGCCACGATCACCTCGATCCTGCCAGCCGAACCGGCCAGCGGTGCAGCAACAAGTAGTGCACCAGCTAGCGGCCGCTTCACCGTATTGTTCGCCCCCGACGCGCTCACCGACGAGCAGATCCAGGCCGTGCAGGGCAGTAACGTGCGCGTGCGCATCCCGGTCAGTTCGACCGAGGGCGAGGTGCTCGCCGTTCCGCTCGCCGCGCTCACCGCCGGTCCCGGCGGCGAATCCCGGGTCGAATTCGACCCCGGCGAGGGCGCGGAAACCGTGCTGGTCGAGGTCACCACCGGGCTCGCCGCCGAAGGATTCGTCGAGATCACCGCCGTCGACGGCTCGCTGGCGGTCGGGGACCTCGTCGTGGTGGGCCGGTGATCGCGGCCCCGGTCGTCGAACTGGTCAACGTCACGAGGTCGTTTCCCGGCCCGCCCGAGGTGCAGGCGCTCAAATCGGTCAACCTGCGGGTTGAACGCGGCGACTACCTGTCGATCGTCGGACCAAGCGGATCCGGCAAGTCCACCATGCTCAACCTGCTCGGCCTGCTCGACCGGCCGAGCGTCGGCGAGTACCACCTCGACGGCACCTCTACCAGCCTGCTCGACGAAAAGCAGCGCGCCATCGTGCGCGGCGGCACCATCGGCTTCGTCTTTCAGGCCTTCCACCTGCTGCCACACCGCACCGTGCTCGACAACGTACTGCTCGCCACCCTGTACAGCGGAGTTCCGCGCGGCGAGCGCGAAGACCGGGCCCGAGCAGCCCTCGACCGGGTGGGCCTCAATCATCGCCTCAACTTTCTGCCCGGCACCCTCTCCGGCGGCGAGCGCCAGCGGGTCGCCGTCGCGCGCGCCGTGGTCGCGTCGCCCGAGCTGCTGCTCGCCGACGAACCCACCGGAAACCTCGACGAAACCACCGGCAGCGAGGTGATGGACCTGTTCGAAGAGCTGCACGCCGACGGCCTCACCCTCATCGTCATCACCCACGACCAAGCTGTCAGCGATCGGGCCGGCCGCCGCGTGCGCATCACCGACGGTCGCTTGAGCGAGCTGTCATGACGTTCTCCTTTAAGCGGATGCTGCGCCGCCGTTCCGCAGGCACCGCCGCGGTCGACGAGGCGGTGCCTGCGCCCCGCGGTGGCTCTGACTCGCTGAACGACGATGCCGCTGAGCTGACGGCCTCAGCGCCCAGAGCCGTCGCAATGCCAGCCGGTGCAGAATCGGCCGCCACTGAATCCTCCGCCGCAGCATCCGCTCACCCAGCCACCACCGACAAACAGGTCGCCGCGCTCTCCGGCCCACCCAACATCGTGCCGGTTATTCACCGGACCGACCGGTTCTCGGTGCAGGACCTGCTGGTCGAGGCAAGCTACGGCGTCGGCGCCCGGCCCAGCCGGCTCGTCATGACCACCCTCGGTACCGTGCTCGGCATCGCCTCCCTCGTGGTCACCATCGGATTCGCGCAGACCGCCGCCGGGCAGATCTCCAACCAGTTCGACGCGGTCTCGGCGACCCAGATCATGATCGAGCCGGCCTCGACCCGCAATTCGAGCGGCACCGAACAAGCGACCGGCCGGCTCCCCTGGGATGCCCCGGAGCGGGTCGATCGGCTGGCCGGGGTAGAACGCGCGGGTCTCGTGGCGGATGTCGATGTTGCCGGCCAGGCCGTGACATCCGTTCCGGTCAATGATCCTTCGGCCGCGCAAACACTGAGCCCCGCCGTCATCGCCGCCTCATCTGGACTGCTCGCCGCGGTGCGCGGGCAGGTCGTCACCGGACGCTTCTTCGACGCCGGCCACGACGAGCGCGGCGACCGGGTGGCCGTGCTCGGGGAGCGGGCCGCCGAAACGCTCGGCGTCAACCGGGTCGACAGCCAGCCGTCGATCCTCATCGGCGAGGTGTCGTACACCGTCATCGGCATCATCGACGGCGTCGAACGTCGTGCCAACCTGCTCGACGCCGTCATCGTGCCGCTGAACACTGCCCGCGTGCAGTTCGGCCTGACCGCCCCGGCCGAACTGCACGTGCAAATTCAGGTCGGTGCCGGCACTCTGGTATCGCGACAGGCGCCGATCGCACTGGACCCGAGCGCTCCGGAGAATTTCACGGTGCAGGCGCCCGCCGCGGCGTCATCGCTGCAGGACAACATTCAGGCCGACATCAACATCGTCTTTCTCACCCTCGGCATTCTTGCGCTGCTCGCCGGCGGCCTCGGCATCGCTAACGTCACCCTGCTCTCGGTAATGGAGCGGGTCGGCGAGATCGGCCTGCGCCGGGCGCTCGGCGCGACCGGGCGCGACATTGCCCGGCAATTCATCGTAGAGTCGGCCGTGATCGGCCTGCTCGGCGGGTTGATCGGCTCGGCCCTCGGGGTCTTCGCGGTCGTCGCCGTCTCATTGCTGCAGGGCTGGACCCCGATTCTCGACCCGTTCGTCGCGATCGGGGCCGCCCTGCTCGGAACGGTCGTCGGCCTCGCCGCGGGCGCCTATCCCGCCGTGCGCGCCTCCAACATCGAGCCGATTACTGCCCTCCGCGGTGGCACCTGATCCGCGGCTACGACTCACCCGCCGCGCAGGCTGAGGGCCATAGGCGGCACCTCACAAATGATTCGAGTATGACACGAGATACCTAGTGCGGTCGTATCATACCTGTTATCATTTGGCTATGACAGTACGCGAGGAAGCTGAGTCAGCATTGGCCGAGATTGGGGACGGCTGGGACGCTGATTCGCTCGAGGGCACAAGGCTTGACTTCAAGCAGACCCCACCGAGCGGTGACCGACGGGCTCCCGAAAAATTCCTCAAGGACCTCGCCGAATCCGTCGTCTGTTTCGCCAATGCGCAAAATGGCGGCATTCTCATCATCGGCGTGAAGGATAAAGCAGCGACGCGATCTGAAGCAATCGTCGGAGTCGACACCACAAAATGGCTCATCAATGACATCGTCAACAACATGCACGCCCGCACAAGCCCGTCGATCACGGTTCACCCCCACACACTAATTGTGGACGGCAAGAGCATCCTGGTGCTGGGCGTCCCGGACGGGAGCGACGTCTACAGCACAACGGAGGGCGTCTACAAGATCCGCCTCAACGACCGCTGCGTCGCCCTCGAAGGCGAGCAGCTCCGTGGCCTCAGAGCCATTCGACAAGGGCGCGACTGGTCCGCCGAACCAGCAAGCATAGAGTGGAGTCAACTGTCCCGGGCAGCCATCGAGAGAGGCGCCCAGCTCCTCTCACTGAATGGCAATGACGAGTTAGCGTCAATCGCCCTCTCAGACTTCCCCGCCTTCGCCAAGGCGACCGAACTCGCGACTGCGAACGGGGGACCGAATCGTGCCGCAGTGCTGCTTTACGGAAATCCCGAGGCCCTGAAGACAATCTTTCAATGGGGAGTCAGCGTGCAATCGCGCCCCAGTTTGGGAGGCGACCCCCGAATTCTGATGCGACGAGACGACACGTCTTTGCCGTTAGTGCTACTGCTCGACCAACTCCTCACGACTGTTGGCTCACTTGCGCGCAGCCAGTTTATTCGTGTCGGCGCCGAACAAATCGAACTCGTCGACTACCCGAGAGACGCACTTCGCGAGGTTATTGCCAATGCCTTCGCGCACCGAGACTGGGAGGCCACTGGCGTCGTCGAGATCATCCACAGCCCCGAGGAGCTGGTCGTCACGAGCCCAGGCGGCCTCCTGCCATCCCTCCGCGTCGACCGCCTCTTGCATGATGCCGCGTCACCACGAAACCCCAAACTAGCCGGGCACATGGCCAGGCTTCGATTGGCAGAAATGAGCGGACTCGGTTTCGACCGGATTTTCCGATCCGTCGCCCTCCTGGGTAAAGAGCCACCCGCCTTCGAAGACGGGCCTCGGTTCCGAGTGGCGCTCATTGGCGGCGCCGGTGATGAGGCTTTCGCGCGATTTCTGAGAAGCTCCGCAATGCCAGACGCCCTCGCAACTGATGTCGACGTACTCACTGTCCTAACCGCGCTGAGGCACAACCGGTCAGTGAACGCTGACACAGTTTCGACAAGGCTCCAGCGAAACCCGAATGACACGCAGAGAATCCTAATCCGGATGCATACTGCCGAGCTCATCCAACCCACGAAGAGCACAACGCGACGGGCGCACCCGAACTACCTACTCTCATCGCGCACGATCGCTGGTCTGCGTTCGGCACTGACGTACCGCACAGATAGCATCGACGCCGACGATGAAAAACTCATCCGCCACCTCAAACGTCACGATCGCATTTCGAACGAGGACGTCCGCAACTATCTTGACTGCGATGTCGTCACCGCACGGAATCGGCTGACACGCCTGAGGACTCGAAAGCTCATCGATTTTGCCCCAGATAGCCCTCGCCGCGGCCCAATGGTCGTCTACGTAGCCACGGGGCTCAACGCGACTACGGCGGCGAAGCCTACCACCGCTGCTCCAACCGCCGAGGACTCGACCCCCCCGGCCAGGCGGCCCCGTGGGTGAACCCAACACCCTGTTCTGACAGGCCGAGAAGGACAAAGTTCGCGGCAGAGTGGCCCTCAAAATACCGCCCAGAATTCGGTAACCTTCGTCACGGTCAGGCCCCGACAGGGTGCTGTCACGCGCCCCAGACGATGCCGGCTCCGCACCCCGGCTTTAGAGTGAGTGGAACATGCCGAATACACCCCATCCGAGCTCCGAACATGCCGACCGGCTGAAGCGGCAAGCCTTCTGGGTCTGCGTCGGAGTTGCATCGCTCACCATTCTCGACCTGTCCAAGATCAATGTTGGCCTGCCCGCCATCGAACAGTCGCTCGGCGGCGGTACCACCGAACTCCAGCTGATCGTCGCTGGTTACGCCCTCGCTTTCGGGCTTGCGCTGGTACCGTCCGGTCGGCTGGGCGACATTCATTCCCGGCGACTCATGTTCATCGTGGGTCTCAGTTCATTTACGGTCGCGAGCATCCTGTGCGCGATCGCGCCCACGATCGAGTTCCTGATAGTAGCGCGCATCGTGCAGGGAATCGCTGCGGGAATCCAGATGCCGCAGGTACTCGGGCTGATCCAGCAGCTCTACCAGGGCGCGGCACGAGGGCACGCATTCGGCTTGTTTGGCGCGGTCATTGGAATTTCGACGGCCTTCGGGCCGACGCTGGGTGGCCTCCTGATCGCCGTGGGCGGCCCAGAGAACGGATGGCGTCTGTCGTTTTGGATGAACGTGCCGTTGAGCCTGCTGGCGCTCTTTTTCGCGATGCGCGTGCTTCCGAAACGTCAGAGTCATGCACGGGAGCAGACCGGACTGGACCTGGTCGGCATCCTCTTGCTCGGAATTGCCACCCTCGGCCTCATGCTCCCGTTCGTGCTGACGACCGGTTCGCCAACGGATGACCACAACCGTTGGTTCTGGCTCATTGTCTTCGGCCTGTCCGGTGCCGCATTCTTCTGGTGGGAACGGCGATACCAGCAGATCGGCAAGTCACCCGTTATAGATTTCTCGCTCTTTCGCACGGCGTCCTATCGCAACGGGATACTGATTTCGACGGCATATTTTGCGGCGATTCCACCGTACTTTCTGCTGGTCACCCTCTTTTTGCAGCAGGGCCTCGGGCTGGAACCCGTCTTCGCCGGAATGGTCAGCATCTCATTTGCTCTCGCCTCCGCCGTTACGTCGTGGATCGGCGGTCGCCTGGTCTTTCGCTGGGGCCGCCAACTCGTCGCCGCCGGCCTGGTCACGGTCATGATCGGCTTTGTGCTCGTTCTGCTTGCGGGACTGTTCGCCTCGGTGAACCTCGCTCCGTGGCTCATCGCCGCAGCCATGACTATGACCGGCGCCGGCGGTGGCCTCGTCATTTCGCCGAATCAGACGCTCACCCTGAGCGACGTTCCGGTCACTCAGGGCGGTGTCGCCGGGTCGATGGCCCAGGTCGGTCAGCGAGTGGGAACCGCGATCGGAGTCGCGGCCATAATCTCGACCTTCTACGCGATGTTGTACGCGGAGGCGAGCCAGCCTGATCGCGTGCAGGTGTTTCGTGACGGCTTCTTCAGCGGCATCCTGGTCGCGTTGGCACTCATCGCCGTTGCCCTGGCCTTCGCCCTGGTCGATTTGTTCGGAGGCCGAACTGAAAAATCCACCGTACCGAACGCCTGAAGTCCTGCTCGTCGCTGGACGAAAATCTCTGTATCCGCCAAACGGCAAATCGGGGCGGGGTCTGCCATGCTGACGGTGACCCGCTGTTCGGCAGGCGTTCCGGTTCGTCTGCGGGCCCTTGAGTAAAGGAGTACAGCATGAGCGCGTGCGTGATTGTTGGGGTAGTGCCCGGCCAAGCGGATACCGTCGTCGTGCAGGCGGCCATATTCGCGGCGCGCTTCAACGCGGAGCTGGTGTGCGCATCCGTCGACGCCGGCCAGTACCGGGTCTACGACCTGGGCGACGGAACGATGACGAGTCTGCCATTCACTGCGGACTCGCCCGAACGTGCGGAGGCGAGATTCGACCCGGATCTCGCGGCGCACCTGGCCGTGCTTCTCGACGGATGCAGGCTCACCTGGAGCACCCGGGCCCTGGCCGGCAATCCGGCCGGGGCCCTCGGCGAGTTGGCAGACACGCTGAGTGCCGCGATGATCGTGGTCGGAACTAGGGAGGCGACCTTGCGGGCCAGCCTGCAGGAGTTCATCAACGGTTCGGTGGCGGCCCAGTTGGCGCACCGTCAGCATCGTCCGGTGGTGGTGATTCCCCTCGCCCCGGTTCCGTCTGATCAGCCCCTACCTTGGGACCCCGCCTAATCCCGGCAAGCGGTAAACGTGCCCCTCAAGCCCCGTTGAACCTTCCCCTAAAACCTCGTCAAACGTGCCCCGAAAAGCTCGTCAAACCTTCCCCTAAAGGCTCGACTCGGCCCGGTCGACGACGTGCGGCGCGAACCTGCAGGCAGAGCCGGGAGCATCCGTTGTGACCGTCGCCGTCCGCGCGGATTTACCCACCCACCGGTTTTCCCGGGTCGGGCGGCTAAACTCACCGTCTACGGGGTGAGGACTAAGTTCCATGAAACAACCGGGCATGTTTCTCTGCCTCGTGACCGCCGCCGCCATCGCGGCCGGCAGCGTCACCACGAGTTCCGCCGCCGCCGCCGATTACCCGACCTGGGAGCAGGTGGAAGCCGCCAAGAGCAGCGTCGCCGCCACTCTCGCCGAGGTAGCCGCGATCGAACTCGCGCTCGACGAGTTGCAGACCCGCACCGCCACCCTCGCCGACGACGCCGTAGCGCTCGGCGCCGCCCATGAACAAACACAGGCGGATTACAGCGCAGCCGCAGCCCAGCAGACGGTGCTCTCCGTTCAAGCGGATGCCGCATCCGCTCGCTCTGTCGACAGCAGCACCCGACTGGGCGCGTTGGGGGCCCAGCTTTACCGAGCCGCAGGCACCGATTTGAGTCTGGGCGCCTTCTTCGACAGCACGCACTCCGACGACCTGCTGTTTCGGCTCGGCACGATGGAGCGACTCACGGAGCAGGCGGGGCGGCTCACCGCGGAGGCTGATGCCGAACGCAACTCGGCCGAGGCGCTCAGCGCGCAAGCCGAAGCGATGACCACGGAGCGCGACCGATTGCAGGCCGCAGCATTGGCCGGGCTGACGGCTGCGCGCGCGGCCCAGCAGGCAGCCGACGCGGAGGTTGTCGTAAAGCAGTCCGCAAGCGAGGTGCTCTATGCCCAGCTCGCGTCACTGAAGAACTCATCCGCCGACGTGGAGCGGCAGTATCGAAACGGCGTGGCCGCCCATCAGCAGTATCTCGAACAGCAGCGCCAGGCTGCGGCCATCGCGGCGGCTGAGGCGTCCGCGTCATCCGGATCACCCGCGTCGTTGCCCGTACCGCCCGCCGGAGCCGTGATCGATCGCAGCGGCGCGCAGGCGATCGCCGCCACCCAGGTCGCCGCCCGGGGCTGGGGCACCGCCGAATTCACCTGCCTGGTTCAGCTCTGGCAACGGGAGTCGGGCTGGCGGGTGAGCGCCTACAACGCGTCCAGCGGCGCCTACGGAATTCCCCAGTCGCTTCCTGGGAGCAAGATGCAGACCGCGGGCGACGACTGGCAAACGAACCCCGCCACCCAGATCACCTGGGGCCTAGGCTACATCGCTTCCCGCTACGGCACCCCCTGTGGCGCCTGGACACACTCCGAGGAGTCCAACTGGTACTGAGCTCGGCTGCTGCTACGGCGTCCACCACGGCCGCAACGGCAGATCCCCGGCCGCGCCACCCTCGTGGGGCTTGGTCATCAGCACCTGGTGCAACTGGATCCCATTGCGCTCGAAGCCGAGCCTCGAACCCGCCATGTACAGCCCCCACACTTTCGCGGTGGGCAGCCCGACCTCCGCGACGGCCTCGTCCCAATGCTCGACCAGGTTGGCGCCCCAGTCGCGCAGAGTGAGCGCGTAGTGCTGGCGCAGGTTTTCCTCGTGCAGCACCTCGAGGCCTGTATCCTGCGCTTCGCTAATGATCCGGCCCGAGCCGGTGAGCTCCCCATCGGGGAAGACATAACGATCGATGAACCCGCGAGTCGCCGGTTCGGTCTGATTCTCCGGCCGGGTGATGCAGTGATTGAGCAGCAAGCCGCCGGGGCGCAGCCTGTCCTGCAGAAAGCGGAAGTACGACGAATATTTGCGCACGCCGATGTGCTCAAGCAGCCCGATGGACGATATCGCATCAAAGCCGGTTTCCGTGACGTCGCGGTAGTCGCCGAAGCGAACCTCCGCCAGATCGCTCAGGCCGTCCTCGGCGACGGCCCGCTGCGCCCACGCGGTCTGCTCGATCGAGAGCGTGACTCCGGTGGCGCGCACACCGCGCCGGGCGGCGTAGCGCACCATGCCGCCCCAACCGCACCCGACGTCGAGTAGCCGGTCGCCCGACCTCAGCCGCAGCTTCTCAAACACGAGTCGGTATTTGTTCTCCTGCGCCTCGTCCAGGGAGGCGTCGCCGCTCGGGTAGCAGGCGCAGGTGTAGGTCATCGACGACCCAAGCACCCACTCGTAGAACCTGTTCGAGACGTCGTAGTGGTGGTGGATCGCGTCGGCGTCACGAGTCTTGCTGTGTCGTAGCCCTCCCGCAACGCGGCGCCAGCGGGGTTCCGCCTCCTCCGGCGGCGGCTCTATCGGGCGCAGCTGCCTGATTCCAATAGAGCGGATGATGTCCACCATCAGCCGCGCCGGTGGCCGGGTGAAAACCAGACTCTCGGAAAGTGCCTTGAGCAGTTCGTACGGGTCCCCAGGGTGCACCCCGCGGAGGTCGAGGTCGCCGGCGATATAGGCGCGGGCCAGTCCGAGGTCGCCACGGCCCGTGGCGAGATAGTGGGTGCCGCGCGGCGTCAACAGGTCCAGCCCGAGCGGGGCGTCCGGGGGTCCGGCCGAACTCCCGTCGTAGGCGGTGAACCGCACCGGAAGGCGTCCGCCGGCCAGAATCTCCAGGACCTGCGCGATGGTGAACGTGCCGGCCGAAGCATCCGTTTTACGATCTTTGAACGTCGTCATTGTCGTTGCACCGCCTTGGCATAGAGGTCGAGGAGACGTGAATCGGGGTCGTAGCGTTTTTTCGCGGCCCGGTAGGCTTGCCCGCCGTAGAGTTCGTCGAAGTCTTCACGGGAATAGAACGAGTCGGAGTACAGCGACTTGTGCCCGTCAAGCTCGCGGACCTTGCGTTCGATGCGCCGGTTGGCCTCCCCCTCGATCGACCCGACCGGCACCGTCGACCAGAACCCGACGTTGACGTAGCTCTGCCGGGGTCGCATCGGGTAGAGCTGCCAGCGGTCATCGCCCTGCAAGCGCAGCGGGCACAGCCAGATCGGTGCAATCGGCACCGTGTCGAGGAACCAGTCCAGAAATTCCGCGCACCGCTCCAGAGGCACCTCAACGTCTTGCACCACTCGCTCGCGGGGCGGCCGGCCGTGCAGTTTCTCGAGGAGGTCGCCGATCTGAAACCGCCGTTCGAGCCTCATCAGGGTTCCGTAAAAGCTGCTGCGCCGGTAACGCCCGGGCCAGCACCGGCGAATAAACGGATGCTGCGCGCCGAACGCCTCGGAGCACCAGAACCAGTCGGTGTCCCAGCGCCAGAGGTAGTCGTGAATCGTGAGGCGGTCGGTTGTCACACCGCGCTCGTGTCGGATGGAGCGGTAGTAGATCTGTTGGCCGGTGTAGTCACTGACGGGGCCGGGCTCGCTGGTCTGCCGGCCCACGCAGAGGTAGCTTTCGTCGGCGCTGAACACGACACCGTCGAGATAATCGACGGCGACACCGTCGAGGCTGCCGGTCAGCAGGATGCCGTTGATCGCCGCGACCAGGTCGACGAGCGCGTGGAACCGCACGTGCGTGAGAGCGACGAAGGGCTGGACAGGTTCGAGTTCAATGCGCAGCCGTACCGCGTAGCCCAGAGTGCCGTAGGAGTTGGGGAAGGCATGGTACAGCTCGGGGTTCTCGCGGCGCGATGCGGTGAGCACTTCTCCGGCGCCGGTGAGGATGTCCAGTTCCAGCACGGATTCGTGGGGCAGGCCGTTGCGGAACGATGTCGACTCGATGCCGAGGCCGGTGACCGCGCCGCCGAGGGTGATGGTCTTCAACTGCGGCACGACCAGCGGCGCCAACCCGTAGCGCAGCGTCTCGGCAACGAGGTTTTCGTAGGTGCACATGCCGGCCACGTCGGCCGTTCGCGCCTCCGTATCAACAGCAATGACGCCGGTCAGTCCGGACGGGTCGAGCCCTACGCCCCGGGCTTTGGTCCGGGTCCGAAACAGATTCGAGGTGGACTTGGCCAATCGAATCGGGGTCGCCACCGGGACGGCGCGATAGCTCTGCAGTAGGCGCTGCACGCCGGCGGCGTGAGCGCTCCGGGCGTCGAGCACAACAGCGGGCACGCCCTCACGTTAGTCCCCAGTGAAGCGATCACACCAGTGCTCGTTGCCACCGATATCGCCCGCGTTCTGGCAGGCTCAGGCCAGGACCACGACGATCGGCACGCCGGCCGGCACACCAGAGCGGCCAGCAATTTTCTTCGCCACGCCCGAGGAGTTTCGCGCAGCCGACGCGGCGCGAGCTGTGGCATCCGCTTCATCAACCGGCTCCGAACAGCTATGAGCGCATAGCATTCCCCGAGGTCGTGTGTGTGGTTAGAAGTCCCAGTCGTCGTCTTCGGTAACCACGGCCTTGCCGATCACGTACGACGAACCCGACCCGCTGAAGAAGTCGTGGTTCTCGTCGCCGTTGGGTGAGAGCGCGGAGAGAATCGCCGGGTTCACGTCGCAGACGTCCTTCGGGAAGATCGCCTCGTAGCCGAGGTTCATCAGCGCCTTATTGGCGTTGTAGTGCAGAAACTTCTTGACGTCTTCGGTCAGGCCGACCTCGTCATAGAGGTCCTGCGTGTACTGCACCTCGTTCTCGTACAGCTCGAACACGAGATTGAAGGTGTAATCCTTGATCTCGTCGCGACGCGCCTGCGTCTCTTTTTCGAGCCCCTTCTGAAACTTGTAGCCGATGTAGTAGCCGTGCACGGCTTCGTCACGAATGATCAAACGGATGAGGTCGGCCGTGTTGGTCAGGCGGGCGCGGCTGGAGAAATACATCGGCAGGTAGAAGCCCGAGTAGAACAGGAACGACTCGAGCAGCACCGAGGCGACCTTGCGCTTGAGCGGGTCGTCGCCCTGGTAGTAATCCATGACGATCGAGGCCTTGCGCTGCAGGTTCTCGTTCTCGGTCGACCAGCGAAAAGCTTCGTCGATCTCCTTGGTGGAGGCCAGCGTTGAGAAGATCGAGGAGTAGCTCTTGGCGTGCACCGACTCCATGAAGGCGATGTTCGTGTAGACGGCTTCTTCGTGCGGGGTGATCGCATCGGGGATGAGCGAGACAGCGCCCACTGTGCCTTGGATCGTGTCGAGCAGGGTCAGCCCCGCAAAGACGCGCATTGTGAGCTGCTGCTCCACCGGCGTCAGCTGGTTCCACGACTGGATGTCGTTGCTGAGCGGAACCTTCTCCGGCAGCCAGAAGTTATTGGTCAGGCGGTTCCAGACGTCGACGTCTTTATCGTCTTCGATCTTGTTCCAGTTGATCGCGTCAACGTGCGACACCAGCTTGAGCTTGTCAATCATGGGAGGTCCTCTTCGGATACTGCTTATTGGGTATTGCTTGGGTCGTTACTCGTCGGCGCCGGTATGCGAAACCCAGCCAACCGCTGGTCGAGCTTGCCCCGACCGCCACGGTATTTCGATGGCGGTCGGGGCAAGCTCGACCAGCGATTTTAATCCATCATTCGATGCGCCAGATTAAAGCGCGCACGAGACGCAACCCTCAATTTCCGTGCCTTCGAGGGCCATCTGGCGCAGACGGATGTAGTAGATCGTCTTGATGCCCTTTTTCCATGCGTAGATCTGCGCGCGGTTGATGTCGCGGGTCGTCGCGGTGTCCTTGAAGAACAGCGTCAGCGAGAGGCCCTGGTCAACGTGCTGGGTCGCCGCGGCGTAGACATCGATGACCTTCTCGTAGCCGATCTCATAGGCGTCTTGGTAGAACTCCAGGTTGTCGTTCGTCATGAACGGCGCCGGGTAGTAGACGCGGCCCAGCTTGCCTTCCTTGCGAATCTCGATCTTGGCCGCGATCGGGTGAATCGACGCGGTCGAGTTGTTGATGTACGAGATCGATCCGGTCGGCGGCACGGCCTGCAGGTTCTGGTTGTAAATACCGTGCTCGACAACGGATGCCTTCAGCTCGGCCCAGTCCGCCTGCGTCGGAATCGACACTCCGGCCTGGGTGAACAGCTCGGCGCCGCGGTCAGTCGTCGGCTCCCAGACCTGGTCGGTGTACTTGTCGAAGAACGCACCGGAGGCATAGGTGCTGTTTTCGAAGCCCTCGAAGGTGCGACCGCGCTCGATGGCGAGGGCGTTCGAGGCGCGCAGCGCGTGGAACAACACCGTGTAGAAGTAGATGTTGGTGAAGTCGATGCTCTCTTCACTGCCGTAGTAGATGCGCTCACGGGCGAGGTAGCCGTGCAGGTTCATCTGGCCGAGGCCGATGGCGTGCGAACGGTCGTTACCGTCTTCGATGGAGCGAACCGAGCTGATGTGGCTCTGCTCGGACACCGCGTTCAGGCCACGAATGGCGGCGTTGACGGTGCGCCCGAGGTTGCCGGAGTCCATCGCCAGGGCGATGTTCATCGACCCGAGGTTGCAGGAGATGTCCTTGCCGATCTCGTTGTACGAGAGGTCCTCGTTGTACGTGGTCGGGGTGTTCACCTGCAGAATCTCGGAGCAGAGGTTCGACATGTTGATGCGACCGTCGATCGGGTTGGCCTTGTTCACCGTGTCTTCAAACATGATGTACGGGTAGCCGGACTCGAACTGAATCTCGGCGAGGGTCTGGAAGAACTCGCGCGCCTTCATCTTCGACTTCTTGATGCGGGGGTTGTCGACCATCTCGTGGTATTTCTCGGTCACCGAGATATCGGCGAAGGGCACGCCGTAGACCTTTTCCACGTCGTAGGGCGAGAAGAGGTACATCCACTCGTCATTCTTGGCGAGCTCAAAGGTGATGTCAGGAATGACGACACCGAGCGAGAGCGTCTTGATGCGAATCTTCTCGTCGGCGTTCTCCCGCTTGGTATCGAGAAAACGCATGATGTCGGGGTGGTGCGCCTGCAGGTAGACGGCTCCGGCTCCCTGCCGGGCACCGAGCTGGTTGGCGTAGCTGAAGGAGTCTTCGAGCAGCTTCATCACGGGGATGATGCCGCTGGACTGGTTCTCGATCTGCTTGATCGGGGCGCCGGCCTCACGGATATTGCTGAGTAGCAGCGCCACGCCGCCGCCGCGCTTTGACAGCTGCAGCGAGGAGTTGATGCCGCGGCTGATCGACTCCATGTTGTCTTCGATTCGCAGCAGGAAGCAGGAGACGAGCTCGCCGCGCTGGGCCTTGCCCGAGTTCAAAAAGGTCGGCGTCGCGGGCTGAAAACGGCCGGCGATGATTTCTTCGACCAGTTCGACGGCAAGCTTCTCATCACCGGATGCGAGACCCAGCGCCGTCATGACGACGCGGTCTTCGAAACGCTCGAGATAACGCTTGCCGTCGAAAGTCTTCAGCGTGTACGAGGTGTAGTACTTGAATGCGCCGAGGAAGCTCTGGAAGCGGAACTTCTTGGAGTAGGCGAGGTCGTTCAGGCTCGTGATGAACTCGAACGAGTACTGGTCGAGCACGGCCTGCTCGTAGTATTCCTTCTCGACCAGGTAGTCGAGGCGCTCGCGCAGCGAGTGGAAGAACACCGTGTTCTGGTTGACGTGCTGCAGAAAGAACTCCCGCGCGGCTTCCTGGTCCTTGTCGAACTGGATCTCCCCGTTCGGCCCGTACAGGTTGAGCATGGCGTTGAGCGAGTGGTAATCCATGCTCGGCGCATCCACTGGTGTGACTTTCACGGCTGTTGTTTCCAAAATTCTTCCAATCCGTCGTGAACGATGCGTACATCATCCGGTGTTCCAAATACTTCAAAGCGATACAGGTGCGGCACCTTGCACTTGGCGGCGATGATGTCGCCGGCCAGGCAATAGGCCGTACCGAAATTCATGTTGCCGGCGCCGATGACGCCGCGAATCAAGGACCGGTTGGTCTCGTTGTTCAAAAACTTGATGACCTGCTTGGGGACAGCCCCGCCGTCACGGCCCCCACCATAGGTGGGCACGCACAGCACGAACGGAGCCTGGACGACGAGCGGCTCGTCGCGGGCGTGGAGCGGAATGCGTGCGGCCGACCGGCCCAGTTTTTCGACAAACCGATGGGTGTTGCCCGAGGTGCTGGAAAAGTACACCATGTCAGTCATCCGTGCGAGTCAATCCTGAGTTTGTGGGTGTTGGCGCGAGGGTGCGATCTGAACTACGCGAGGCGAGCGGCGAGCGCGTTGATCTTGTCCGGGCGAAAGCCGCTCCAGTGCTCTTCGTCGGTAATGACGACGGGCGCCTGCAGGTAACCAAGGGCCTTGACCGCGTCGAGAGCGTTCTCGTCGACCGAGAGATCGCGCACCTCGTACTCGATGCCCTTGTTGTCGAGAGCACGGTAAGTCGCCGTGCACTGCACGCAGGAGGGCTTCGTGTAAACGGTGATTGCCATGATTATGGCCTCTCTTCTTGGCTGATTCAGTCTAATTCTGCTCGTGATACTTCGCAAGTATGTTCTATAAAAAACTTCGACTTCGAGCCGGAATTCGTCGGAAATCGCAGTGTAAAGTGAGCAAGTTTTCGCCTGGCAATACTGCCTGGCTAGAGTCTCAATACTACATCTAGTGATCAAAGAAGAACAGAGCCACTACATGCGGTAATTACATTTATGTAGTTATCCACCGACATTCCACAAGCCGCACACCGCCGACCGGCCCCAGACCGCCCGAATTCCGCGGAACCCCGGACAGTTATCCACAGGGCCTTGCCCTGACTATATTTTGCCTGTGGAATGTCCGACGGCGTGTCGCGGCCGGTCCCCACACCGAGCGCGCACGGCACACAAAAGGCCGGAACGCTCACGCATTCCGGCCTTCGGGTGGGTAGTGCTAACGCAAGAACGGTCAGTGACCGCCCGACCGGCGCTTGTTGTACACGTCAAAAGCCACAGCGAGAAGCAGCACGAGGCCTTTGACTGCCTGCTGCCACTCGATGCCAATGCCGAGAATCGACATACCGTTGTTGAGCACACCAATGATCAGACCGCCAATGATGGCGCCGCCGACCGTACCGATGCCACCCTGCACGGCCGCACCACCGATGAACGCTGCCGAAATGGCCTCGAGTTCGAAGCCATCACCGGCCTTCGGGCCGGCGAGATTAAGCCTGGCGGTGAAGATGAGGCCCGCCAGGGCGGCGAGAATACCCATGTTCACGAACAGGTAGAAGTCGACCTTGCGGTTCTTGATGCCGGAGAGTTCGGCTGCGTGGCGGTTGCCGCCGATCGCGTAGATGTGGCGGCCGAACACCGTCCGGTTCATCACAACACCATAGATGAGCACGAGCACGGCGAGCACGATCAGGGTGACCGGGATGCCCTTATAGCTCGCGAGCGCGTAGGCGAAGAAGCCAACTGCCGCGGTGATCAGGATGAGCTTGGTCACGAACCACACCAGGGGCTCGACCTCTTGGCCGTACTTGGACCGTCCCAGGCGCGTGCGCACCTGCTGCACAATCAGAGCAATCACGGCGATCAGTCCGACTCCGAGGGTGAGCGGGTCGAGGTCGAACTCGCCGAACACGTCGGTGAGAAAGCCGTTGCCGAGCGCACGGTACTCGGCCGGGAAGGAGCCGATGTTCGTATTTCCGAGCACAACGAGCGCCAGGCCGCGAAAGATGAGCATGCCCGCCAGGGTCACGATGAACGCCGGGATTCCCACATAGGCAATCCAGAAGCCCTGCCACACGCCAACAAGAGCGCCGATGCCGAGCGACATAATGATGGCCAGCCACCACGGCAGGCCCCACTGCACGGCGAAGACACCGGAACATGCGCCGACGAAAGCGGCCACCGATCCCACCGACAGGTCGATGTGGCCCGCAACGATCACCATCACCATTCCAATGGCGAGAACGAGAATGTAGCCGTTCTGCACGATCAAGTTGGAGATATTTTGCGGGCGTAAAAGAATGCCGTCGGTCAGAACCGCAAACAGCACCACCACCAGAACGAGGGCAATGAAAATACCGTTCTTGCCCAGGTCGGCCAAAACGTGACTCAGCCAAGACGTGGCTTTGTTCTCACTCGGGTTGACCAGGCCTCCCGTGGCCGGCGTGGTCTCTTGATCACTCATTGGGGTTCTCCTTTTCCGCTAGCGCCGGCGCTAGCGGGCCTTTTCCATGGTCATGTGCTTAATGAGGGTCTCCGGCGTGGCGGTCTCAATCGGGAATTCCCCGGTGATGGCACCCTCAGCCAGGGTATAAATGCGATCGCAAATGCCGAGCAGTTCCGGCAGCTCCGAAGAGATGACAATAACGCCCTTACCGGCCGCGGCAAGTTTGTTGATGATTGTGTAAATTTCGTATTTGGCCCCCACGTCGATCCCGCGGGTGGGCTCGTCAAGAATCAAAACGTCGGGGTTGGAGTAGATCCACTTCGACAGCACCACCTTCTGCTGGTTGCCACCAGAAAGTTTGCCGGTCTTGACGAGCACGTTCGGAGCCTTGATATTCATGCTCGCGCGGTATTCGTTGGCGACCTGATACTCCTCGTTGTCATTCACGAGGCCCTTGCGTACCAGCCGATGCAGCGCCGCCATAGAGACGTTGCGCTTAATGTCTTCGATCAGGTTCAGGCCGTAGGTCTTGCGGTCCTCAGTGGCGTAGGCGATGCCGTTGTCGATGGCTTCGGTCACGGTGCGGGTCTTGATCTCAGTGCCGTGCTTGAATACCTTGCCGGTGATGCGGCTCCCGTAGGAACGCCCAAACAGGCTCATTGCGAATTCCGTGCGGCCAGCCCCCATGAGGCCGGCGATTCCCACAATCTCACCGGCACGTACGCTGAGGTTGACGTGGTCAACGATCATGCGCGTCACGTCTTGCGGGTGAAAAGCGGTCCAGTCCTCAACCCGAAGGATCTCTTCCCCAATGTCGGGAGTGTGATCCGGGTAGCGGTGCTCGAGGTCACGACCGACCATGTCTTTGATGATGCGTTCTTCGGTGACGTCGAGCTTGGCGATGGTTTCAATGGCCCGGCCGTCACGGATGATCGTGACCGCGTCGGAGACTTTCTTGATCTCGTTGAGCTTGTGGCTGATGATGATCGACGTGATGCCCTGACCCTTGAGGTGCAGGATGAGATCGAGCAAATGGTCGGAGTCGTCATCGTTGAGGGCCGCCGTTGGCTCATCCAGGATCAGCAATTTCACCCGTTTCGAGAGCGCCTTAGCAATCTCGACGAGCTGCTGCTTGCCGACGCCGATGTCCATGATCCGCGTCGTTGGATTTTCGCGCAGCCCCACCCGGGCAAGAAGCTTGGCAGCCTCAGAGTTGGTCTTGTTCCAGTCAATGAGACCGAAGGCGCCACGCTGTTCGTTGTTCAGAAAGATGTTCTCGGCAATAGAGAGGTACGGACTGAGCGCGAGCTCCTGGTGAATGATCACGATTCCCTTGGCCTCGGAATCGCTGATGCTCTTGAACTCAACGATTTCGTCTTCGAAGACGATGTCGCCGGTGTAGGTGCCGTGCGGGTAGACGCCGCTGAGCACCTTCATCAGGGTTGACTTTCCGGCACCGTTCTCGCCGCAGATGGCGTGGACCTCCCCGCGACTGACGTCGAGTGTCACGTCAGAGAGCGCCTTTACTCCGGGAAACGTCTTGGTGATGCCGCGCATCTCAAGGATGTTCGTAGTCACGTGAGCACCTTCTTTATTCCTCTATTGCATGGTCAGAACCCGGGCGATTTCGGCGACCGGTAAAAATGTGGGGGGCACAACGGCCGGTGGGGTAAAACTACCCCACCGACCGTTGGGCACGGGCTAAACAGGGGCAGCGAAACCTAGCCGTTGATTTCTGCTTCTGTCCAGTAGCCCGAATCAATCAGCACGGCCGGGATGTTGTCCTTGACCACGATCGTCGAGTCGAGCAGGAACGACGGAACGGTCTTCACACCGTTGTCGTAGTCCTCCGAGTTGTTGGTCTCGGGGGTCTCGCCATTCAGCAGGGCGACGGCCATGTTCACGGCGACGGATGCGAGCTCGCGCGTGTCCTTGAAGATGGTGCCGTACTGCTCACCCGAGTTGATCGCCTTGACCGAGTCGATCTCGGCGTCCTGGCCGGAGATGATGGGCCAGCCGTCGCCGACGGAGTAGCCAGAGCCCTCGAGGGCAGAGATGATGCCACGAGAGATGCCGTCGTATGGCGACAGGATGGCGTTGACCACGGTGCCGTCCGAGTACTGCGCGGTGAGGAGGTCCTCCATGCGAGCCTGTGCTTCTTCTCCGGCCCAGCGGAGGGTAGCGACCTGCTCAATGTCGGTCTGGTTGCTCTTGACCACGAGGACGCCGTCGTCGATCAGCGGCTGGAAGGCATCCATTGCACCGTTGAAGAAGAAGAACGCGTTGTTGTCATCGAGCGAACCGGCGAAGAGCTCAAGGTTGAACGGACCGGCAGGCGCGCCCTCGATGGGCGTTCCGTCGAGTTCGGCAAGTCCGAGTCCGTTCAGGACCGACCAGGCCTGCTGCTGTCCGACCTTGAAGTTGTCGAAGGAGGCGTAGTAGTCGACGTTTTCGGTATCGCGGATGAGTCGGTCATATGCGATGACGGGAATGTCCGCGTCAGCGGCGTCCTGCAACACGCTCGTGAGCGTCGTGCCGTCGATCGAGGCCACGATCAGGGCTTCGGCACCCTTGGTGATCATGTTCTCAATCTGCGAGACCTGCATGGGGATATCGTCCTCGGCGTACTGGAGGTCGACGGTGAAGCCCTGTTCCTCGAGCTGGCTCTTGACGGCGTTACCGTCGGCGATCCAACGCTCGGAGCTCTTGGTCGGCATGGCAACGCCGATCAGTCCCTTGTCGCCACCTCCGTCGGTGCCGGTGGATGTGGCGCCGGATGAGCAGGCTGCCATCGATACCGCGAGGGCACCCGCGGCCACGACTGCGAAGAATACGTTCTTTTTCACTGTGTTACCTTTCATTCTGTTTATCGTCATTGATGTGAAATTGCAGGATTGTGGAGCAGGTACAGGCCTTGTGCCAGTCGGTAGTAGGCCTGATTCCAACGCACTTCGCGGGTGAAATCGCGCAGGGTGGTGGTTTTATCGATCACGAGAAGCTCGGTGCGAGCGATCTCGGCGAAATCGTGGAGCACCTCGGTGCCGCCGGCAGACGACGTTACGGTGGTGCGGTCGGCTGCCATCACTGCAACGCCCCCTGCGGTGCTTGTCCGTAGACATTCTGGTAGCGGGCGAACAGGGAATCGATAGATTCCTGTGGGATCGGGACGAGTTCACCGCCCACGCGGGCAAGCTGAACCGTGCGGGCAACGTCCTCCACCATGACCGCGGCCTTCACAGCATCGCGGGCGTCCTTGCCGATCGTGAAGGGCCCGTGGTTCGCCATCAAGACGGCACGAGAACGGTGGCCGGTGAGAGTCTCCACGATGCCGCGGCCGATCGAATCGTCGCCGATAATGGCGAAAGGTCCGACCGGGATCGGGCCGCCGAATTCGTCGGCCATGGCCGTGATAACGCACGGGATGGCTTCATTGCGGGCGGCCCAGGCCGTGGCGTAGGTGGAGTGCGTGTGCACAACACCGCCGACATCAGGCATGTTCCGGTAGACGTAGGCGTGTGCTGCGGTGTCACTCGACGGCGAGCGGTCGGCGCCCGGCGTGCCGGGGATGACATTTGCGTCGAGGTCACAGAGAATCATGTTCTCCGGTGCCAGGTCGGCATAGTCGACCCCGCTGGGCTTGATAACGAACAGGTCGGCGCCCGGCACCCGGCCAGAGACATTGCCGCCGGTCCAGACCACGAGCCCGTTGCGAAACAGCTCCGCGTGCAGGCGGGTGATTTCAGCGCGAACGCGGGCGATCGCGACCTCGATCTGGGGGCCGTAGGTGCTCATGCGAACACCAGCCTGGCGCGGTCCGTGGCCGCGGCCGGACGGCCGCCGGCAGCGCGCACCATAACGGCCCGACTCGGATTGGCCACGCTCAACGCGCGCGTCCCGCCGTCGACCGAGGTCAGGGACTCGGTACAGGAGATCGCATCGGTTGTACTCACGGAATCGACTCCTATGTCAGGTCTGAGCGCGGACGATACCGCGAGTGGTTCGGGTGTGGTGACAGGGCAATCGCTTGACTCGATCTGCATGTTCCGACCGAATGTGATCGGTCACATTGCTGTGTGTTTATGTTAGCGGCATTGGGACACACTGTGTCAACAGCGACTTTGTCTCGTTTGAATAACGCTCGAAATCGCGCATACCGCCGATCGAAATCGCTACAAAGGATCGATCGACCCGCAGGCCGAACCTCAGAATGCCGGGCGCGCGGTCGAGCCGCGAACGATGAGCTCCGGCATGATGGCGCCCTGGTTTTCCGCAGTGGTGCCCGCGATGTTGGCCAGCAGCAGCGCGACGCAGCGCCGGCCGAGCTCGGCGAAGTCCTGGCGCACCGTCGTGAGCGGTGGCCAAAAGTGAGCCGCCTCCGGGATGTCGTCGAAGCCCACGATGCTCACGTCGCGGGGCACCTCGAGCCCGGCTTCCCGGATCGCGTGCATGAGGCCAAGGGCCATCTGGTCGTTGGACGAGAAGATTGCAGTGAAGTCCCGCACGTGCAGCAGCTCGCGCCCGGCGTGATAGCCGAATTGCGCAGTCCAGTCGCCGAGGATCGGCGCCGTGGTCGGAACTTCCCTGGCCCCCATCTCCTCCAGGAAGCCGTGCATACGAGCCTCGGCCTCGATCCAGTCCTGCGGCCCGGCGAGATGATAGATGTCACGGTGTCCGAGGTCGATGAGGTGCCGAGTGGCCAGTCGTGCACCGGCGATCTGGTCCACGGTGAGGGCGTTGGCGTCCACGTTCCCGGAGGACTGCAGCGTCACGAACGGCACATCGATCGACAGTAGCTTGAGGGCATTGAACACCTGCACCTGCGGTGCGATCACCACGATCCCCTCCACGGATTGGGACATCAGGTGGTCGACGGCCGCCGCGATGGACCCGGGCTCCCCACGATTGAGGTTCGCCGTGTTCACAAAGTATCCGGCGTCCCGCGCCGCGTCCTGGATCGCGGCGATGCTGCTCGCCGGGCCGTATTCGGCGCTCGACGCGGACAGCACACCGATCGTGCGGGATCGTCCGCGCGAGAGTGCGCGGGCGGCCCGATTGGGCCGGTATTGCAGTTCTTCGATGACCGCGAGCACCCGGGCTTTGGTGGAATCGCGGATGCTGGCGTGATTGTTGAGTACGCGCGATACGGTCTGGTGGGAGACCCCGGCGAGGCGCGCGACGTCGCGGATGCTCGGCGCACGCTCTTTCGTTGAGTCGTCCGACACGGTCACCCCCGAAGTCATGTGCACGGTCACAAATTGGCCCGCGGTTACATTATGCAGGCACAGACCGCAATGTGACAGTCACATTGTAACGGTCACATTGTAACGGTCACATTGTAACGGTCACATTGTAACGGTCACATTGTGACGGTCACAATGTGACTGTCACATTCGCCCGGCCCGGCTCGTGTCGCAAAGCACGGCACACTGGAGTTATGCCCATTCTCAACAAAGACATGACCCTGTGCATCTCACTCGCGGCCCGCCCGAGCAACCTGGGCACCCGGTTTCACAACTATCTCTACGAAGAATTCGGCCTGAACTACATTTACAAGGCCTTCGCCCCGGTTGATCTGGCGAATGCGATCGCCGGCGTGCGCGGATTAGGCATCCGCGGTTGCGCCGTGTCGATGCCCTACAAAGAAGACGTCATCGCTTTCATCGATGAAATGGATGCCTCGGCGTCGGCCATCGACTCGGTCAACACGATCGTCAACAACGCGGGGCACCTCACGGCGTACAACACCGACTATTCCGCAGTGCAGCGTCTGCTCGCCGAGCACGCCGTGCCGCGGAACTATTCGGTCATTCTGCGCGGCAGCGGCGGCATGGCCAAGGCCGTCGCAGCGGCCCTGCACGATGCCGGGTTCGCCCAGGGCACGATCGTGGCGCGCAACGAGGGCACCGGCCGGGCGCTGGCCGCACTCTACGGTTACGACTGGGCACCCGAGGTCGGCCCGCTCACCGCCGACCTCATCGTCAACGTCACGCCGGTAGGTATGACCGGAGGCGCGGCATCCGCTGAAACGTCATTTCTGCCCGAAACGATAGCGGGGGCACGCCTGGTCTTCGACGTTGTAGCCACCCCCGCCGAAACTCCGCTCATTCTGGCGGCCCAAGCGCTCGGCAAGCCGGTCATCACGGGAGCCGAGGTCGTCGCGCTGCAGGCCGAGGAGCAGTTCTTTCTCTACACCGGCATCCGCCCAACTCCCGATCAGGTGCACCGGGCCTCCGCTTTCTCCCGCGAGCCCTGACCCTACTCTCTGCATCGGACGGGGCCCAGCTTAGAAACTGGGCCCACGTTCATATGCTGGGCCCGCACGCGCGATACCCCGCAAGTCTTTCCGGGCCCGGGCCCGGAAAACGGGCCCGTGATCGATCATGGGCCCGCTTTCCTGACCTGGGCCCGCAACAAACGCGTCGGTCCAGATCAGGCCCCGGGCAGCGCACCCTCCAGGTCGGCGATGAGGTCCTCGACGTCTTCGATTCCGACCGAGAGGCGAATGATATTGTCGGGCACCTCGAGCTCGGTCCCGCGCACCGAGGCGTGCGTCATTTCCGAGGGGTAGTTCACGAGCGACTCCACGCCGCCAAGCGATTCGGCCAACTGGAACAGGTGCATCGACTCGGCGAACTGGCGTGCGGCCGCGGCGCCACCGGCAAACGCGATGGAGATCATGCCGCCGAAGCCGGACATCTGCTTCTTGGCCAGCTCGTGCCCCGGATGGCCGGGCAGCCCCGGGTAGTAGACCTGCTCGATGGCTGGGTGGCCGTCGAGAAAATCGGCGATGGCCTGAGCATTCTTGCAGTGCCGTTCCATGCGCACCGAGAGCGTCTTGATGCCGCGGACGGTCAACCAGGAGTCGAGCGGGGCCGACACCGGCCCGGCCGCGAACTGCAGAAACTTGGCCTTCTCGTGCAGCTCGTCATCGTTGATGATGAGCGCGCCGCCGAGCACATCAGAGTGGCCGCCAAGATATTTCGTGGTCGAGTGTACGACGACGTCAGCGCCGAAGGCAAGCGGATGCTGCAGGGCCGGCGACGCAAACGTGTTGTCGACGATCGCGATGACACCATGCCGGTGCGCGATCTCGGACAGTGCCGCGATGTCGCTGATCTTCATCAGCGGGTTGCTCGGCGTCTCCACCCAGAGGATTTTGGTTTCGGGGCGGATGGCCGCCTCAACCGCCGCAAGGTCGCTCATCTCAACGGTCGTGTTGAGCACGCCCCAGGCTCCGTGCACCTGGTTGATGAGCCGGTGGGTTCCTCCGTAGACGTCGTTGCCGAGCACCACGTGGTCGCCCGGCTTGAGGATGGCACGCAAAATGGTGTCTTCCGCGGCTAGACCACTCGCGAACGACAGGCCGTGCTTGCCGCCTTCCAACGCGGCGAGCAGGGATTCGAGCACGGTGCGGGTGGGGTTGCCGCCGCGGCTGTACTCGTAACCGCCGCGCAGGTTGCCGATGCTCTCCTGCACGTAGGTGGAAGTCTGGTAGATCGGCGGAATGACGGCGCCGGTCGTCGGGTCGAATTCCTGACCGGCGTGGATGGCGATCGTGTCGAACTTGTTAGCCATGGGTGCTCCCTGTGTAGAAATGATCAGACGCTCAGGTAGCTGAGCAGGTCGTGCCGGGTGATGACGCCGAGTGGTTTGCCGCCGTCGGTCACGAGCAGCGCGTCGTGAGTGGCGAAGGCGGCGCGGGCGGCAGCGACGGGCTCGTTGACGCCGATCAGCGGCAGCGGCACGCCCACGATCGCCCCGATCCGGTCGGTGAGCTGCGCGTCGCCGGAGAAGACCCGGTCCATCAGAGCTCGCTCATCGACCGAGCCAAGCACCTCCCCCATGACGACGGGCGGCTTGGCGCTCAGCACGAGCAGCTGCGACACACCCTGGCTGGTCATGGTTTCGATGGCGTCACGCACGGTGTCGCTCGGGTGCACATAGACCAGAGCCGGCAGTCGCCCGGTCTTCGATTCGAGCAAATTGGCGACCGTGTGACCGGCGGGGGCTGCGCTGAAACCGTAGCTGCGCATCCACTTATCGTTGAAGATCTTGCCGAGATAACCGCGACCGCCGTCGGGCAGCAGGACCACGATGGTGTCGTCGGGTCCGAGCTTTTCGGCTGCACGTAGGGCGACAACGACGGCCATTCCGCTCGAGCCGCCGACCAAAATTCCCTCTTCGAGCGCGAGCCGCCGGGTCATCGCGAAGGAGTCGGCGTCGGAGACGGCGATGACCTCGTGCACGACGGCGGGATCGTAGGCGCCCGGCCAAAAGTCCTCACCAACACCCTCGACCAGGTAGGGCCGGCCGGTGCCGCCGGAGTAGACCGAACCTTCAGGGTCCGCTCCGATGATGCGCACGGCGTCGTTTGACACCTCCCGTAGGTAGCGGCCGGTTCCGGTGATGGTGCCGCCGGTGCCGACTCCGGCGACGAAGTGCGTGACCGTGCCGTCGGTGTCGCGCCAGATCTCGGGGCCGGTGGTCTCGTAGTGACTGAGCGGGCCGTTCGGGTTGAAGTATTGGTTGGGCTTGAAAGCACCCGGAATGTCCCTGGCCAGCCGGTCCGAGACGCTGTAATACGATTCGGGGTCCTCCGGTGAAACGGATGTCGGCGTCACCACGATCTCGGCGCCGTATGCCGTGAGGACGTTGCGTTTGTCCTCGCCGACCTTGTCCGGCAATACGAACACGCACTTGTAGCCGCGCTGCTGCGCCACCAGGGCCAGGCCCACCCCGGTGTTGCCGGAGGTGGGTTCGACGATCGTACCGCCGGGTTTCAAGAATCCATCGCGCTCGGCGGCGTCGATAATGCGCACCGCGATGCGGTCCTTCGCCGAGCCGCCCGGGTTGAGATATTCCAGCTTCACCAGCACCGTCGCGGTCAATCCCGCGGTGACCTTGTGGAGTTTGACCAGCGGCGTGTCACCGATGAGGTCGAGAATGGTGTTAGCGATTTTCATGGGAATTCCTTCTGTCGAGCCGCACGCGAGTGGGCAGGCGCGGCCTCGGGTTGCACCGGCGCGGCGCGTTCCGGGCGGTGGCCGGGCGCGTTCGTGGAGGGTCGGCTAGCGACAGCAGCAACACGACGAGTGAACGGGCACGCATCTACTCTAACGGGCGGCGAGACCTGGCGACCAGCCTGAGAAATGTCTGTGAGAGCGAGATCAGAGGGAAGCTGCAGGGGCGACTGGTACGTTCGATTGGAAGTAGTTCCCACAGAGAGGCCGTCGTGACCCCCCAGCCCGGATCCCCAGTCAATAAAGCGTCGATCAAGGAAGAGCGTGCTGCGAAGCGCGCGAAGAAGCTGGAGGAATATCACCGCCAGCAGAAGCGCAGCAAGCGCAACCGACGGATCGGCATCATTGGTGGGTCGGTCGCCGCGGTCGCTATCATCGCCCTCCTGGTGGCCACTTTTGCGCTCGCCCCGAAAGCGGCGAACTACGCGGGCGGCGGCGCCGGCGATGCGTCGACGATCGACGGCGTGGAGACCTTCACTAACACGGCCGGACACGTCGAAACGGCGGTGACCTACGAGCAGACGCCGCCCGCCGGTGGCGAACACGCCCCGGCCTGGCTCAATTGCGGCGTGTACGATCAGGCGGTTCCGAGCGAGAACGCGGTGCACTCCCTCGAGCACGGCGCAATCTGGGTTACCTATGACCCGGCGATCGCTGACGCCGAGCTCGACCTGCTCAAGACGGCGCTGCCCTCCAGCTACGTCGTGTTGTCGCCCTTCGAGGGAATTCCCGCACCGATCGTGCTGAGCGGTTGGAATGCCCAGCTGCAGGTCGACAGCGCAGACGACGCGCGCATCGGTGAATTCTTCACCGAATTCTGGAAGAGCACGAACGTGCCCGAAGACGGCGCCTCCTGCTCGGGCGCAATCGACGCCCCCGGCAAGGTTTCCTAGAGCGCGGGACAGCGTGCAGCCCATAATGCCTGCGCGACCAGCGGATGCCCCACCGTCGCGACCGCGCCGCACCCTGATTCGTGCGATCGCGGCATCCGTTCTGGTGACGGCGCTCGTAGTCGGAGCCGTGGCCTTCTCAATCGGGAGATTGAGCACGATCGTCGACGCGACGCCCGAGACGACGAGCGCCGAGGCCGGCTTCGCGCGGGATATGCAGGAGCACCACAACCAGGGGGTCGAACTCGCCCTGATCATCCGCGATCGGACCGATGATGAACCGGTGCGGCTGCTCGCCTACGACATCGCCACGACGCAGGCCAAGCAGAGCGGGCAGATGTCGGGCTGGCTCGCCGTGTGGGGGCTGCCGCAATTCGCCCCGGAGCCGTCGATGACCTGGATGACCCGACCCGGCCTCTCCGGCGAGACCCACGACGGACCGCACACGGCCGGTTCCGACGCCGTGCACGTCGCCGGGGAGCCGATGCCCGGGCTCGCGACCGCCGCCGAAATTGCCGCGCTCACCGCGGCCTCCGGGGTCGAAGCTGAACGCCAGTTTCTCGCCATCATGATCGCTCACCACCGGGGTGCGATCGAGATGGCCGAGGCGGTGCTGGACCGCAGCACCAACGCGACCGTGCAGTCGTTTGCGACCTCGGTCGTGCTGAGCCAGGAGTCCGAAATCGATCTGATGACCGGGATGCTCGCCGACCGTTCGTAGCCCTCCCCGGTGCGCGACAGGCGCCGGGCCCACCCTGTGAACCGGGGCCCAGCCTATGAACTGGGCCCACGTTCCGGGTCCGGGCCCCGTGCACGATGGCGTCAGGGGATGGCGCAATAGGTCAGAATTTCGGTGCCGTTGCCTTCGTCGTCGTCGTCGGGGGCCACCCGCATCGTCACGCAGCCCGAGTCGAGCGAGATCGAGAACGGGTTTCGAGTGACCGTGTGCCCGGCCGTCGAGTACAGGCCGATCGGAAATTCCCGAGCGATCGTGCGCTGTGCGGTATCGATGAGTGCCAACCCGCCCAGCTCAAAAGCTCCGGATGCCCCGCTCAGCACCGCGATTCCGCTCGCGGCGATGAGACCCTCACCGAGAAAGCGGCAGTCCTGGTAGTCGATGAACCCGCTCGGATTCGGCCAATACGCGACCAACGCCCCAGCAACAGTCCAGGTGTAGAAGAACCGTGAGCCCCAGCTGGCGCCGTGCACGAGGCCATTCACCCGGTCGCAGACGACCCAGCTCACGTGGTCGGCGACCCGAAAGCGCTCCCGAACCTCGCCGGACGCCGGGTCGATCGTCATAATCATGCTCTGGCCGCCCGGGCGGTACTGCGCCACCGACACCCATACCGAACTGCCGTCGAAGTCGATGCCGCCCGGGTGGTACATCTCGCCGTCGCCCACGATCACATCCCGCTGCAGCGCTCCGCGCTCGTCGATGATGAACACGTGACCCACTCCACGGGTTTCGGCCTGAATCTCCACCGAAGACAGAAAGGTGAGTCCCGCGGCGAAGGCCAGCCCCTGCGGGTGGAAGGTGGCAAAGTCGAGCGGTAACCGGTCGACCAGGTGCCAGGGCGTCTGCCGGTCGAGACCGTCGAGTGCGTCGAGTGCGGGCATCAGCTCGCGCGCACGGCGGCGCGCCACAGGCCATACACTTCCGTCGCGGCCTCGGGGGCGGCCACCACGATGCCGCCGCGCCGAGGAAACGCGTTCGGAATCCCGTCTTCGTCAAGCACGACGCCACCGGCCTCCTGCACGATCAGGGTGCCGGCCAGATGGTCGACGGCGCTGAACTGGCCGATCACCGAGGCGGCTCCCCGTCCGGCGGCGATTCCCACGACGGTCAGCGTGGCTGAGCCCATCACCCTCATGATGCTGAACCGCTCGCCCAGCGCGGTCAGGAGTTCGATCATGCCCGGCCACGGCAGGTGCCCGGCGAGTTCCGTGTGTACGACCCGTCCGGCCAGCGACAGCGGTCCCTCGCCGGCTCGGGGCAGCGCCAGGGCAGCGCCATTGAGCCGGGCGCCCTGCCCGGCCACCGCTTCGAACAGGTCGCCGCGCCAGGGTTCGGACACGACGGCGACGTAGGGAACGTGATCCACCGCCAGGGCGAGTGAAAACGACGTCCACGGGATCAGGTTGGCGTAGTTTGTCGTGCCGTCGACCGGGTCGAGGTACCAGCACGGCACGCCGGCCTGCGCCTCGCCGCCCATCTCTTCGCCGACGAAGTTGTGGCCGGGAAATTTGGCAGCAATCCGCGCGCGAACATGTGCCTCGACGGCAACGTCCACCTCGGTCACGAGGTCGCCGGGGTTCGCCTTGGTCGAAATTGTTCCCTTGTCGGCGGATCGGCTATAGTCCTGCGCCCAGATCGCGAGTTCCCGGGCAATCGCACTGGCCTCGCGCAGCTCGTCCGCCGAGAACGCCGAAACCGCAGAGAAAGCCGCCGGCTCAGGCCCGACGGCCTCGCGCACGGTCTCGGCGAGCAGAGCCAACCGATTGGAGGTCACGGAATCCACGCCCAGCGCGAGCACCCACCGCATGATCGCGGCGCTATCGACCGTCCAGCAGGCGACCCGCAAGCCCAGGGCATGAATGTCGTCCACGAGCTTTCGGCTGAGCACGACATACTCCGCGTTCACAAAATCCGGCCGGAGCTCATCGATCAACTCGAGCGGTGGCGCCTCGCGCCGGTCCCACGGCAGCCAGATGCTAGCCGCAGCATCCAGAGAACGGATGCGCCGCATCCCGGCCAAACTTCCACACCACGCGACGTCCAGGCCGCTTTCTCGCACTACGTCAAAAGCCTGCGCGGCCGGCGCTTCCTCGTCCATGTCGATAAGCAGCAGGGCGGGGGAATCTTCGAACAGCTTCAGCGCGTCTCGCAACAACGGGACACGAAGATCGTCGCCGCCCAACAGAGCGACCTGCGCGTAGGTCAGGTCCGAGATGGCGGCGTCGAAGCCCCACAACCGAAGGAGGCTCGCATCGTGCAGCAACACCACCTGGCCGTCACGGGTGACCCGAACATCGACCTCGACGTAGTCCGCCCCCGCCGCAATCGCCGATCGAATCGCTGCGAGGGTATTCTCCCGAAAATTCTGGGAATCCCCGCGGTGAGCGGTGACAGCGGCGACCCGCTGGGCGGCCGCGCTGGGCGCGCTCATGCCGCCACCCCGGCGGCCGTGATGAGCCGGCCCTGCCGAAAGGTAAGCGCCTTCTGGATGGCGGCGTGACCGCGATCGCCGGGCGCCGGTGGCAGCCCGGAGGCGAAGGCGCGAAGAGTGGCGTCATCGCGCTTCAGGTAGATTTCGTGAAAATGCCCGTGGGGCACGACGCGCTCGACGACGGCCGGGCGTGCATCGAATGATGCGTGCAGGGTGAACACCACGTCTTCCGGGCGAATGCCGATGACGTCGTCACCGGGCACGACGGCGCCGTTGACCAGCGAACCTTCGATCCGGTTCAGGCTGCCGATAAAGGTGGCGACGAATTCGGTTTCCGGCCGGGAATACAGCTCGGCCGGCCGGCTGAACTGCTCAATCTTTCCGGCGTTCATCACGGCGATTCGATCGGACATCGACATCGCCTCCTCCTGGTCGTGCGTCACGATCAGCGTCGTGATGCCCAGGCGCTGCTGAATTTCACGGATGTCCTCACGCACTTTCACCCGCAGCTTCGCGTCCAGGTTGCTGAGCGGTTCGTCCAGCAACAGCAGCTCCGGCTCCTGCACCAGGGCGCGCGCCAGGGCAACGCGCTGCTGCTCACCCCCGGAGATTCGGGCCGGCCGTGAGTTTTTGTGGTGCAGCAGGTTGACCAGCGCGAGGGCAGCATCCACTCGCTGCTCGATCTCCTTTTTGCCGAGTCGACGCAGTTTGAGGGGGAAGCCAACGTTCTTCACGACCGTCATGTGCGGCCACAGCGCATAGTTCTGAAACACCATGGCACTGGGCCGTTTCTCGGCACCGAAGGCGGACACCTCGCGGTCGTGCACCTGGATCGAGCCGGCGTCGGGCGCGAGGAATCCGGCGATCATGCGCAGGGTCGTGGTTTTTCCACAGCCGGAGGGGCCAAGCAGGGAGACCAGCTCCCCGTCCTGCACGGTCAGGTCGAGATTGTCGATGATGGTGCGACCGCCGAGCACCTTGTGGAGGCCGCGCACGCGCAGACCGCGCGAGCCGCCGGCATCCGTTTCACGGTGTGTGTGTGTCGTGGAATGTATTTCTTCGATCAAAGTCATGGTCTTCTCTACACTTCTTGCGATTGCCGGAGCGGAGCTATTTGATTTGGAATCCCTCGGCGAGCGTGCCGCCGACGATGTGTTTGTGCGCCGCCAGCAGCAGGGCGACCGAGGGGATGGCTAGCAGAATGGAGAACACAGCCGCCACCTGATTCGGGTAGTTGAGCACGAGGGTGTACATCTGCGTTGGCATGGTCATAATGTCGGGTGCGCCAATGAGATAGGTACCCTGCGCCTCGTCGAACGACGCCAGGAACGACATCACCGCGGCCACCAAAATTCCGGGCAGGGCCAGGGGAAAGGTCACGCTGAGAAACACTCGCAGCTTCGAGGCCCCGGCATCGCGCGCCGCTTCCTCGAGACTGCGTGGTACCGCGGCGAAGGCCGCCGCAGGAATCCAGGTCATGAACACTACGGTTCCCAAAACGTGCACTATCAACACGCCCAGCACGGTGCTCATTAGGTTGAACGCGTAAAACAGCGAGGCGATGGTGACGTACAGACCCATTTTCGGGAAGGCGTTGAGGGCGAACAGCCCGATCAGAAAGGTTCGCCGACCCCAGAATTCGTAGCGCGCGAAAGCATACGCGGCCGGCAGACAGATGCAGGCCGACACCAGCACGGTCAACGCGGCGAGCGCGAGCGAATTCTGCACCGCACGGCCGAGCGTTTCGTCGCCGAGTACCACGCTCCACCAGCGCAGGGTCCAGCCGTCCGGGCCGAGGTTGGGGAAGGTCCAGGATTCGGCAAATGCTCGAATGCCCAGCCAGGCCAGCGGGCCGAGAATGAAAACGACCATGAGGACGAAAAAGAGCCCGCTGAGCGGACCGCTGAAGTTGAGCCGCGCTGCGTCCTGGCGCGCGCGCTTGGTGATCATCGTCATCAGACTTTTCCCTGATCCTTTGCTGATCGAAAGTTGGCCCAGACATACGCTGCAGCGATACCGGATGCGATCACAAAGACAATGAAGGCCATCACGACGGATTGCTGCGGCTGGTTGAAGGCCGAGAAATAGTTGGACATGCTCACGCCGAGCATGTTGGGCGCATTGGGCCCGGTGAAGTACGGCACCGTGAAGGAGCCGACCACGCCGATCGCGGTGAACGTGACCGCAATCAGGATCGGTACGAAGGCCATGGGAATGAGAATGGATACGACAATGCGCAGAAACCCGGCACCGGCGTCCCGCGCCGCTTCGATCATGGCGTTGGGAATGGCCTGCAGGCCGGAGGTGATCATGAGTACCGCGAACGGCAGCGAGGTCCACACAGATCCGATCACCACGGCGACCATGGTGAAGGCCCACACCGGTGCCTCGACACCGAACTGCGCAAAGACGCTGCGCACGAAGCCGTCACCGGAGTAGAACGTGACGATTGCCCAGGAGGCGATGACCACCGGGATGAACAGCGGGATGATCGCCAGACCGGACAGCAGCCGGGCCATCCGTCCGTCACGGAGCTTGAGGAACAGCCCGATGCCCAGAGCCAGAAAAATGACGATGACCGTGCTGAGCGCTGTCACGCCGACGGTGACCGAGAGGTCGCGCAGGATGCGGGAGTTCGAGAGCACCTCGATATAGGCCGCCGGTGTTCCCCACCAATTCTCGGCTTCGTGCACGTTCAGGCCGATCGAGGCGATCACGTGGTTCAGGCCACCGGTCAGGCCGATGCTGAACGCAAATGCCAGGACGATCGGGAATCCCACGAACAGCAGAATCAAAATGATCGGGGGAAGGGCAAGGAAGAAGCCCAACGGGCGACGCGCCACAGCCGGGGTGGCTATGGCGCGTCGCTTTGAGCCCCGGGTCGGGGCGAGAGTCACTGTCCCGGAACTTCCTGATCCCACAGGTTGCTCAAGTCACTGCCCATCTGAGAGAAGTAGCCCTTGCGCAGGTTGCCGGTATCGGCATCCTCGAACTCGTTCTGGATGTCGGCCGAAAGCAGGTCGAGGCTGATTGCCGGGAAGCCGGCGATCTCGTTCACGATCATTTCCTGAGCGTCGGGGGTCAGGACGAAGTTGGCGAGCTTGAGCGCACCCTCCTGGCGGGGGCTGGCAGCCGGAACGCCGAGGTAGGCTGCGCTTCCGGTGAAGGACGGGTCGGCGATCTGCGTGTAGTTCACGGACTCGCCAATCGCGCCGTTCTTCTTGCCGGAGATGAACATGTCGGACCAGACCGGCGCCATCGAGATTTCACCGCTCGCCAGCAGGTCCAGCGTCTGCTGGTTGCCGTTGGGGTAGAAACCATTCTGGTAGATGTACGGGTTCAGGCTGCGGAGTGTTTCGAACCCTTCGGTCCACTCGCTTTCCAGTTCCTTCTCGTAGCCGACGGTCATTTTTGCGCGGGCATCCTCAGAAACGTACTTGTCGAGGACCGTCGCGACGAAGGCCGAGCCGGATCCGCCGGACTTCGGGGAGTTGTAGGTGAATTCGCCCGGGTTCGCCTCAATCCATGCCAGCAGCTCGTCGAGGGTCTTCGGCGGTGTCGGGATGGTGGCGGTGTCGTATGCCAGCAGAACGACGGAGCCGCGGTAGGCGATCCCGCCGGCACCACCGGCCTCGACGACGTCACCCGGAATGTCATTGAAGGCAGGAATTTCGTCCGCGGTCATCGGCGTCAGCAGTCCGGCCTCGGCGGCCATGGGCACGAATCCGCCGTCAACGAGGTCGAAGCCCGGGTCCTTTTCCTGCTCCGTGGCACTCGTCAGCTTGGCCATCGTCTGGGCATCGTGCTCGCCGTGCAGATCGAGGTTGACCGCGACGGTGTAACCGGGGTTCTCCTCTTCGAAGGCGGGAATGAGGTGGTCTTCCCACAGCGCCTGGATGTTTTCACCGCCACTGATGAGTACCGTGAGGGCCTGATCGGCCGACCCATCGGTGTCCAGCGATGTTGCGGCGCTGCTCTGCACGCATCCGGCTAAGGCCAGGATCGCGACTGATGCTACGGCTGTGGCGGCAAGGAGTCGAGTTTTTTTCATTACTGTCCGTCTGCTATTTGGGCGATGGGTAAGCCCCAATGTGGAGCACACCGATCTTCCAAAATGCGGGTGACCAGCACATTGCCCGAAGGTAAACAGGAAACGTTGCCCCGTCGACGCGAAAGTGAACAGGGGTGTGTGGTGTCGCGCGAACCGGGCCCACCCTCGGGAACCGGGCCCACCCTCGGGAACCGGGCCCACCCTCGGGAACCGGGCCCATGATCTATCATGGGCCCCCTTCCCCGGCCTGGGCCCGGGAAGTTTAGGAGGTGGGGCTCGACGTGATTTGGCGGGCGTAGAGAGACGCGTAGACGGCGCCTCGGGCCAGCAGTTCGGCATGGGTGCCACGCTCGACGATGCGGCCGGCGTCGACGACGAAGATCACGTCGGCGTCGACGATCGTCGACAGGCGGTGGGCGATCGCGATGGTCGTGCGGCCGTGACTGGCCGTGTCGAGTGCGGCCTGCACGACGCTCTCCGAGATGGAGTCGAGCGCGCTCGTGGCCTCGTCAAGAATGAGTACCGGCGGGTCCTTCAGCAGCACCCGGGCAATAGCGATGCGCTGTTTCTCGCCGCCGGACAGCCGGTAGCCGCGCTCCCCCACCATGGTGTCGTACTTCGCCGGAAAGGAGTCGATCGTGTCGTGGATGTTGGCGGCGCGCGCTGCGGTGACCAGCTCGGCATCCGTTGCCTCGGGTTTCGCGTAACGCAGGTTCTCGGCGATAGTCGCGTGAAACAGGTAGGTTTCCTGGCTGACGATGCCGATGTGCGATACGAGTGACTCCTGCTGCAGGTCCCGCACGTCGACCCCGGAGAACATCACCCGGCCGGCCGAGACCTCGTAAAAGCGCGGAATAAGGTAGGAAACCGTGGTTTTGCCGGCGCCGGACGGCCCGACAAAGGCCGCGAACTGGCCCGGCTCGATTGTCAGGGACACGTCGTCGAGGGTCGGGCGGGCGTCGCCGCCGGCATCCGGGTAGGCGAACCGTACCCGGTCGAACTCGACCCGGCCCCGATCGGTGCCGGCCGTCGGCACGAGCACCGCGTCGGGCTTGTCGCTGATCGCCGGCTTCAGGTCGAGGTATTCAAAGATGCGCGCAAACAGTGCTGACGAGGTTTGCAGGTCGAGGGCGACCCGCATGAGTCCGAGCAGCGGAAAGATCAGCCGGGACTGCACGGTCGTGAAGGCCACGATCGTACCGGGGGTGATCTCGGTGGTTCCGTTGAACACGAGCGCACCGGCCACGAGGTAGACGATCGCGGGAATCGCCGACAGGAACACGCTCACGGTGGCGAAGAACCACTGGCCGCTCATCTGCTGGCTCACCTGCAGCCGCACCTGGTTGCGGTTCTCCTGCGCATACCGATCGATCTCGTTCTGCTGCCGGGTGAAGCTCTTGGAGAGCAGAATTCCCGACACGCTCAGTGTCTCCTGGGTGATCGCGGTCATGTCCGAGAGCGATTCCTGGGTCTTTCCGGCGATGCGCGCCCGCACCTGCCCGACCCGGCGCTGGGCGAACACCAGAACCGGCATCAGCACGACCGCCACGATGGTCAACTGCCAGTTGAGCAGCAGCATCGCCACGAACGCCGCGATAACCGTGACCGTGTTGCCCAGGATGCTGGAAATCGTGTTGGTCAGCACCGTCGCGACACCGCCGACATCGTTTTGCAGCCGCGACTGAATCACGCCGGTCTTGGTCTTGGTGAAGAAGCTCAGTTCCATAGCCTGCAGGTGCGTGAACAGGCGCACCCGCAGGGCGCCCATCACCTTGTTGCCGACGCTCGCGGTGAGCCAGGTTTGCCAGACGCCGAGCAGCGCGTTGACCAGAAAAACAACGAGCATGAGCGCCACGAGAACGCCAAGCACCGAGAGGTTCGGGGTGTCGCCGGGCGGAAAGAGGCCGTCGTCGAAGGCCCGCTGGGTGAGGAGCGGCGGCACGACCGAGAGGGCTGCGCTGATCAGAACGAGTACGACCGTGACGATGAGTGTGTTGCGGTGCGGCGCAAACAGATCGGTGATGCGGGCGAGCAGGTGCGGGATGCGCGGGGCGAGCGCGTTCTCGGCGCGCTGCGCCGCGGTATCCGCTCCACTGACTCGCTTGCGGGGGCGCTCCACGCCCGCCTGCTGCCGCGGGCCGTGGCCAGGGGCCCCGTGCATTCCACTCATGCACTTACTCTAAACGCAGCTGTGGACTACTTTTTTTCGGTCGGCAGCAAAGCAGCGCACACCACGCCGCGAGGCGGATGTCCCGACTCGGCCCAGGAACCTCCGTCAATTCCAGTGCAACCGGGCCACGACAGCTGCGTGATCGGTCGGCCACGCATTCTCAAGGTGGTGGCCTAGAACGCTCTCACCCAGGCCAACTTGGCGGTTTTCACCGATGCGGCGCTTTGGGGGTGCCTCGCTCTCTGCCTCACCGGCTACGGTATAGGCCGCTAAGGCGCGCGCGCCCCGGCTAAAGATGAAGTCAATCCGGTCCCGAGGTTCCTCATCGGATGGGATGATCGGCGACCAGGTGTGCCCGGGCGCGACACCAACATTCGGATGAACGACTCGAAATGCATCGGCGTACCCCGCGACCTCGAGCATGCGTGAAGTGGGCCACTCGACAGTATTGGCGCGGTGTCCCGGCTTCCAGTCCAGATGCGAGGGCACGTTGAAATCACCCATGATGAGAATGGAATCCTGTGCAGACACAACGCCCTCGCGCTCGAGCCGGCCCTGTTCAGACAAGATTTTCGCGAGCTCGCCTGTGCGTCGGCGTTCGCCCCGGCTGGCGAGGGTATAGCGCGCAGGAATGCGCGCATCATCGGCCGTATAGGGGCCGTAGTCCGAGTGCCACAGGTGCGCTGACCACACCGTGACGGCGCCGGTCGGTGTGAAAACGGTGGCACAGGTTGCGAAGGGATCGGTCTCGGTCTGATGAAGCGACAGTGGATACGGACTTATCACCGCGGTGTCATGACCCTGTTGCGCAATATTCCACCCCATCGCCGCCGCCAACCGACGGCCATGATCCCCGAATGACTCCTGCAGGGCCACGATCGAGTGGGAAGATTCCCGAAGGTACGCGACCTGCTTGGCGTGGCCGTCGTTGGAGTGGCATCCGCCAAACCAGAGATTCCAGGTCATGGCGGTCACACCCCGCTCCGGCGATTCCGGAGTGAACGTAGCGGGCGCCGCTGTCTGAGGAGCTGCGGACTGCGCCACTGGCACGGTTGTCCGCACGGTGAATTCACCGGTCCGCCCATTCCATTCCGGTACTAAACCATCCGTCACCAGCAGAAAACGATAGGTCCCGTCGGGCAGGTGGGCCAGATCTATTGAAAGTGATTCCCTATTGTTGGGCACGGATGCCGATGCCACGGGTAGACCTGCCGGCAGCTCGTTCCACAGACAGTCACTCTGGGCATAAACCTGCACCCGCGCCGTTTGTTCGGCCGGATATTGGCACTGCACGGTCAAAGTCGACGTCGCCGCGTCGAAGGAGCCCCCGACGAAAGTGTACGGCCCGACCTGCGCGGGCTTCTCCCGTTCCAAGATACGGGTCCAATCGACGAGTTCTTCTTCGAGCAGAGTGGTGTGCCGCACGTGGCAGTTGAGGACCACTTTCGGGTCAGCGTTGACGCCGACAACGAGCAGGCCGGCACTCATAGCAGCCAACGCCCCCACCGCCGAGTCTTCAAAGGCGACGGCTGTCTCGGCGGTTACCAATGGATCGAGTTCGTGCAGTTTGCGGAGGGCAGCCACGTACAGCTCGGGAGCGGGTTTGCCCGCCGACACCTCATCCCGGGCGACGGAACACGTGATCAAGTCCCGCACACCGATACGTTCCAGAATCTGGTCGAGCAGCGCACGCGGACTGTTTGACGCGACCGCGACGGGGAATCGTGACGCGAGTTCACTCACCAGGGCCACAGCTCCCGGCATCGCGGTCGCCTCCTGGGCGATGAGGGATTGAAATTCTTCGGACAGCGACACCTCCAATTTGTTTACCGAGGGGGTCGGAAGCCCGGCAGCGGCGAGGATCGTCACGAGCTGCACGGCCACGTCGTCTATTGCGCCACCACGAAAACCGGCCAGGTCGGTCAGGGTTGTGCCGCGCTCGTTCGCGCACGCAGCCACGGCACGCAACCAGAGGTCCTCGGTGTCCGCGAGTAGTCCGTCGCAGTCAAAAATAATCGCAGATGCTGCGCCCGGCAGCAAGCTCGCGCTCACGTCAATGCTGGTGTTAAGAAATTGGGCTTGCATTTATGCCTCCATCCGAAGCGCCGGGCGCCCCGTAAGTCGAACCCGAACTCTCAGGCCGATCGCTAATTTGGCTGCGCTAGCCGAGGGAACGTCGACCTTGATCTCGGAACTTCCGTGACTAATGTCACCCTCGATCTTGGCCGTGATGCGAGTCGTCGCACCGCGGTAAACGTGGGAAATGATGTGGGCAGATCCGCGCTCGGACGCCTCCAGCATGAGCAATTCGGGCCGCACATAAAGCAAATCACGATCGCCATCACGGTGGGGCGTCCAGAGCTCGGGGACGGCCGCGCCGCGGGCGACGGCGAGCTGGTTCGTCGTACCAACGAAGCGAGCAACGAAATCAGTGCTCGGTTGGTCGTAGAGAACCCCCGGCTGGTCAATCTGTTCGATTCCACCGCCCCGCATGACCGCCACCCGATCGGCCATCGCTAGCGCTTCATCCTGGTCATGGGTGACAAAGAGCATTGTGATCCCGAGCCGGAGTTGCAGGTTGCGAATCTCCTCCCGAAGTGAGGCGCGCACCCTGGCATCCAGAGCCGACAGGGGTTCATCCAAGAGCAGCACCCGAGGCTCAACGGCGAGCGCTCGTGCGAGCGCGACGCGCTGTTGTTGTCCGCCGGAAAGTTGAGCCGGAAACCGATCTGCGAAACCGGGCAGCCCGACCAGCTCAAGCAAAGAGGTCAGTTTCGCTACCCGCTTGGCCTTGCCTTCGCGTCGCACGACGAGTCCGAACGATACGTTGTCGGCCACACTGAGGTTGGGAAACAGACTGTACGACTGAAACACCATGCCAATGCCGCGACGGTGGGCCGCAACCTGCAATACATCGCGCCCGTCCACCGTGAGAGTACCGCTCGACGCGGTCTCGAACCCGGCAAGAATTCGCAGCGCTGTTGTTTTTCCGCAGCCAGAAGGGCCGAGCAGTGCAACAAATTCCCCGGGTTCGACAGTGAGGTCAAGGCCAGTGAGCACGGTAGTATCACCAAATTTCTTGCTCACCGAGGTGTACTCGATACGCGCCCCCGTTGCACTTCGGGGGTGAGCGATTGTTGCTGTAAGCGTCACGATTGGTGTCCTTTCAAGGCCAGGGCGCGCGCGGGAGCTGCCCGTCCGGCGAGTACGGTCATGGCGATCAACAGTGCCCAGGTGAGTGCGTTAATGAGGAGGGACATGGAAATGGACGCGCGAAAATTGGATCCGGCAATTTGGGTGAGCCAAACTGGCAGAGTTCGATAGCCAAGCGTCACCGCCATCGTGAATTCACCCAGGCACAGTGCGATACAGAAGAAGACACAGAAGATTACCGGCCCTTTAATGTTGGGCAGGATGACCCGCCAGAGCACTGTGGCGCCGCTCGCCCCGAGTGAATGTGCGCTCTCGACGAGGGTACGCAGATCAATGGTGCGCAGACCAGCATCGAGCGATCGAAATACGAATGGCAGGGTTAAGACGATGTAGCTGCCGATCAGAACGATAGGCAGGTCGGGGTTTTGCAGCAGCTGGCTGATCTGAGCCGGCACGGAACCGCGACCGAAACTGGCCATGCTGCGCAGCACGGTGACTAATCCGGCCGCTAGAGCGATTGACGGTACGACGAGGGGGATCGTGCAGACGATCTCAATAATGGGGCGCCACCGGGGCGCCTTGAGGTGGAGATACACCATGGTCGGAACCATAATGGCCAGTAGCCCGAAAACGGTCAGAACGGTTATGAGCAGCGTCAGCGAAAGCGCACCGAAAAATCCGGGGTCACGCACCGATTCCAGATACGGCTCAAAGGTGAATCCGATGGTGGGCACGTAGATGCTGAAGGCTAAAGCGCAGAGCATCGGCACCGCAATGTAGAGCGCCACCAAGATGATCAAGGCCCAGCTGAGCCCCGGCGCCACGATACGGATGCCGCGCGCCGCACGCGTCGGCTGCTTCATTGGAACCATCTCAGACTCCGTTTCTGCAGCGGCATGTAGACGAGTAAGACCAGCAGGGCCACGATGATCATGTTGACACCCAGTGCCATCGCCACATTCTCCTGTCCGGCCAAGTTGCCACCGGCCAGTCCACTGTCGATGCGGAGGGTAATGAGGGGTACTCCACCGCCTCCGATCAGGGCCGCGGCCGAGGCGTGGGTCGCGAACGACGCGCCAAAGAGCAGGACAAATCCGGCCAGAACCGCCGGAGTGGCGATCGGCAAGCCGACCTTCTTCCAGAAGTGCCAGCTGGTTGCCCCGACGGAGGCTGCCGCCTCCTTCCACTCCAAGCGCAGGCCGGCCAGGGTGGGCAAAACAACCATGACCATGGTCGGTATCAGAAAATACTGATACATCAGAATGAGTCCGCCGCTGCTGTAGAGGGTGAAACCCAGGTCCGTCAGTGACAGGAGCCCCGTCATGATGCCGGCGTTCCCGACCGCCGCGATGAAGGAGAACGCGAGCGGAACGCCTCCGGAATTGGCCAGCACGCTCGTGAGTACGGTGACCACGGCGGTGAGTTTCTTGGAGCGCGTAGTGAGAATGGCCTGCGCGAGGGCCAGACCGATAATGCCGCCGGTCAGTGCGGCTATCAGGCTAATCTGCAGGCTGTTCTGCATTGCCTCCCAGGACGCCCCCCGGAAACTGGCCACAAAGTTGGCCAGGCTGGGCACGTAGATTCCCGGGTCGTTGACGTCGGCGACTCGAAACGCCGACAGCACGATGCCGCAGACCGGCACGCCCAGAAAAAATGCGATGAAGACTAGGAAAGGGATCAGTCCCATGAACGAGGAGTCGCCTCGGCGCTCGGGCCGAGCGGGCGACGAATGAACGAGATCCGTTGCCCGATCGACCGAATCAGTGCCGGAGGGAGCGTCGCTCCTAGCCACCGTGAGCGTCACGAGGCGACCGCTGCGTCCCACTTCTCAGCCAGGAGCAGGTTGGCGGCGCTGCGCTGGGCTTCGGACGGAAACTCGAAGCCGTTCGAGACGGTAGGGAGCCTATCGGCCGCAGCCGTGTCGACAGCACCGGATTCGACCAGTGCGTCAAAACGCACGGGTCGGGTGTAGCCATTGAGCAGGATATTCTGGCCCTCGTCGGAGTACATGAACTCGATCCAGAGGCGTGCCGCAGCGGGGTGCGGGGCGTCTGCATTGATCGACGCGGCGTAGTAAGACGCCATAGTGCCGTCCGTCGGGATGGCAACTTTAAAATCGACACCAGCTGCGGCAGTGTCATCGGCGGCTGCCAAATTCAGGTAGTCCCAGTTGATAATGATGGGGGTTTCACCGGTTTCCAGCGTTCCAGCGTTGGCCTCGACGGGAATGAGGATGCCGCTCGCCGACAACTCCGCCATGAAGTCGATGCCCGGCTGGATGTCGTCGAGACTGCCGCCCATCGCCATCGCTGCGGCCCAAACCGCGTTGAAGCCGGATTCGCCCTGGGCAGGGTTTCCGGTGAGAGCGACTTTGCCGGCGTACTGTGAATCGTTGAGTTCGGCGAAAGATGTGGGACACACCGCCACCGCCGCCGCGTCACACCCGATGGTGACGTAACCGCCGTATTGGTTCGTCCACCGACCGTCGGTGTCCGTCAGTGCCGGGTCAATGTCAGCAACCGTGGCAGGACGATACTCAGCCAGGAGCCCCTCCGCACTGGCACTGTTGGCAAAGGAAACTCCGGTGTCGAGGTAGTCGAGGGACCGGCTCTGGCCAATGCGATTCTTGATGGCATTGATCTGGTCCTGGCTGGAACCGGCCGAGGTGTCGTTGTCGACTTCAATGCCGTAGGTCGCCGTGAATTCCTCGACCAACACCCCATAGTTTGCCCAGTCCGGATACAGTCCCATGACGTTCAGGGTTCCTTCAGCCTGCGCAGCACTGACAAGGCTGTCCAGCCCCCCACCGGCTTCGACCGATGTCGCGGCGGCCCAGCCTGCGTCCGCGGCAGCGTCAGTGGAGGTGCTAGCACAACCAGACAGGCCAATCGCGCCGACAAGCAGGATTGCGGGCAGGTAACGGCGGTGCGACGTGTTCATTGATATCCTCTTCAGCCAGAATGATCGTGTACCGGTGGGTCACCGACGGAGACTCCCGAGACAAAAGATCATCGCTCACCCAACTTCTCTAGTGAACTTTGATCTTTGACGTTCGAAGTTCACTAGAGAAGTTGGGCCGGGAAGGGTAAATTGAGTGACGAGTAGGTAAACGCTCGGTGAACCCCCAGTGCGTGAGTCCGGTGCGGTCGTCGCACGTTGCGGTGACGCAATACTTTGGACAGTGATCCAGGTTGGGCGCTCAGAGCGCGGCCGTACAGAGTGAGGTTGGGCGTGGCGCGGTATCACGACATTGCAGAAGCCGTTCGAGGCGCAATTACGCGGGGCTTCTATGAGCGCGGAAGTCAGCTTCCCAGCGAACGTGAGCTCTCGGAAGAATTCGACGTTGCTCCCGGTACCATCCGGCAGGCGCTGGGCGAACTCGAAACCGAGGGGGTCCTGGCCTCCCGTCGTGGCAGTCGGCGCACCGTCGTCGGCGAGCCGCGGCCAGCCGCCACGTTCGAAGAATTTCGAAGTTTTGCCCAATGGGCGTCGTCGCGCGGGCGCGTTCCAGCCGGCCACGTCATCTCGGGGGTGTGGCAGGACGCTTCGCCGCTCGACCGCGAGGAACTTCGGCTACCGACAGCCGCTCGCGTGTTCTGCGTTGTGCGGGTACGCCTGCTTGACGGCAGCGCCATCATGGTGGAGCGCACCCGCTACCGGGACTCGGTCGGCGCCGAGGTGGAGCAGATTTCGTCCGACTGCCCGTCGGTGACTGCCTGGCTCGCGGCGACGGCCAACATCACTTTCTCCCGCGCAGAGCACCAGTTTTCCGCCTGCCCCGCAGGGGCGGAAGACGCGCGGCTGCTCAATGTGCGCCGCGGGTCCCCGCTGCTCATGCACAAGCGCGTTAGCTTCAGCCGCGACGGCCTACCTCTGGAGTGGTCAGTCGACCGTTACGTCGCCGGCACCATCAGCCTCGTCGTCGACAACTCCCTCAACGCCAACGCCTTGCGCTGGGCATAACGACCGAGGGCCACCCCGTCGGGGTCGGCCCCGGTAACCATTCACCGGAGATCTGCAGGCCCACCTACCCCTTGGTAGACCCGGCCAGAAGGCCCCGCACAAAGAAGCGTTGCAGGGAGAAGAACACGATCAGCGGCACCAGAATAGACAGGAACGCACCGGCCGTGAGCAGATGCCAGTCCTGGCCGCGGGCGCCGGAGAGTTCGGCGAGCAGCTTGGTCATCGGGGCAACCGCGCCGTCGGCGAAGATTAGCGCCACCAGCAGGTCGTTCCAGACCCACAGAAACTGGAAGATGGCGATCGAGGCGATGGCCGGCATGGTCAGGGGCAACACGATGCGGAAGAAGATCTGCCCGTGGCCAGCGCCATCAACCCGAGCGGCTTCAATGACTTCGGCCGGTATCTCCGAGACGAAGTTGTGCAGCAGATAGATGGCCAGCGGCAGGGCAAACATGGTGTGCGCGATCCAGACCTGCGAGTAGCCGCTGCCCGGGTTGAGCGCCGCGACCACCGGGTAGCCGAAGAGCGTGCCGCCGGAGAAGAACTGCAACAACGGAACGAGCGCCATCTGAATCGGCACGATTTGCAGGGCGAAGACTCCGATGAACATCACGTTCTTGCCGCGAAAATCGATCCAGGCAAAGGCGTAGGCCGCAAGGCTGGCAATCATCAACGGGATGAGCGTGGCCGGGAGAGTGATTGCGATCGAGTTAATGAACGACCCGGCCAGATTGATCTGGCTATTGCCGGCGGCCAGAGCAGTGATGTAGTTGTCGAAGGTGACCCCGGTGTTGGTGAAGATGGTCCACCAGCCGGTGGTGCGCACTTCCTGCGCCGGCCGGAATGACGACACCAGCAGGCCCAAGGTAGGGATAGACCAGAGCACCGCGATGATAAGCGCCCCGATGGTCGCTCCGCGGCTGGTCAACCGCTTCTTGGTCTTGCGGGCGATCGTTGCTTCCGTGCTCCGGGCACTGCGGCGCTTAGTGGTGGCGTCTACCGGAATGACCGCGCTCATCGGATTTCCCTCTGCTTCTTAATCTGGCGGGCGTTATACACAACGATCGGAAGCACCAGCAGGAAGAGCACCAGAGCGAAGGCGGCGGAGCGGCCCTGCTCGAAGTTCTTGAACTGGGTATACATTTCGTTGGCCACGACGCTGGTCTCGTTATTGCCGGCCGTCGTGGTGCGCACAATGTCGAAGACCTTGAGCGAAATAATAGAAATTGTCGTCAGAACTACGACGAGGGCGCCGCGGATGCCCGGAACGGTCACGTTCACGAACTGCTGCCAAGCGTTGGTTCCGTCGAGTTCGGCGGCCTCCATCTGCTCGGTCGGTACGCCTTTAATGGCGGCCGAGAGCACGACCATCGCGAATCCGGTCTGCACCCAGATCAGAATCACGATCAAGAACAGGGTATTGAACGGAGAGAAGGAGAGAAAGTCGACCGGCTGGCCGCCAAACAACACCACGATCTGATTGAGCAGGCCGATCTGCTCCTGATCGGCCGGGCGGGCCGTGTAGACGAAACGCCAGATAATGGATGCCCCCACCAGCGAAATAGCCATCGGCATAAAGACCAGAATTTTGAAGTATTTTTCACCGCGGCTCTTGTCGATGAATACCGCGTAGGCGAGGCCGGCAATGGTCGAGACGGTCGGGACGATGAGCACCCAGACGATCGTGTTGAGCACGATGCGCACGTTTTCGGGCTGGGTGAAGATCCAGACGAAGTTCTCCAGGCCGACGAACCGGTCACCGCGAGCGCTCATGAAGGCCTGCACGGTGGTTTGAATCGTCGGAATGACCAGGCCGATGGCCAGCAGGAGCATGGCGGGAGCGAGAAAACCAACCAGCTGAAATAGGTACCCAGCGCCCTTGCGCGATCGATAGTCGATATAGAAGAAGCCGAGGCCCAACACACCGGCACCGATGATGGCCCAGGTGTAGGAGTTGGCCACCAGCAGAATAATCAGGGGTGCCAGAACGCAGACGGCGAGACGAATGGCCGTGTAGATGCGGCCAGAGCGGGGGGCAACCTCTACAAAGAACAAGATGGCACCGACAACGACACCGAAAGCCAGAATGACGATCGGAACTTGTGCCAGCGCTGGTAATTGCGCCAGCCAGGAGAAGAATGCGGACATCTGAAACCTTTCGAGTACGGCAGTGAACCCTGGTATTCGCTCGACAACCGGTGAAAACGTATACGCAACGTACGCCTGTCACGCACGGTGTGCCGCCCGTTTCTGAAGGCGGGCGGCACACCGTTTCATGCCTGAGTGTTGACTGTTTCAGGCTAGCTCGACGGCCAACCCGCTTCGATGCTGGTGAGCACCTCGCTGGTCGGCGTGCCGTTGATCCAGCTCACCATTCCCTTCCAGAACGTTCCGGCTCCCACGGCACCCGGCATCAGGTCGGAGCCATCGAAACGGAAAGTGGTGTCCGGGTCCTGCAGGATCTTGATCGCTTCCTGCAGGATGGGGCTCGTCGCCTTGCTGGCATCGAGTCCCTTGTTGGCGCTGATCACACCGCCCAGGCCCACCCGGCTGTTGGCCCAGTCGGCGCTGGAAAGGTACTCCAGAACTGCCTGCGTGTCGGCATCGTCGGAGAATGCACCGACGATTTCGCCACCACCGGTAACAGCCTGGCCGCCCGCCTCAACGGACGGGGTGATGAAAGCCCAGACGTCAGCATCGGGACCGACCTCGCCACCGGCATCCGTGATGAAACCATCAAAGAACGATGCCTGGTGGGTCATCGCACAGGTTCCGTCAGAGACCGGGATGGCAACGTCACCGAAGGGGGTGCTGTTGATCGATGCAACGTCGCCGTAGGTGGCATTGACAAAGGCCGGGTTGAGCAAAATTTCGCCCACCGAGTCGAAGGCCGACGCGATGGCCGGGTCGGTGAAGGGAATCTCGTTGGCGACCCACTTGTCGTAGGTCTCGGCTCCGGCCTCGCGCAGCACCAGGTCTTCGACCCAGTCGGTTCCCGGCCAGCCGGTGGCGTCGCCAGAGCCGAAGCCCGCGCACCATGGGGCCGCGCCGGTCTTTTCCTGGATGGTCTGGGTAACGGCGAGCAGCTCGTCCCACGTCGTGGGCACTTCAACGCCCCACTCCGCAAACTTCGCCGGCGAGTACCAGACAAAACCCTTGACGCTCGCCATGAGGGGGGCGCCGTAGAAGACGTCGTCGACCGTGCCGTAGGCCTTCCAGTCGGCCGACCAGTTCTCGTCGGCGTTCGCCTCGACGGCCGCCGGGGCGGGCTTCAGGAAGTCGCGGGAGGCCAGGTCCTTCATGAGGCCGGGCTGCGGGAAAATCGCGATATCGGGGGCATTGCCACCCTGGGCGCGAATGGAGATCTGCGACTCGAACTCCTTCGACGATTCGTACTGAATGTCGATGTTGTTGTCTGCTGCCCAGCCGGCCCAGGACTCTTCGAGCAGCTTGGCCTCGGTGTCGGCGATCGTGCCATAGATGGTGACAACGCCGTCGCCCTCGGCGCCAGCCTCATTGGTGGTAGCTCCCGGGCCGCCGGAGCAAGCGCTTAGGGCCAGACCCGCGATCGCCGCCAGGGCGAGCGGTGCTGTAATTCGACGGTGCAGGGAAGACCGCATCTTGTTTCTCCTCATTGAGTGGTGCTTGGTCGAGTGGTGGTGCTGAGATTCCGCCAGGGCGGGTGGCTCCGGACTAGTGGCACCGGCCCAGAATAAGCTATTTCTGCCACAACTCGGGAACCGGTTCCACACCATAAATTACGTCACCCGATCAGCGATAGCAACCCTGCGAAGATAACAAAATGGCAAAGATCCAAAACCTGCCGCTGGGAACCCTCCATGTGTGGCGGAACATCAGCAGAGAATCAGGGGTTATCATGGAACCGGTTCCATGATGCGCCAACCCGCGCTATCGTGTCTGAGAACCAGTCGCCAAAGACGGAGACCAGATGAGTTCAATTGCCGATGTCGCGCGCCTCGCCGATGTGGCCAAGGCCACTGCCAGCCGGGCACTGAGCGGCCGGGGCTACGTCTCGGCCGAGACCCGCCAGAAGGTTGTCGACGCGGCCAGGCAGCTCGGTTACGTTGCGTCACAAAACGCCGCCAGCCTGGTGACCGGCCGAACCAAGAGCGTCGGGGTGATCATTCCTTTTATTAACCGTTGGTTCTTCGCCGAGGTGCTGGAAGGCGTGGAAGAGGCACTGCTCGAGCAGGGCTATGACATGACCCTGTACAACCTGCCCCTGGCCTCTCCCGAACGCGAGCGCGTCTTTGAGTTCTTTCTGGCCCGCAAGCGTTTCGACGGCATTGTCTCGGTGGGCGTTGCCCTGAGCGACGCCGAGGTCAATCATCTACATCGTCTGGGGCGCCCGCTGGTCGGGATCGGCGGCGCTATTCGCGGCGTGCCCACCATTTCCATCGACGACGTTGCCGCCGCCAGGCTGGCCACAGAGCACCTGCTCAGCCTCGGGCATCGCGACATCGTGCACGTCGGCGGCAGCCGGGTCAATGAGATGGATTTTCACGTGCACAGAAACCGCTACGGCGGCTTCGAGGCGGCCATGACGGAGGCGGGTTTACCGGTGCAAGGGTGCCTTCATACCTCTGAATTCACCGTTCCCGGCGGCCATGAGCGCGGTCTGGCCCTCCTGGGCGACCCACGGCAGCGACCGACCGCGATCTTCGCGGCGAGCGACGAGATCGCGATTGGACTCATTGTCGCGGCTCGGGAATTGGGTATCCAGGTGCCAGCAGAGCTCAGCGTGATCGGAATCGACGGGCATCCATATTCCACAATGTTTCGTCTCACAACACTGGAGCAGCATCCGCGTCGGCAGGGCCAGCTCGCGGTTGCTTCGCTGCTGGCCGAGTTTGAGAACCCAACGCTTGGTGGGCACGATGACGCGTCCACCGTGCTCCAGACGAACCTCGTTATTCGTTCGAGCACGAGCGCGCCACGTCAACCGACCGTCTCGGGTTCCTGACAACACACCTGCGCGAGCGCGGCATCCGCTGTGGGTAACGCTCATCAGGCCCGCTGGGGTACGACAAAGGGGCGCCGTCTCCTTTCGGAAACGACGCCCCTTGCACGCTGATCAGTCCGAAAACTGGTCGGCTACGCCTCAATCAGAGCCCCTATGGGGCGTTGATTACTTGAGGGTAACGGTTGCGCCGGCCTCTTCGAGGGAAGCCTTGGCCTTCTCGGCAGCATCCTTGGCAACGCCCTCGAGGACGGCCTTCGGCGCGCCATCGACAACAGCCTTGGCCTCGCCGAGGCCCAGGCTGGTGAGCTCGCGCACAACCTTGATGACCTGGATCTTCTTGTCGCCAACGGCGTCAAGGATGACGTCGAACGCGGTCTGCTCTTCGACCTCTTCAGCAGCAGCGGCGGGGCCAGCGGCTCCGGCAGCGGCGACGGGAGCGGCTGCGGTGACCTCGAAGGTCTCCTCGAACGCCTTGACGAACTCGGAGAGCTCGATGAGGGTCAGGCCCTTGAACTGCTCAAGCAGGTCTTCAGTGGAAAGCTTTGCCATGATGTACTCCTATTAGTTTCTTAAAAATTCGTGAACCGTGAACCAGGCAGGTGCCTAGTTCGCGGACTCCTGCTTCTCACGCAGCGCGTCGATGGTGCGAACAGCCTTCGACAGCGGCGCCTGGAAGAGATAAGCGGCTCCGAACAGCGATGCCTTGAAGGCGCCGGCCAGCTTGGCCAGCAGCACCTCGCGGGACTCGAGGTCGGCAAGCTTGCCAACCTCCGCTGCGGTGAGCGGGTTACCGTCAAAGTAACCGCCCTTTACCACCAGGAGAGGGTTTGCCTTGGTAAAGGCACGCAGGGTCTTCGCGACGGCGACGGGGTCTCCGTGCACGAAGGCGATAGCGGACGGACCGACAAGTTCCTCGTCGAACGAGGTGATGCCGGCATTGTTGGCCGCAATCTTGGTGAGCGTGTTCTTTACCACGGCGTACGTGGCGTCCTCACTGATGGACTTACGCAGGCTCTTGAGCTGCGCAACAGTGAGACCGCGGTACTCGGTGAGCAGAACGGCGGTCGAGCTCTGGAATTTCTCCGTAAGCTCGGCGACCGTTGCTTCCTTGTTCGCCATGGTGCTCCTCATTAATAATCATGTGCCGGGTAGCCCGGGGCGCAGACATGAAAAAAGCTCCAGCGCAGGGCGCCGGAGCTTGGGGAACAATCCAAAAGATTGTAACTGAACTTCGAACACCTGCGCGGGCCGTTCACGTGAATGAACCTTCGTCTGCACTTCTGTCTTTCGACATAGCGCAGCAACCGGCGGTCTGTGGCTAAAGTTCACCCTACGGCAGGTTGCGGGCGCGCGCAAATCAGCATCCACTTACCGGCCAGTGTCGCGTCTGCCGACGCGAAATGGTTGACATGCATCCACTACCTGCCTATTGTTGATATCTGTCAACCACTTAAGGAGTCGCATGGCCCGCGCCAGTCGAACCGCTCGGGAGCCGGCCCCCGACGGTTCGATGACCCACCGCCAGGTGCTCGAAGCCCTGTCGGGCCTGCTGCTGGGCATGTTCGTGTCGATTCTGGCGAACACCGTCGTGAGCACGTCGCTGCCGCTCATTCTCAGTGACCTCAAGGGCTCGCAGTCGGCCTATACCTGGGTCGTCACGGCGACGCTGCTCGCTACGACGGTGAGCACGCCCATCTGGGGCAAGGTTGCCGACCTGTTCAACCGCAAGCTGCTCATTCAGCTGGCCCTCGCCGTCTTCGTGATCGGTAGCGCCCTCGCCGGTTTCTCGCCGGACGCGGGCACCCTCATCGCGTTCCGGGTGCTGCAGGGCCTCGGCGCCGGCGGTCTGGTCGCCCTCAGCCAGATCATCATGGCCGACATCATCAGCCCCCGCGAGCGCGGCCGCTATGCCGGCCTGTTCGGCGCGGTCATGGCCCTCGGCACCATCGGCGGCCCGCTGCTCGGCGGCGTCGTAACGGATGCCTTCGGCTGGCGCTGGAACTTCTTCATCGCCCTGCCGGTGGCAATCGTCGCCATCGTGCTGCTGCAGCGCACCCTGCACCTGCCGGCACGGCCGAAGCGGGTCGTACGCATGGATTATCTGGGCGCCGCGCTCATCACGAGCGGCATCTCCCTGCTGCTGATCTGGGTGACCCTGGCCGGTTCGCAGTTTGAGTGGCTGTCGATGACCTCGTGGGTCATGGCAATCGGTGCCGTCCTGCTGCTCGTAGCGGCCGTCATCGTCGAGATGCGCGCCACGGAGCCGATTATTCCGCTCAGCCTGTTTCGCAATCGCACCTTTACCTTCGCGACGGTCGCGAGCCTCGCGGTCGGCGTCTCCCTGTTCGGAACCTCCGTCTTTCTCAGCCAGTACATGCAGCTCGCCCGCGGCGCGACGCCAACCGAGTCCGGCCTGCTCACCATTCCCATGATGGGCGGCCTACTCATCTCGTCGACGCTGTTCGGAACCGTGATCAGTCGGCGCGGCACCTGGAAATCGATCATGGTCTCCGGCTCCGTGCTCATGCTCGTCGGCACCACCCTGCTCGGCACGCTCGATGTGTACACCAGCCTCGTCTTCGTCGGCGTCTATATGTTTACCCTCGGAGCCGGCCTGGGCATGGTCATGCAGAACCTTGTTCTGGTCGTGCAGAACACCATTGAGGTGCGACACCTCGGCGTCGCCACCAGCTCGGTCACCTTCTTCCGCAGCCTCGGCGGCGCGGTCGGTGTCTCGGTGATGGGGTCGATTCTGGGCAGTGTCGTCGCCACGCAGATCAGCAGCCGCGTCGGCAATCTCAGCCCCGCCAATCAAGCGGATGCGGGTCGACTGCTGGGCGACGGTGTCATCCCGCAGGTCAATCTGCTGCCCGACGTGCTGCGCATCATCGTGGAAACGGCCTACGGCTCCGGCGTCGGCCTGATCTTCCTGGTCAGCGCACCGCTGGTTCTCGTGACCCTCCTCATGGTGTCGCTGCTGCCCAATCATCCGCTCGGCACGGAGACCGGCATCGATCGGGTGCGCTCGGCCACCGTAGAGTCGACTCCGGCGCCGGAATCGACCCGGCTGCGCGAGACGGAAACCGTGGAGGACATCGTGATCGACGTGAGCGCGGCGTCCGCTGGCCTGCTGCCGGTGGGGCGCGCCCACGATACCCAGTCGATTCGTATCGTGCAGCCCGCGAGCGACAAGACCAGGACAACACGCGATGAGTGACACGGTCGCACCGACATTTGTGGATGGTGAGAGCCCCGAACTCGCCCGGGTTGAGGCACAAATGGCCCTGCTCGCCTCGGGAATCCGGGCCAGCACCCGGTCGACCGCGGCCAGCATCGACCCGGCCCTGGAGCCGTTCGGGCTGGCTGTGCTGCGCGTGCTCGCTCGACGGGGTGAAACCCACGCCGGAGTCGTCGCCGAGGTGCTCGCGGTGGATCGGAGCATGATCAGCCGCCAGGCCAGGCTGCTCTGTGGGCTGGACCTCGTCGGAACCCGGGTCGATCCGCTCGACGGTCGCGCGCGGTTTCTGGCGCTCACCCCGCTCGCCGAGGCGAAGCTGGCCAAGGTGCGCCGCGAGCGCACCGCTCTCGTTCACCGACGCCTCAGCACCTGGACGACCGCCGAGCTCGACCAGTTCGCCGTTCTGCTGGAGCGGCTGAACGAAGCCGACTAGGCCGCGACGAGCGGAAGCGCCACCCGAAACTGGGTGCGACCGGGAGCGCTCTCGACACTGACTTCGCCGTGGTGCGCAGCGACGACCGCTGCCACGATGGCGAGGCCCAGGCCGGTGCTGCCGGTTCCGCGAAAGCGTGAGCTGTCGCCGCGGGCGAACCGTTCGAACAGGGTGTTTTTGAGGGCATCGGGAATGCCCGGACCGTTGTCGGTGACCGTGATGACGGCCTGGTCGCCGATGGCGGTGAGCGCGATGACCACGCTGCTGCCGGCATCCGTGTGGATCCGGGCGTTAGCGAGCAGGTTGGCGATGACCTGACGCAGGCGCGGTTCGTCGCCGGTCGCCTCGATCGGTTCTTCGGGCAGCTCGACGTTCCAGCCGTGATCGGGGCCGGCGGCGTGCGCGTCGCTGACGGCGTCGACGAGCAGCATGGTGAGGTCCACCGGCTCCAGTTCGAGTTCACGGCCCTCGTCGAGGCGGGCCAACAACAGCAGGTCCTCGACCAGCCCGGTCATGCGCACCGACTCCGACTCGATGCGACCGAGCGCGTGCATGGCGTCGGGCGGCAGCTCCTGGCCGCTGCGGCGGGTGAGTTCGGAATACCCGCGAATGGATGCCAGCGGGGTGCGCAGTTCGTGGCTCGCGTCGGCGACGAACTGGCGCACCTTGCGTTCGCTCGCCTGCCGAGCCTCCAGGGCGAGGTCGACGTGGTCGAGCATGCGGTTGAGGGCGGCGCCGACCCGGCCGACCTCGGTGCGCGGATCGGTGTCGCCGGCCGGAACCCGATCATCGAGCGAGACCTCGCCGCGGTCCAGCGGCAGCTGCGCGACCCGGGTGGCGGTCGCGGTGACCCTCTGCAGTGGGCGCAGGGCCAGCCGCACCACCCAGGCGGCGATGATGGCGACGATCACGAGTCCGACGAGCGAAACAAGGCCAACGATCAGGGCCAGTTGGGCGGCCGTGGCAGCAACTCCGGAAAGCGGAAGGCCGACCAGATAGAGCGTGCCGGTGCGGGACGTTTCGGCCTGCACCCGGTACTCGCCGAGTTCGCCGCCGAGGTGCACCGTGACCGGCGTCGATTGGTTGACGTGGTCGGCGAGGATCTGCACCTGCTCCGACGTGAGCGCCTCGATTCGTCCGCTCTCGTCGTCGGTGTAGCCGGTCGTGATGCTGGTTCCGTCGTAGACGAGGGCGAGCAGTCCGGGCGGCTGGGCCGGGCCGCTGAGAATGCTGTCGGCCGTCGGAGTGCCGAAGTAGGGGTTGCCGGGCAGGTCGCCGAGACGGTCGCCGTCGTTGTCGCCGACGCCGCCGAGCGCGGCCCCGGAACGGTCAGCGGCCGAGGCGAGCTGTAGGTCTAGCCGGTCGACCAGGGAAGCGCGCAGAATGACGACGCTCACTATGCCGATCGTGATGCTCACGACCGCGAGCAGCCCGACGACGGTGAGCACGAGGCGGCGCTGCAGGGTCCAGGGCGAGCGGGTGCGGCCGCGGCGACGGGGCATCCGCTCAGTCATGAAGCAGTTTTGAGCATGTAACCGGCGCCACGCACCGTGTGGATCATCGGCTCGTGGCCGACATCGACCTTCTTGCGCAGGTACGAGATGTAGATTTCGACGACGCTGGATTTGCCGCCGAAGTCGTAGCTCCAGACCCGGTCGAGAATCTGGGCTTTGCTGAGCACCCGGCGCGGATTGCGCATGAGAAAGCGCAGCAGTTCGAACTCGGTCGCGGTCAGTTCGATGGCGTCGCCGTCGCGAAACACCTCGTAGCTGTCCTCATTGAGGGTGAGGTCGCCGACGGTAATGCGCGGGTCGGTCGAGTCCGCCACGGCGAGGGTGGAGCGGCGGATGAGACCGCGCAGCCGGGCGACGACCTCCTCGAGGCTGAACGGTTTGGTGACGTAGTCGTCGCCGCCGGCGGTGAGGCCAATGATGCGGTCGTCGAGGGAATCCTTGGCGGTCAGAAACAGCACCGGTGTCTCGTAGCCGTCGGCGCGCACCCGCTGCAGCACCTGCAGGCCGTCGATGTCGGGCAGCATGATGTCGAGAACGATAGCGTCGGGGCGGAATTCGCGGGCGATGCTGAGTGCTTGGCGGCCTTCGCCGGCGGTGCGCACCTCCCAGCCCTCATAGCGCAGGGCCATCGAGAGCAGATCAGTGAGCGTCGGTTCGTCGTCGACGACGAGTACGCGAATGGCACTGCCGTCGGCCTTGGTCAGTCGGGGGCCGTGGCCGGTGTGCGTGCTCTCACGTGTGCTCATAGTAGTAAGTATCGCTACTTTTCTATGAGTCGACTATGCGTTGCCCTAGCCCTCACTGTGAGCAGCCTTGCCCGGGCGTGCGAATTTGCCGCGTGCTGGGGCAATCCTTGGGTTTCGTCCCGAATTCTGCCGTAAATCCTGAGGTGGGGCGAGCATGATCAATCAGACACGAGGTGCGACACGGGGGAACCGGCCATGACCTTGACAGCCCTGCTCCGCCGCCGAGCACTACCTTCGAGCCCTGCTGCACTCGTCGACCAAGCCCCGGCCGATGCTCACAATCTGACCGACGTCGGCGGAAAGACCTACTTTCTGGTCTACGGACGAGATGCGCTGTTCTGCTTCGACGGTTCGAGCCTGGCCACCGTGCCTCAGGCCCCGGCAGGAATCACGCGCATCGTCGCCGTGGGCACCGACCTGTATCTGACGGCCGAGTCCGACCGGCATCCGGGTCTCACGTCGATTCATCGCTATCGCAACGGCCGGTTCACCTTCATCGCCACAACCGAGGCCTCGCAACTGCTCCTGACCAGCTTTCGCGGACGAGCGTACTTTCGCTTACAGTCCGGCCTCTGGTACGTCAACGGCCGTGAACTGGTTCCAGTAGCCGGATCCCCGATCGACATTCTCGCCCTGACGGTGTTTGGTCAGGAACTCTATATCGTTCACCATGACTCAGAGGTGTGCGCCATCTCGAGCTACCGCGGGTCATCGTTTACCCGGCTGGACGGTGTTCCCGCCGACGGGCCGTTCGAGTTCGCCGCCCTTGATGAGGCGCTATATATTCGCACGCGCCGTCACGTCTATGTCTGGGCGCGGTCAACCTTCAGCCTCGCATCGAGCGGGCGATTCACCGGGCTGGCCGCCTACAACGGGGTGCTCTATGCCAAGGCCTACGGCACGAGCAAGCTCGGGGTGCTCGACCGCACCGGCTTCTCTGAGCTCGCGAATACCCCGCCGCTGAGTGGGGAGATCAACATCGTTCGGGGTGGTCTGTACTTTCTCGACCGCGCCGGACGGCTGCACACGCATCGAACGGCGGCCCCGCCGCTTCGCGCGTCGATTGACTGAGCGCGCTCGCGGTTTATTGCAGGATGTTGAGCAGTTCCGGCGCGGGCACGAGCGCGTGGCTGCCGGGCAGGAACAGCCTCTGGCAGCCGTCGAGTTCGACCTGAATCGACGTGTCGAGCCGGGTGCCTGCGCGCTCCGGCCAGAGCACCGCAAACCGGGTCGGGTCGGTGCTGCACTCGGGCGCCTGCGAAGCGGATGCTGCGGCGGCGAGGAGCACCGCAGCATCCGCTTCAAGGGTGCTCGCGCCGGCAAAGGTGCCGAACTGCAGGTTCATCATTGCGCCGAGAGCGAGGTCATCGATCCCCTCGACGGAGTTGAGCTCGCTGAGGCCGGGGTCTTGCTGCAGATCGACCGTGTAGACGCAGACGCTCGCGCCGTCGACGCCGGCGAGGGACGGAGCCTCGGCCGGCGGCGCCGGAATCGTGGTCGGTTCAGCACCGTCGCTCATGCCATCCGGAAAGGTCTGCAGGCCCATACCGCCAAAGAGCAGCGACTGCTCGGGCGTGCCGGTGCTCATCGCGCAATTGGCGTCGAGCGCCTCTCGCGTGACCTGCAACATGAGCGGAAGCAGGGTCGTGTCGGTCAGCTCGAGCTCGTCGAGAGCGGTGTGGGTCTCCGGCTTGGTTTTGCCGCAGGAGGTGCGCGGCCAGGCGGCGCGAAGTGCGTCACCGTCGGTGTTTTCGAGCCAGAGTTCCGGCACCAGCTCCATGTCGGCGGTGCAGGCCTGGTTGGGGCCCGCCTGGTCGCTGGGTTCGGCGAGCGCCGACAGCAGCGCGCCGAAGTCGCCCTCGAGGGTCTCGACCTGCACGGCCGACCAGCGGCCCTGCGCGTCGTCGAGGCTGCCGAAAAAGGTGCAGCGATAGGCGGCGACGGGGTTGAAGTCGGTCGGAACCCGTTCCGGATCCGGCGCGGCGGGGTGCTCGGCGGTCAGGTCGGTTTGGGTCGGAACACCCTCCTGCACGGCGATGTCGTGATTGAGGTTGGGCGCCTGGCAGTCGACCCCTTCGACGAGGTGCGCGATCGGAGCGTCGGTCGCGGCGGGGAAGCCGGGGAGGCCGGCGCATCCGCTGAGAAAAATGGCGAGCGTGATCGCGACTGCGCCTCCAGCTGTGCGTGCGCGGTGCGACATAGTATTCCCCCCGGTTGGTTGCCGTGCACTCACGCTAGCGAACTCAGATCACTTCGCGATAACGATTCTCAGAGTTTCGGGGCTGCCGAGCGGGGCGTGTCGGGTGCAACGCGGCGCGGCGAGCGGCCGCAGCGTGCGCGGCAGCAAACGAGCGGCACTCCGTGGCGGTGGCGCGCCGACCGGGCGCGCGGGCACACAATAGAGGGGTGCCGAATTCAACGCTGTCCCTCTTCGATCTGGACCAGCCTTCAACGCACCTTGCAGCATCCGCTCTGCTGCCGGCACCGCACACGCTGCGCATCGTCGCTGACTCGACCGACCGGGTGGCCTGGCTGCGGGCGCGCAACCAGGGAATCACCGCAACGGATGTCGCGAAACTGTCGACTCCGAAATCCATTCTGAACGCGGCCCACGACAAAATGCACGGCACGAGCTTCACCGGCAACAGCTACACCGACCACGGGCGGGCCCGGGAACCGGTCATCGCCGCCTGGGTGCTGGAGAACTACGGCATCGAGCCGAGCACGAACCTGTTCCGGTCGCTCGCGCACCCACGGCATCTGGCTACACCCGACGGAGTCGGCGTGGCGGCCAATGGCGATCTGCACCTGGCCGAGATCAAGACCACGAGCAAGCCGTGGCGCAGCATTCCGCGCAGTTATATGCGGCAGGTGTGGTGGCAGCAATATGTGCTCGGCGCCGACCGCACGCTGCTGGTCTGGGAAGAGCACCGGGGCTTCGTGCCGGTGGCCCCGGTGCCCGAATGTCGCTGGATCGAACGCGACGAAGACCAGATCGCCATACTGGTCGGCCTCGCCAACGCCCTGATCGACAACCTCGACGAGCAGACCCGCCGCTAGCGGTCCGTTTGGCGGGGCCTGCGCGGTGAGGGGTCCTCACCGCGCATCCCTCAGGCGCACCCGTCATCGCGCATCCGGGAGCGAGCAACTCCATATGTTTGGACCGGGCCCGGGCCCGCTCCGCGGGCCCACGATAGATCATGGGCCCGCTTTCCGGGCCCGGAACGTGATGGGGTGGGTGCGATGCAGCAGAATGGGGAGCATGGCTACTGAATACGAACTGCCGGAGACCATGCGCGCCCTCATCATCGACGAGACCGGCGCCCCCGAGGTGTTGCACCTGGCCGAACGGCCGCTGCCCCGCCAGATTTCCGACGAGGTGCTCATCAAGGTCGTCGCCGCCGGCCTCAACCCGATCGACGCCAAGACCCGTGCGGGCAAGGGCGTCGCGGCCGCGATCCAGAGCTACCCGACCATTCTCGGCAACGACTTCAGCGGAATCGTCGTGCGCGCCGCGTTCGAGGCCTCGCCGCTGCAGCCCGGCGACGCGGTCTACGGCATGGGCCGCGTGCCGCGCACCAGCGGCAGCTTCGCCGAGTATGTCTCGGTCTCGAGCATGAGCGTCACGCACAAACCGGCCAGGCTCAGCCACGCCGAAGCGGCCGCCGTTCCGATCGCGGCGTTGACCGCCTGGGGCATGGTCAAGTTGGCCGGGGCAGCTCCCGGGCAGCGGATGCTGGTGCACGCCGGCAGCGGCGGCGTCGGTCACTTCGCGGTGCAGTTTGCCCGGGTGCTGGGAGCGCACGTGACCGCGACGGCGTCGACCCGCAACCTCGACTTTCTGCGCGAGCTCGGCGCCGACGAGGTCATCGACTACAGCACGACCCGCTTCGAGGATGTGGTCCACGATCTTGACTCGGTCATCGACCTCATCGGCAACGTGCACGACAACACCGGCACCCGCTCGCTCGCGGCCCTGCGCCCCGGCGGCCTGCTCGTGAACGCACCGACCGGCAGCTGGCCGACCATGGCAGCGGATGCCGCCGCCGTCGGCCGCCGCGCGACCGGTTTCAAGGTGTCCCCCGACGCGCGCACGCTCGACGAGATCTCGGCCCTACTCTCCAGCGGAACCGTGCGCGTGCACGTCGACTCCGTGTTCGAACTCGCCGACGGTGCCGCCGCGCACCGACTGCTCGAAGAGGGTCACACCCGCGGCAAGATCGTGCTCCGCGTCTCGTAACCCGAGGGCCGGGTCGTCGGCATCCGCTCCCCGTTTGCGGGTTTTTCGGCGGTCGAGCAGGCCTCCCACGACCATGAAGCAGGCATAGCCGAACAGGGCCACGGTCACCACGGGGATGATCCCGGTCCGGTTTGCCCCGGTGATCACGTTGTTGACGTAGCCGACGAAGGGTACCGCGTACCAGAGCCGACCTTGAATCTGCTCGGCCAGCACGGAGTCGTCGTCGGGCGCACTGTTGTTGTCGCCCTGCACGATGAAGGAACGCGGTCCTTCTGAGTTCGAAACGATCGAGAGGATGCGGTGCGTCACGACCTTGGCGTCGCCGGACACCATTTGATACGTAACGACGTCTCCAATGTGCAGCGCGTTGGCGTCGACCGGGCGCACGATGACGACAGTGCCGGGCGAAAGTCCCGGCTCCATCGAGCTGGTCAGCACGGTCAGCGGGGTCGCACCGGTCGCCTTGGGAATGACCACGAGCACCAGTCCGAGCCCGATGACGAGCAGTAGCACGGCAGCGCTAAGCGCGATCCCCAGAAAACGCCAGAGGCTGGGAGCGGGCGTATCGGTCGGCGCGATCGGTGCGTCAGCCGGCTGCGTCACGGTTCACGCCGGTCACGGCGCCGCCGGGTGACCAGCAGCACGCCCAGGCCGAGCAGCAGGCCGCCGCCGATAATGGCCGGAACGGGCAGGTTGACGCCGGTGCGCGACAGAGCATCCGCCCGCTGGGGTACTGACGGTTCGGCGATGGCCGGAATGAGCACGCCATCGTCGTCGCAGGCCGATGCCGCGAAGGGTCCAGCCTCGGCATCGCGCAGCGCAACGAGAACGCCGAGGTCCGCGCGCGCGTTTTGAGCGGTCAGTCCGTTCACGTTCATCATCTCGATCGTGAGCTCGACCCGCAGGGTGTCACCGGCCGCGAGCGGCTGCTCGGGCGCGAGTACCGCGCAGCCCGCGTCGGCCAGCTGCGGAACGGTGGTCACCGTCTGCGCCGCGGCGTCTTCGACGGTCAGGATGAGGTATTCCCGAAGGTCAGAGACCGTTCGATTAGCGGATGCTCCGCCCGGCTCCCGCAGGCTCACCCGCACGTTCGCGGGCCGGTCGCTCGGGTTCTGAATCCACAGGCTCGATTGCATCGAACCATGCGGAATCAGCAGGCCGTGTGATCCGAACAGTCCGACGGGCAGGCTGCTGGCAAAATGTTCGCCATCGCTGCTGACCAAGACGTCGGGAGCGGACTCGGCGCCCGACGCCGCCAGGGCCGGGGCGGCGGTCCCACTCACGGTCAGCAAGAACACGGCGCCCACGGTCGCTGCGATCCGGGCACGGATCAGGAATCCGGTCATGAAGTCACCTCGTCGAGGGTGAATAGCTGGTTTTCCTGGATGGGTACCGTGGTGTCGCACGTCTTCAAGGTGAGCGTGTTGCCTGACTCAAGGCACTTCGTGTCGTCCTTCACGCTGCGAATCTGAAAGGTGGCACTGCCCAAGCTGATCGGGGCGAGCGTGAAACGTTGCTTGGCTTTGTCTGCTGGGCCACTCTGCGTGCTGAGCGACAGCGGAGACGTGCCTTCCGCAGTCCACACCAGGTTCTCGTCAGCGGCGACGATTTCATACTCGGAACCGTTTCTGTCCGCAACGAAGCTGAACCGTGAGGTTGAGGCGGTCGAGCACTCCTTCGTCGCCAGCACTCGTCCCTTTTGTTGCGGGGCGGCCGCATCGACACAGGTCCCGGCGGCGGTGACGACGTGGTACCACACGCCAGGGGCCGGTGGCTGCTTGTTCGTAGACACGGCGAGCTCGTTCGAGGCGGCCAGGTGATTGCCGTTCGCATCGACGGCGTAAATCAGGTAGGTGTAGCGCGTGTTCGCCGTCAGGCCGGTGTCGGTGAAGGTTGTGACGCTTTGTACGTTTGCAACCCGCGTGCCGTTTCGCCAGACCTCGTAGCGCGTCACGGTTCTGTCCTGGGCAGCGGCCCAGGTCAAGGAGATGGAGCTGTGCGTCTTCCTGACCGCCGCCAGATCGCGTGGCGCGGTGTTGGTGACAGATTGCGCGGCGGTGACGAGCGAGATGGGTGACATCCAGTTGCCCGTTCGCGCTTGCAATTCCAGTTGCGCCGTTAGGGAGGTGCTGACCATGGTGCCGGCGGTGGTGTTGGCGATCGACGTCTGCACGCAGTAGCGCACCGAAGCCCTCGCCGCCAGGTCGCCGCTCAGAGTGACTCCCGTCGCCAGGGGGGTGCTCACTGTTCCGGTCGGGGGCGTCATGGGGCAGCTGCCGGTTGCCGCGATCGACCAGGCGCGCACGTTGACCGCAGCGGAAAACGCGGTCGCGGCGGCCGAACTGACTGTCAGGTCGTAGGCGGCAGGCACGGCGCCGTTGGTCAGGGTGACCGGCTTCGTCGCCGTGAGCAGATGGGACGTGTAGTCGGTCGCGAGCGCGGCGAACCCGTCCTGGCTGATGGTCACGGCGCCCGAGACAGCGGATGCTGTGGGGTTGACCGCCGCGGCGGTCCAGACGGCCTGGGCAACGCCGGTGCCGGCAAAGGTCAAAAAGACCAGGCTCGCAATTGCCACGGCAGATCGTGCGGCGGGCCAGCGCGCCGGACGCCCAGACCGGCTGCGCAGCCGCAGAGAACGACGACGGTTCGATGTCATGGGCTAGACCTACCGTCCGTCAATCAGGAGTCCAAAGCTCGTCGCGGTCTGGGATTGGCTGCCGCTCGGGGTATCCGCTGACAGCCTCACTGAGACGCACAGAAGCGCGCTGGATCCGGGAGCCAGCGTGAGGCCGAGCTCCTCAGCCGGCGGGTCGGCGAAGGTGCCGGCAATGGTGGGAGTGAGGTTTGACGTGCACTCCTGCACCGTCGAAACGGCGCTCACCCCGACGATCAGGGCCTCCGAGAATAGCGTCGAAACGGTCGGCGGCGTCAGGCCGGCGAGGCGAAGGGAGAGCGACACCGTGCCGTCGTTGCGCACGTCGACCGTGCCGACGTTGCTTGCTCCGGGATACAGCGGGGTATTCGACATCTCGAGGTCTGACGTGATGCTGAGCTCGGCGGATCCGGCCTGAATCGTGACTGCCGGGCCGGCCGAAGCGCTCGAGTTCAACAGGGCATAGGTTCCGCCCACGGCCGCAGTGGCCAGCAGGGTCGCACCGAGAATCGCCGCACTCGCGAACAGAAATATTTTCAAGAGATCACCGGCTTTCGCAAATCAAAAGTGGATGCTGCCTGCTGGTCGTTTCCGGGTGCCCATCGTTGGTGGGCACCCGCGCACCGATCGGTTAGATCTGGGTCAGGTTGACCGCCACGTCCTTGAGGGTGACCGAACCGAGCCTCATGGTGTTCTCAGCGCCCAGCGCGCCGTTCGGGAAGGTGATCGTGACCTCGACGGTGACGTCTTCCTCGACGATTCCCGCTCCGGGTGTGATGGTGTAATCCGTCGGGCCGGTGGTCACTGAACGCTCAGTCTGGGAGAAGTTATCCTTGATGCCGCCATCGGGCGTCACTGTCAAAACTGCGGTCCCAATGAGGTAGGCGGCCAGTGCGTCGTCGGCTTTGTAACCCGGCGTGGTGGCGTTGATGGAGCCCGCATCGAGCGTCAGCTCGGCGACGAGGTTGTCCCCCTCGGCCAGGACGTGCATTTTCTTGGTATAGACCAGCACATCGCCGGGCGAGGCCGCGAATGTTTCGAGGTTCAGGACTACATCGTTCTGGTCCGTCCAAACACCGGCAACTTCAACGCCGTCGATGGCGCTGGGAGAAACAACCAGGTTGCCAGCTTCGATCGTGCCGCCGGCCACCACGGCCGAGGAGTTCCATAGCGCAAAAGTCGTGCCACCGCCGAGCAGGAGGGTGAGACCGGCGGCGCCGGCAATCGCGCCTTTGGTGAGCTTGTTCATGGTGAGGCCCTTCGGGTACTGGTCTGAAAACTTCGGGTGGTCGCAGGCCAGCAAGCGGCAGGCGTGGAGCAACGGCAAGAAGCCCGCTACGTGATCGCCGCGGGGTAAGCGCGACGGTGATGCGGCCGGTCGTCCACAACCCTGGGTATTGGGCCATGAATTTGCTACAGTCCGGTGGTGTTTTCTGCGGCTGTAGCTCCATCCGCGATTCACACACTAGATGGGACAGACAAATTTGTCTGTCCTGCTCCAACCCCCAGAATGGGGAATTGAGTTTTTGCGCAAATGGCAACGATTTGGTCTGTACGCACAAAGATTTACGCCGTTTAGCTCTATTTTCCGCAGATATACCGACGTTTCGACGTGTGGCTCCGTTGGTCGAACCTCGGCCGACGCTGGCGCGACGAACCGTTCTACCTCCGAATTGGTCTCATCCGCGGCAGGGTACACACTGGAGTTCTCACGAGGAGAGCCCATGACTTCACTTCCCCATACCCCGGCAGAGTCCAACGAGCACGTCGGCCCCTCGGTCGTCTGGTTTCGCGACGACCTGCGCGTCGGCGACCACCCGGCGCTGCACGCAGCCCTCGCCCGACACCGGCCGATCGTGGCCGTGTATGTGTTCGACGACGAGTCCCCCGGAGTGCGCACGCTCGGCGGCGCCGCCCGTTGGTGGCTCCACCAGAGTCTCAGATCGCTCGGTGCAACGCTCGAGGCGCTCGGCGGCGGGCTAATTCTGCGCCGCGGCCCGGCCGCACCGATCATCACCGAAATCGCCCGTGAAACGGATGCCGCTGCCGTCTTCTGGAATCGCCGCTACGGCTCCGCAGAACGCATGATCGATACCGCGATCAAGGCCGAGCTGCGCGCCGACGGCGTCGATGCCCACAGCTTCGCGGGTTCACTCTTGTTCGAACCGTGGACCATCCAAACCGGTCAGGGCGGCTCCTACTCGGTGTTCACGCCGTTCTGGCGTGCCTGCCAGGCCGGTCCGCCGCCGCGCGCGCCCTACCCCTCCCCCGACACCGTCTCCGGGTGGTCGGGCAGCCTCGCCACCGACAGCCTCGACGACTGGGGCCTCGAGCCGAGCGCGCCCGACTGGGCCGACGGGCTGCGCGCGGCGTGGCAGCCGGGCGAGACATCCGCTCAGCAAATGCTTGGGCGCTTTCTGGCCGAATCACTCCCCCGCTATGGGGCCGAACGTGACGAACCGGCCCAGAACGCGACGTCGCGTCTGTCGCCGTACCTGCGGTGGGGGGAGATCAGCCCGCACCAGGTCTGGGCGGCCACCCAGGAGGCGCAACGCTCACTCTCCGGGCCGGCGCTCGCGAGTGCGACCCGGTTTCTCACCGAGGTCGGCTGGCGGGAGTTCGCTTACCACGTGCTGTTTCACGCCCCCGAGCTCGCGACCAAGAACCTGCGGCCCGCCTTCGACGCCTTCCCGTGGCCCGAGCTCGACCACGAAGCCGTGACCGCGTGGCAACAAGGCCGCACCGGCTTCGCCCTGGTCGATGCCGGCATGCGCGAGCTCTGGCGAACCGGAAGTATGCACAACCGGGTACGCATGGTCACCGCTTCATTCCTGATCAAGAATATGTTGGTCGACTGGCGGGTGGGCGAGCGCTGGTTCTGGGACACCCTCGTCGATGCCGATGCCGCCAGCAACCCCTTCGGCTGGCAGTGGGTAGCCGGCTCCGGAGCGGATGCCGCGCCCTACTTTCGCATCTTCAATCCCGAACTGCAGGCGGCCAAGTTCGACCCGCACCAGCAGTACATCCGCGCCAACGTGCCCGAATACGGCACGGATGCCTACCCGGCGCCCCTGGTAGACCTCGGCGAAACCCGCCGCGCCGCCCTCGCCGCCTACGACAAGGTGAAAGCCCAGTCGGCAAGCTAGGCGACCCGAACGGCCGCGATGCCCCTGGAATCCTTGGACGGTTTCTTTTCGGGCTTCTGTTGGGGTTTCTGTTCGGATGACCCGACGTACCACATGCTCAGAACGCACATAATGAGGGAGCCGAGGGCGAGCGGGTTTTGCAGGTAGACCACGAGATAGCCGAGGCGGGGAACGAAGGCGATCACTCCGCCGATGACATCGGCAGCCGGCACAGTGAAGGGGTCGATCGTGTCGTTCGCATCGCCCTTGGTGGTCAGGGTGCCATCGTCGTTGATGGCCACGAGTCGGTGGGTGGTGCGATCGTCGGCGCGTCGAAAGGCGATGACCTGGCCGACTTCGTACTGGTCGGCCTCAACAAGCACGACGCTGGCCGGCAAAATGGTGGGCGACATTGATCCGGTGCGTACGACGTAGGCCCGGTAGGGCAGGGCGCCCGTGGCCACGAGAGCCACCGGAGTGAGGACGGCGGCGAGCACGAGCAGCAGAATCACGGTGCCTTTGAGTCTCTTCACGGTACGCCTTTCACGCTCGAATTGGAATGGTGAATGGCCCGGACGTCGCTACCCGACAGCGACATCCGAGCCGTTTCATCAAGCCTTAGTGGCCGGGTTCCTGCCCAACTTGTGTTGCGACGATCTGGTACGGCAGCCCCGCATCTGTGGGCGTAACAGGGGCTCCGTTTTGCTGCTTGACCGGGTACGGAAGCCAATCGCCGCCGCCGACCTCAGACTGGCCTACAGCTTTGGCAGCGATCATAGCGCTGAAGGAAACTTTTCCAATTGACCCGGGCGCAAGGTTTTCTTGAAGCTTGTACGCTCGCTCGAGGGGCCAGCAGCCTGCCGGGTCAAATCCAGCACATCCGGGAACACCATCGCCATTGTCGTTCAAGTTCGCCGAATCAAACAGCGCTGTGCCGTTAGCTGAAAGATGGAATTCCATGAAGGTGCCTTCGTCATTCAACGCGTGTAGCGCCTCGGCGTTATTGAAGACGACCCAGACATCCTGGGGACTCAGGCCGTTGTTCACGTAACGTTCCGAGACAGTCTGCATCTCACCGGGGAGCATATTGGTGAAGTGCAAGTCGAGGCTGTCGACGCCTGCGATCTTAATCGAGCCCTTCGTTCCATCAATGCTGCCCTGTTCGGTGTCGCTGAAGTACGCACCGGTCGGCCCCAATGCTGCGAGCGCCATGGTCAACGCAACAGCGACGCCCCCGGCCCCAATGATTGCTTTATTGCGTTTTAACATAAGTTTCACGTCAGTCTCATCTCAAATAGTCAGGTTTGGAGAGAACAATGAGATGTTTTCACTATTCCCATCCAAAACGTTAGGGGTGAGCAATGCTCGTGTATGCCCCCCATTGGGTGCCGCTCTCCCCCCAATCTGGGGGATGGAAGGCCTGCTGACGGCGGCATCGAAACCGAGTACGCAACGGATCTTTTAGCCTCGTTCGTCGACCTTCACGCCAGAATCGGCGGCAGGAGAATCGATCGGTGTCCCGCCCAGTCGTTTACCTCGTCGGCGCTTGCGCACGCCGGCCACGACGCCGACCAGGATCACGTAGCCCGCGTAGGCGAAGAGCAATGAAGCGGCCACCGGAATGAGCCAGGCCCGATTGGAACCATTGACCGCACTGTTGACATACCCAATCAGCGGAACGGAGTACCAGAGCTGCCCTTGCACCTGCGCTTCGAGCACGGCGTCAGCATCGGCCGCCCCGTTGTTGTCACCCTTCGTGACGAACGTGCGCTCACCCGCCGAGGTATTGATGGCGATGATGCGGTGGCTGATGACGCCGCGTTTTCCGGTCTCCATTTGGTAGGTGATGACATCACCCAGCACCAGGGCATCCACTTCAACCGGCCGAACGATGATCAACGTGCCGGGCGGAAGGCCCGGCTCCATCGAGCTGATGAGTACGGTCAGTGGGATCGATCCGGTGAACTTTGGGATCACGATCAGCACCACGGCGAGCGCGATAACGAGCAGCAACACGGCCAGACTCAGGGCAAACCTGATCTGACGCCACAGACCAGCGGCCTTTCTGGCCGGTTTGGGCAGCGGATACTGATCGGCCAGGAGAGTCGCGCTCAAAGCTGCACTCTTCACGCGACTCTCCATTCTGGGCACAGGGGCAGTTACAACGTCTGCGAAAGGATCACCGCGAGGCCGGACAGGTAAACCGCCCCGGTCTTCGCATCGTCGTCATCCGCGGCGTCTTCTGGGAATGCGATCGTGACGGTTACGAGAAGCTCATGCTCGCCAGCAGTCAGGTCGAACCCCGTGCGACCAACGCCAACACTGGCGCCAACCCCTCCGCCTTCAACCACCTCGATCGTGGTGGCTTTTGTGAGGAGCTCTTCCAGCGCCAGGTTCGCTTCCACGTCGTCGGAAATGATCGAGCCATGGTCGATGACAATTTGCGCCTGGATATTATCGCCCTGCGCGTCCACGTTAAGCACGGACTCGTAGGTGAGGGTGTCACGCGGAACAATGAGGTATTCGTCGATGCTGGTGATCGCGTCGTCGTCCTGATCGGCCCAGGTACCTTCCTCCGCCTCGACCGTCAGCGTTCCAGCCGTGATGGTCGCACCGGCGATTGCCACGGTGTCATTCCACAGCGCGAACGTCCTGGCCCCGCCGAGGAGAAGTACGATACCGGCCGCACCTGCTATTGATCCCGTGAGGATCCTGTTCATGAAGTTCTTCCTTTACAAAAGTCGAGGGAAACGAGAAGAGATGGACCCCGTAGCGTCTTGCGCCGACGTTTAGGACAGGATCGGCGACATCCGTTCAAAGGCCGAATCAGCCTGCTCCTGGGCAGACCAAGCGACACGGCCAACGGGGAGAGTCGCGCGTTCGAATGTAAATTTCACGCGACTCTCCGCTCGCTGGCCTGCCGAGGAGTTATTAAAGATGCTGCGTCAGCTTGACCCCGAGCTCGGACAGGTCGACCGATCCGGTCTTCGCAGCGTCGTCGTCTTCGTATTCGGCCGGGAATTTGATCGTGACGATCACCTGGTATTGAACGGAACCTTGCAGGAGTTCGAAATCAATTGACTGGTCGCCCCGAACGGGGGCCGGGCCGGCAGGACCCTCGTGGCGAGACTCTTCCACTGCGGACACGTCGGTGTACTCCTTGAGAATCTTCTCGAGCGCCTTGTCTTCGGCAGAGTCGCTGTTCGCAGTGAGCTGACCCTTGTCGACAGACAGCAGCGCCTTGATGTTGTCACCGAGAGCTTCCACGTCGAGTAGCGTCTGGTAGGTGAGGGTGTCACCCGGAACGATGCGGTAGTCCGCAATATTAATGGCGGCCTCCGTCTGGTCTGTCCAGACGCCTTCCCCCGCTTCGACCGTCAGTGTGCCAGCCGTGATGTCCGCACCGGCGACCGCCGCGGTGTCATTCCAGAGCGCGAAGGTTCCCGAGCCGCCGAGGAGAAGAGCGACAACAGCAGCGCCGGCGATAAAGCCCTTGATCATTCTGTTCACAATTGTGCCTTTCAATTTTCGGTTTTTAGTGTGAAATAATGAAATGTTTTCACTATTCCCAACCAGAGCCTTAGAGTTGAAAAAAAACTCAGGTATCCCCCCATTGGGTACTCACGCCCCCAAGTGAGGGATGGAACACGGGTTGGCCCAAAACGAAAAAACGGGCAAACGGATGCTTCACCCCTGTGATGATGCCGGGGTGAAGCATCCATTTGCCCGCTTTCGCGAACGCCGAATGAGTTATAAGAAGCGGGCGTACGCTCCGACCGTCAAGAAGGTCGGGAACTCGGGCTCGAGCGCCGACGTGCGCAGCACGGTGAGGGCGTCGTCGAAGCGGTCGGTGGGGGTGCGCTCGAGGCCGTCCACGATCTCGTCGAGCACCTCTTCGACCCAGTCGGAGTCGATTCGGCGACCCTCGGCGGTGACCGAGTTCTCGTGGATCCACTGCCAGAGCTGCGAGCGGGAGATCTCCGCGGTAGCGGCGTCTTCCATCAGGTTGTCGATTGCCGCAGCACCAACGCCGCGCAGCCAGGACTCGATGTAGCGGAGCGCTATGAGCACGTTGCCGCGCACGCCGGCCTCGGTGATCTGACCGCCGACCGAGGCGACGTCGAGTAGCTGGGCCGCCGTCACACTCACCTCGGGGCGGGTGCGCTCGACCTGGTTCGGCCGGTCGCCGAGCACCTTGTCGAACTCGGCCTGCGCGGTCGGGATCAGGTCGGGGTGCGCCACCCAGGAACCGTCGAAGCCGTCGGTGGCCTCACGCTTCTTGTCGGCGGCGACCTGGGCGAGCGCCTGCTCGGTGACGGCCGTGTCGCGACGGTTCGGGATGAACGCGCTCATGCCGCCGATGGCGAAAGCTCCGCGGCGGTGGCAGGTGGCCACGAGCAGCTCCGTGTAGGCCCGCATGAACGGCACCGTCATGGTGATCTGCTTGCGGTCAGGAAAGACGAAGCGACTGCCACGAGCCCGAAACGTCTTGATGATGCTGAAGATGTAGTCCCAGCGGCCGGCGTTCAGCCCGGCGCAGTGGTCGCGCAGCTCGTAGAGGATCTCGTCCATCTCGAAGCCGGCCTGAATCGTCTCGATCAGCACGGTGGCACGCACGGTGCCGTACGGGATTCCGAGACGCTCTTCGGCATAGGTGAAGATGTCATTCCACAGGCGGGCTTCCTTGTGGCTCTCCAGCTTGGCGAGGTAGAAGTACGGGCCGGTGCCGTTCTCGATGAGCTTCTTGGCGTTGTGGAAGAAGTACAGGCCGAAGTCGATCAGGCTGCCCGAGGACTTCATGCGACGGTTGGCTGCATCAACGAAGGTCACGTGCTTCTCGACCAAATGCCAGCCACGTGGGCGCATCACGATGGTCGGCGTGGTCTTGTTCGTGATCTCGTATTTTTTGCCCTCGGGGCTCGTGTAGCTCAGCTGGCCGCGCACCTGGTCGAACAGGGTCAGCTGGCCCTCGATGACGTTGGTCCAGGTCGGGCTGGTGGCGTCTTCCTGGTCGGCGAGCCACACCTTGGCGCTCGAGTTGAGCGCGTTGATGGCCATCTTGCGGTCGGTCGGACCAGTGATCTCCACGCGGCGGTCTTCCAGACCGGGTCCGGCTCCTGCAACGCTCCAGGTTGAATCCAAGCGGATGCTCTCGGTAACGCTTAGAAATTTGGGGTCGCGACCATTCGCGGCATCCACTCGAGTCTGCAGCCGGGCAGCGAGCAGGTCGTGCCGAGTGCCGGCAAAATGCTCGTGCAGCTCGGCGAGAAATTCGAGGGCGTCCGGCGTGAGGATCTCGTCGTAGCGGTCTGCGAGCGGGCCGGTCACCTCGAGGTGCGGGCGGATGGTGGCGAAGCTGCCGGTCGTGGTCTTCACCTTGTCGGTCTTGATCGGCGCGGAGGTGACCGTCTGATCAATGGTCGGGTTTGGGGTGTTCATGGTCTGGCTCCTTGCGAAAGTAGGTGAAACCGACAGGGGGCGAACCCGAATTGCGGTGCGCCCGATCTCAGGCTGAATGGTGGTGGAACGGTTCTGCTTCGGTCGAACCGATGAGCGCGAGGGTGGATGCGTTCAGTGTTCAAATCGTCGTTACTGGCCTGTGTTCATACTCTGCCGGGTCTGCACGCTACAAAACCAAAATATACCGGCAGAAGAAACCCTGTTCTTCTGATTGTGGAAACTTTTGAATCGTGTGACACTGTGTGAATGGTTCCCGCTGAAGCCCTCGCCGCCCTGTCATCCCTCGCCGTCGATGAACCCGAGCTCGACGCTCTCACCCTCGGGCGGCGCATCCGCGAGCTGCGTACCGCCCGCCGCATGACGCTCGACACCCTCGCCGCCGCCATCGACCGCGCGCCGTCGCAGGTGTCGATGATGGAGAACGGCAAGCGCGAACCGCGCCTGTCCATGCTGCGCACGATCGCCCTCGCCCTCGGCACGACCGTTGATGAATTGATGCGAACGGATGCCCCCTCCGAGCGAGCCGCACTGGAAATCTCGGTCGAACGCGCCCAGCGCGGCCCGGTGTTTCAGGCGTTGGGCCTCCCCCGCATCCGTGTGAGCAAGGGGCAGAGCGACGAAACGCTGCACACCATTCTGAGCCTGCACAACGAGATCGACCGGCTCAACCGGGAACGAGCCGCGACCCCGGAGGAAGCCCGGCGGGCCAACTCGGCCCTGCGCCAGATCATGCGGCAGCAGGACAATTATTTTCCCGAGCTTGAGGCCCAGGCCCTCGAAATTCTCACCGCGGTGGGGCATTCCGGCGGCCCGGTATCGCAGCAGCTCGTCGCCGACATGGCCACCCATCTGGGCTTCTCACTGCACTACGTGAACGATCTGCCGCACTCCACCCGGTCGGTCACGGACAAACGCAACGGGCGGATTTACCTGCCGACGAACCGCTCGGCCTCTCGGGATTCCCGCTCCCCGATCGTGCAGGCCTTCGCCAGCGAACTATGCGCACACGAGGAACCGAGAAATTATGCAGAATTTCTGCGTCAGCGGGTGGAGACGAACTATCTCACCGCCGCCATTCTGCTGCCGGAGCGTGATGCCGTTCGCATGCTGACCGAAGCGAAGACCCTGCGGCGCATCTCGATGGAAGACCTGCGCGACGCCTTCGCCGTCTCCTACGAAATGGCCGCACATCGCTTCACCAACCTCGCCACCGCCCGGCTCGAAATTCCGGTGCACTTCATGAAGGTGCACGAGTCGGGCACCATCATCAAGGCCTACGAGAACGACAATGTGCGCTTTCCCAGCGATGCGCTCGGCGCGGTCGAGGGCACCACGGTTTGCCGCAGCTGGACCGCCCGCACCGTATTCGACGTTGCCGATCGCTTCAGCGCCTGGTACCAGTACACCGACATGCCAGCCGGAAGCTTCTGGTGTACCTCACGCGTCGAGAAGGCCAAGGAGGGCGAATACTCGGTGAGTGTGGGCGTTCCCTTCGCCCACGTGAAGTGGTTTCGCGGGCGTGAAACGTCAAACCGCGCCGTGTCGCTCTGCCCGGACGAGTCGTGCTGCCGCCGGGCGCCCGACAACCTGGCCGACCGCTGGGCCGGGCAATCCTGGCCAGCCGCGCGCACGCCGACCAGCCTGCTCGCCGCACTGCCCACCGGAACATTTCCCGGCGTCGACCAGACTGAGGTCTACCAGTTTCTCGAGGCCCACTCGCCGCACTGAGCACCACGATGACCCGGCGGCGGAGGATTCACTGGGTCTAACTGGAAGATTACTGGGGTGTGAGCATCCGCTCAAAAAAAGAAAAACAAACCGGTACGTTGTTGGCACCGGTATTAGCTAGCATTGGGTAGACGTGAGGGTGCTGTCGAGTCGGGCACACGCTCACAGCCCTATGCACCAGAGAGTTTCGGTTGTGAGCGTCAGTTCCACGTTTCAGTCCCTGCTCTCGCCCTACTGAAATGCGAGCTGACCATGACTGATGCTCGCGCCGTTCTTCGTCGGATCAATCTCGCCGTGCGGGCAGGAATCCCCTCGGCCGAGTCGGCACTCACGCCGCCGGACGAGTCGCTCGATCCCGCCGCGCCGACTGCACCGACCGCGGAGACCACGGTTCCGCTGCCGTCGCACTGGTTTCGCTCGGCGGCCGTGCTGGACGTGCGCGGACTGCGCGTTGCTGCGGGAGCCCGCCCGGACGCACCGCTGCTGGTCAATGGCATCTCACTTTCTATAACCCGCGGCGAAGTGATCGGGCTGGTCGGCGACGCCAATTCCGGCGCCCTCGAGATCGCCCAGTGCATCGCCGGTCTGCTGCCGGCTCCGGCGGTCATCCGTTCCGGGTCGATTCTGTTCAACGGCGGGGAACTGGTTGGTCTGCCCCCGCGACCGCGCGACCGGCCGCGGGACGCAAGGATCGCCTACCTGCCGCGCGATCCACTCGGCAGTCTCGACCACGGAGTGACCGTCGGAACGAAGCTGACCGCACCGCTGCGTTACCTCGGCCTGGCCAAGACGGCCGCCTATGAGCGTTCGCTGGCCCTGCTGGATCAGGCTGGGGTCGAGCGCCCGGAGGACACGTTCATGTCCTACCCGCACCAGCTGTCGCACGTGGTCGCCCAGCGCGTACATATTGCCGCTTCACTCGCGAGCAAGCCCGACCTCGTCGTGGCTGATAACCCCACAGACGCCCTGGACGCGTCAGACAGCTCAGACATTCTGGACCTGCTGCGGATGTTGCAGCGCGACAACGGGCTGACGATGATCATGGTCACGCGCTCGATCAGCGTGGCGGCGCTAACCTGCCAGCGGGTCGCCGTTGTTCGTTCCGGCACAATCGTGGAATATGCCTCGGTCGCCGAACTCTTCGGCTCGCCAAAGCATCCGCATACCCGCGAACTGCTGCATGCGGAGCAGAATCAGTGGCCAGGGAGCCCCGCGCTGTAGCTTCTGCGGCTGCGTCGTCTTTAATCATCCGCTGCTATATCTTTGACAAACCAGAGTTTGCATCGGCGCCGGTATTTGGTGCCTGACCAGTGAAGGATAAGCCTATGACCAGCTACGCAGTCATCAACCCGGCCAACGGGGCGACAGTCAAGACCTACGACACAATCTCGGATGCCGACCTCACCACCGCGATCACCGCCGCAGACGACGCCCACACCTGGTCGCGCTCCGTCAGCGTCGATGATCGCGCAGCGCTCATCCGCCGCGTGGCCGAACTGCACCGCGAGCGCCGCCAGGAGCTTGCCGAGATCATCGTGCGCGAAATGGGTAAGCCCATGGAGCAGGCCCTCGGCGAGGTCGACTTCAGCGCCGATATTTACGCCTATTACGCCGACAACGCGACGGACCTGCTGAAAGACGAAGCCATCACCCTGCTCGCCGGCGAAGGTTCGGCGCTTATGCGTCGCAGCTCACTCGGCGTGCTGCTCGGAATCATGCCGTGGAACTTTCCTTACTACCAGGTTGCCCGGTTCGCCGGACCAAACCTGATCATCGGCAACACCATCCTGCTCAAGCACGCCGAGCAGTGCCCAGAATCGGCCGCCGCGATCGCGCAGATCATGCTCGACGCCGGTTTCCCCGAGGGTGCTTACACCAACCTCTACGCTTCCCATGATCAGATCGCCACGGTCATCGCCGACAAGCGCCTGCAGGGTGTCTCGCTCACCGGTTCGGAACGCGCCGGAGCGGCGATTGCTGAGCTGGCCGGACGCAACTTGAAGAAGGTCGTGCTCGAGCTCGGCGGCTCCGACCCGTTCATCCTGCTGTCCACCGACGACCTGGATGAGACCGTCGGTGCCGCCGTGGCTGCTCGCATCGACAACAATGGCCAGGCCTGCAATGCTGCCAAGCGCTTCATCGTCATCGAGGAGCTATACCAGCCCTTCCTCGAAAAGTTCACGGCGGCAATCAATGCCGTCGAGCTGGGCGACCCGACCAAAGACGGTACCGGACTCGGGCCGCTTTCCTCGAAAAAGGCCACCGAGACTCTGACCGAGCAGGTTGCGCGCGCGGTGGCTCAGGGTGCCACCCTCGTCACGGGCGGAACCGCTGAGGGCAACTTCTTCGCCGCAACCGTGCTCACCGACGTGTTGCCCGGGTCCGATGCCTTCCACGAAGAATTCTTCGGCCCGGTCGCACAGATCTTCAGCGTCCCCGACGAGGCCGCAGCACTAGCATTGGCCAACAACACTCCGTTTGGCCTGGGTTCCTACGTCTTCACGACCGACCCAGAGCAGGCACTGCGCGTGGCCGACGGCATTGAGGCTGGCATGGTCTTCATCAATTTGGTCGGCGCCGACGGTGCCGAGCTGCCCTTCGGTGGCGTCAAACGTTCCGGCTCGGGGCGCGAACTGGGCCGTTTCGGTGCCGACGAATTCGTCAACAAAAAGATGATTCGCATCGGCTGACCCGTCCGCTGCGGCAGCTTCTCAGCGGATGCGCGCGCCCCCTACGGCTGCGCGCTACGCCACAGCTACCGGAGCGCGTACCCGACTGGGCACGGCCGAGACAAGCGATGGCGGCGGGTTGCTCGCGGGGTGTCGAGTGTTGAGCTGAGGAGCTGAGGAGCTGAGGAGCTGAGGAGCTGAGGAGCAAGTGCTCCCTGCCAGCGCGACCCACGGAGAACCAACCCGGCCATCATCATCCGTTTAAATGAAGCAGGGCCCGTCCGAAGACGGGCCCTGCTTCAGTGAAGCGGATGCTTAGATGCTGTTGACATCGAGCTGGATGCCAGGACCGAAGGTGGTCGAGACGACGCCCTTCGTGATGTAACGGCCCTTGGACGAGCTCGGCTTGAGGCGAACAATCTCTTCGAGCGCTGCGGAGATGTTCTCGTTGAGCTGCTCGGCGGAGAAGGATGCCTTGCCAACGACGAAGTGCACGTTGGAGTGCTTGTCGACGCGGAATTCGATCTTTCCACCCTTGATGTCGGACACGGCCTTGGCGACGTCGGGCGTCACTGTTCCGGTCTTCGGGTTCGGCATGAGGCCACGCGGGCCGAGAACCTTTCCGAGACGACCGACCTTACCCATGAGCTCGGGGGTCGAGACGGCGGAGTCGAACGAGGTGTAACCAGCGGCTACCTTCTCGATAAGCTCGTCGCCACCGACCTCGTCGGCGCCGGCTGCGATAGCGGCTTCGGCGGCGGGGCCGGTTGCGAAGACGATGACGCGGGCGGTGCGGCCGGTGCCGTGCGGGAGGATGACGGTTCCACGAACCATCTGGTCGGCCTTGCGCGGGTCGACTCCGAGGCGGAGGGCGACCTCAACCGTGGAGTTGAACTTCGCGGAGCCGGTCTCCTTGGCGAGGGTGACGGCTTCGACGGGCGTGTAGAAGTTGTCTTCGCCGATTTTCGCGGCGGAGGCGCGGTACGCCTTTGACTTGGTTGCCATGTGAAATCTCCTGTATGTACTTCAGAGTGTGGTGCGAGCCTGGCAGGCTCTTCCACTAATTGCTTAGGGTGCTCACGCGCCGTGTGGCGCAGAAGCGAGGGGGTGTTCGCGCAGTTGTTGGTGCTAGGCGCTGACCGTGATGCCCATGGAACGGGCGGTTCCGGCGATGATCTTCGCGGCGGCGTCGATGTCGTTGGCGTTGAGGTCAACCATCTTCGCTTCAGCGATCTCGCGAACCTGAGCCTGCGTGAGGTTGGCAACCTTGACGGTGTGCGGGGTTCCGCTGCCCTTGGCGACGCCGGCAGCCTTCTTGATGAGCTCCGCTGCGGGCGGGGTCTTCAGGATGAAGGTGAACGAACGGTCGTCATAGACGGTGATCTCAACGGGGATGACGTTGCCGCGCTGGGCTTCGGTCGCTGCGTTGTAGGCCTTGCAGAACTCCATGATGTTAACGCCGTGCTGACCCAGTGCCGGCCCGATGGGCGGTGCGGGGTTGGCTGCGCCGGCCTTGATCTGAAGCTTGATCAGACCGGTAACCTTCTTCTTCGGTGCCATTGTGTTGTCCTTCGTATTGATGTGCGAGCTGCCCCGAAGGACTGCTCTCCCGGTGGCCCGGATGGGCCCCGGTGGTTTGGGAACCTAGCGTGGATGACCCGCGCGGGTCATCCGTTCTGCCGGTAAGAGGTGCTGGTTAGAGCTTGGTGACCTGGTCGAAGCTGAGCTCGACCGGCGTCTCACGCTCGAACAGGGAAACGAGCACGATGAGCTTGCCGCTCTCCGGCTTGATCTCGCTGATCGAACCTGGCAGGCCCGCGAACGAGCCTTCCTTGATCGTGATGGTCTCGCCGATTTCGTAGTCGACCTCAGCAGCGATGACGCGCTGCGCCGACTTTCCGGGGGCGCCCCCAGCTTTGGTCGGGGCTTCGACGATTTCGACGAGTCCCTTGAGCATGCCGAAGGCCTCTTCGAAGCGCAGCGGCGTGGGGTTGTGGGCGTTGCCGACGAAGCCGGTCACACCGGGGGTGTGGCGAACAACCGACCAGCTGTCTTCGTCGAGGTCCATGCGCACGAGCACGTAGCCCGGGATGCGCACACGGGTGACCATCTTGCGCTGGCCATTCTTGATCTCGACGACATCTTCCATGGGAACTTCGCACTGGTAGATGAAATCTTCCATCGCCATCGACTGCTTGCGGTTCTCAATGTTCGACTTCACGCGACGCTCGAAACCGGCGTAGGAGTGAATGACGTACCACTTACCCGGCAGAAAGCGCAGCTCCTTGCGGAAAGCTTCGTAGGGGTCGATCTCGGCGTCGTCTTCTGCATCTTCGGCGTTGACAAGCTTGCCTTCATCTTCGACGGCTTCGACGGAGGCGTCGGCCTCTTCGGCGGAATCAATGTCGAGGGCGCCGTCGACAATGGCGTCAGCTTCGGGATCGGCGGACTCGGCCAGGGCATCGAGAGCGGCGTCGAGGTTGACCTCAACGTCGTTGTTCTCGTCGATGACGTGCAGGGCAACCTGCTCTGCGGCCTCTACGGAGTCTTCGTCGGCCGCGAGGGTGTTGCCCTCTTGCGCTTCGTCGTCCTCGGAGGACTGCTCAGCGGCAGTGGCCCAGTCGACATCGTCGTGCTTCGTCTCAGTCACTAAATCTCAATCCTTATTTGTTCTACGTGTTCAAGTGTGTATGGGCACGGGTGCCAGTAATGCTTGGCGGTCCGATCAAAGCGGATGCCGGTGGCGGGAGTTATCCCGGCGTTCCGAAGACGTAGAGAACGGCGAGGCCGAACACCCAGTCCAGGAGCGACACGATGCCCATCATGATGACAACGAAGACGAGCACGACGCCGGTGTAGCTCAGCAGCTCTTTACGAGTCGGAGTGACCACCTTGCGCAGTTCTGCAAAGACCTGCTTGATAAACAGGGACAGCCGAGCGAAAGGTCCGCGACTTGACTCGCGTGCCATTCGTGCGTTCGCGACGATTTCCTCACCGGGTTCGTCGACAACTTTTCGGGCCACCTGTTTACACCTCTCATGGTCGGCGGACTAACCACCGATGTGCAGGGCGGACAGGACTCGAACCTGCAACCTGCGGTTTTGGAGACCGCTGCTCTACCAATTGAGCCACCACCCTATGGAAGTAAATTCACCCTGCAGTTCTACGTTCTCCGGCGATTTACCACTCAGAAAAAGGCGCAGAAAAGCATGGCAGAATTCCACTACCTTGAACCAGTCTAGGTCACGGACCGGCCACTGTAAAGCTGAGACGAGTTCGCGCCGAAGTACGATCCTTGTTTCAGTGCTAGCTTGGCACACTCTCGCGGTCGGCGGGATTGCGGCCGGCGACGGGTCAGTGACCGTCCAGCCGGCCGATCAGCTTGTGCATCGCGGTCATGGCTCCCCCGAGCACGGCCGGGATGCCGCCACCGGGGTGTACCGAGGCGCCCACCCGCCAGAGCCACGGGTGCGCCCGGCTGGTATACCCGGGTCGGTGGAATGGGCCGCTCTGCCAAAGTGGATTGGTCGCGCCATACAGCGCACCCCCCGCGGAGCCCCAGCCGGCGAAGTAGCGCGGGTCGAGCACGACGTGGTCTCGGAACAGCTCGGTGATGGGCCGGTCCAGTCCCACTGCGGAGCTGACCCGGGCCATCTCGTCGGCGACCCAGGGAGTGTCGAGATCGTAATGTCGGCCGTCGGCAGGCGCGGTGAGGAGCACGGCTACCGTCGGCCGATCGTTGGGATAGATCTCGTTCGGGCGGTAATAGTTCAGGAACGCCATGGTCTGCTCTGGAGCGACGCCGGCGTCCAGGCTGCGGTGCAGCGCGGCCGGGTCGTCGGGCAGCACCACAGAATGGGTGGCCGTCCCTGCGGGCAGCGGCGCTGCGAGTGACGCGTAGACGGCCACTCCGGAGCAGGACAGCGACCGCGGTCGCGCTTTCGGCCGTCCAAGGAGCTCGTCGAGCACGCCCCGGTCAAGCCCGCTCACGATCACGTCTGCCGGGTAGGTCGCCGAAGTCGTCGACACGAGTCCGTTGCGCACAGCCGTGACGGGCTCGCCCGTGTGCACCTGTGCGCCCGCGTGGAGTGCCAGCCGATGCAGCGCCAGCGGAAGTTCATTGACTCCGCCTTCGGGGACCCAGACGCCATCGGTGGCCATGATGGCCGGCATGCTCGCATACAGCGCGAGGGTCTGCCGGGGCGAGACGCCCGCGTTGAGGGTGTGGATGGCGATGACCTCACGCAGTCCGTCGGGCATCCAGGTCAAGCCATCGAGAAAGCCCCGTGTGGTCAGCCGTCTGCCGTAGAGGCGGAATACCCGGCGCACGGCCGGGAGCGACGCCGGGCTGGCTGGGTCGGCGGTGAGCATGCTCGTGACTTCGGGTCCCAACCCACCGTGCTCGCGTTCGAACCGGGTCCAGGCCGCATGCCACGGATGCCCCGGCGGCACCGGCAGGGTGACGCTGTCACCGGCATAGAAATACCGACCGACTTCGGGCAGTTTCTTCAGGGTCAGCGCGGCGACCGCCGCGGCCTCGGCGGGAGCGGACCGCCGGGCGCCGATGGCGTCGTAACGGGCAAGCAATTCCTCCCACACCGGGGGGAAGGCGACCAGAGCCGGCCCGGTATCCACGCGCTGCCCGTCGATCTCTAGGCGTCGGCTCTTTCCTCCGATCCAGTCGGATCCTTCCAGCACGGTCACCGAGTGCCCGGCGCGGGCCAGCAGAGCGGCGGCGGTCAATCCACCAATGCCGGCACCGAGCACGACGATGCGCCGGGGAGTCGATGGCATGCGGGATCGCTTCATGGATACGTTCCTAACAGAATGGCGGCCACGACCTGGGCTCCGGCGACGGAACCAGCAACGTAGGGGAAGATGATTGAGTACCGATAAAGTCTGTGCGCCGTGGCGGGTGTTGGGTCACGCCCCAACGACCACACCAGCCAGCCGGCGATGAGCGCGTTCACCAGCGCTACCGGCCAGTTGATGAGGGCGAAACCGACGGTGGACAGCGCCCACCAGATGGCGCTCCACACCGTGGCGCCGCGCGCGCCGAGATGCACCGCAGTGGTGTGAATACGCGCAGCGCGGTCCTCGTCGATGTCCTGCACCGCGTCGTAGGTGTGTTTGGCGACGCTCCAGGCCATCAGCCCGATCGCCGCCGACCAGATCGGCTGCTCACCGACGGCGAGCGGCACGAACACCAGCGGAAAGGCATACGCGGCGTTACTCAGCGAATCCAAGTAGCGCCGAGCTTTGAAGCGCAGCGGGGGCATCGAGTAGAAGACAAAGATGACCGAGTACGCCGCGATCCAGGCCAGCGCTGCAGGCGGCAGCGTGACCAGAAAAAAGACTAGGAAGGGCACGTTGGTCAGGAGGACGCCGAGCACGATCGGGCGGGTCTCCGAGCCGAGGATTCGAGCACCCTCGTGTCCACCCTTGCGGGCGTTCTGGGCATCCGTTTCTTGGTCGAAGATGTCGTTCACGCCGTAGATCAGCAGGTTGAACGGCAGGGTCACCCAGAGTAGGAGGGGCAGCACGTCCCAGCGCCATAAATCGCCGAGGAGCCACATTCCGATGACGGTCGTGCCGATGGTGTTCACCCACAGCACCGGTCGGGAGATTTGAACCAGGCGCGTAAGCATTTTCTCACTCTAGCTAGCTCGGCGAGAGATCTCGCTACGAGGCCACACGCCGCCCCGCCGAAACGACGGTCGAGCAGCACCGCGGCCCCGTCAGGACCTCAGAAGGAGCGGATCGGCCGACCAAGAGTGCTCCCACTGACCGACTCCCGGGAGGGGATAGCTAAACTCAACGTGTGGCTCACGAACTCAAGCGAATTTCTACCCGCATCGGCTCGATCGCGGAGTCGGCGACCCTCAAGGTCGACGGCAAGGCCAAGGCGTTACAGGCGGCCGGACGGCCGGTGATCAGCTTCGCGGCGGGGGAACCCGACTTTCTGACGCCCGAGCACATCGTCGAGGCCGCTTTGGTCGCCGTGCGTGACCCGAAGAACTACCGCTACACCCCGGCAGCCGGACTTCCCGATTTGCGCGAGGCCATTGCCGCCAAAACTCTGCGCGACAGCGGACTCGCGGTATCGCCGAGCCAGGTCGTGGTGACCAACGGAGGCAAGCAGGCCGTCTATCAGGCCTTCGCCACCCTGCTCGATCCGGGCGACGAGGTCATTGTGCCGACTCCGTACTGGACCACCTACCCCGAGGCCATCCGCCTGGCCGGTGGCGTGCAGATCGACGTATTCGCCGGCAGCGACCAGGGCTACCTGGTGACCGTCGAACAGCTTGAGGCCGCGCGCACCCCGCGCAGCAAAGTGCTGTTGTTCGTCTCACCGTCGAACCCCACCGGCGCGGTCTACTCCCCGGAGCAAACCCGAGCCATCGGTCAGTGGGCCGAGGACAACGGGCTCTGGGTCATCTCCGACGAGATCTACCAGAACCTCACCTATGACGGCGTGCGTGCCGTCTCGATCGTCGAAGCTGTTCCGGCCTTGGCCGACCGCACCATTCTGGTTAACGGGGTCGCCAAGACCTACGCCATGACCGGCTGGCGCCTGGGCTGGATGGTTGGCCCCGCTGACGCTATCAAGGCCGCGGCGAACCTGCAGTCGCATCTCTCCTCGAACGTGTCGAACATCTCGCAGCGCGCCGGCATCGCTGCGCTGAACGGCCCCCAGGAGGCCGCTGAGGGTATGCGCGTTGCCTTCGATCGCCGCCGCAAGCTCATCGTCGCCGAGCTGAACAAGATCCCCGGTGTGGTTACCCCCACCCCGCAGGGCGCCTTCTACGTCTACCCCGACGTCACCGGCCTGCTCGGCCGCTCGTGGGGCGGAGCTACACCGACGTCCTCGCTCGAACTGGCCGACCTCATCCTCGATCAGGCCGAGGTGGCGGTCGTTCCCGGTGAGGCCTTCGGACCGAGCGGGTTCCTGCGCATGTCCTACGCGCTCGGCGACGATGCCCTCCTCGAGGGAATCCAGCGCCTGCAGCGGCTGTTCGCCTAGTACGGCATCCGTCGACTGATGGATGAGGGAGACAACCATCGGAGGAGGTACGGGGGCGCGGAAGTGAGATCATGAATCCATGACAGCCACACCCCCGGTCGTGCAGGTGCGCGACCTGCAGAAATCGTATGGCAGTGTCGAGGCCGTGCGCGGCGTGAGCTTCTCGATCGAGGCCGGGGAAACCTTCGCCCTGCTCGGCCCGAATGGCGCCGGCAAGAGCACGACGATCGAGATTCTCGAGGGCTACCGTGATCGTTCCGGCGGTGAGGTGAGCGTGCTTGGCATTGATCCGCACCACGGCGGCTTGGATTGGAAGGCCCGCATCGGCATTGTGCTGCAGACCAGCAACGAGAGCGGCAATGCGACCGTGACCGAGCAGCTGCGCCACTTCGCCGGGTTCTATCCCCATCCCCGCGACGTCGACGAGGTCATCGACGCGGCGGGTCTGCGCGAGAAGGCGAAAACCCGCATCAGCAAGCTTTCCGGCGGGCAGCGCCGCCGAGTGGATGTTGCCCTCGGCATTATCGGACGCCCCGAGCTGCTGTTTCTCGACGAACCGACCACAGGCTTCGACCCCGAGGCCCGGCATCAGTTTTGGAACCTGATTCGCGGACTCAAGGCGGAAGGCACCACCATCCTGCTGACAACCCACTACCTCGACGAGGCCGCGCAACTCGGCGACCGTGCCGGAATCATCGTCGGTGGCCGGCTCATCGACATCGGCCCGCTCGACACAATCGGCGGAGCGGATGCCCGCGTTCCGGTCGTGCGCTGGCGTGACGGCAACGGATTGGTGCGCGAGGAGCGCACGAGCCGCCCGGCGCAGGTCGTGGCGGACCTAGTCGCCAGCGGCAAGGGCGCCGAACTCGAAGGTCTTGAGGTGATCCGACCAAGCCTCGAAGACGTGTACCTGTCCCTCGTGCGCGGTCACGAAGCGACGGCCGCCGGGAACGAAGCTGCCACGTCCGCCCCTGAGGCTCGGCCCGATCCAAGCCGGCTCACCGACAAGGACGTGCGAGCATGAGCGCCACGATAATGAGCACCCGCCCGCAGCACACAGCTCCGAGCACGCTCGCGCTCAGCCTGTCCCGCATCGGCTATGAAACACGCCTGTACTTTCGCTCCCCCGACACCCTGTTGTTCACGTTCTTTTTCCCCTTCATCATGCTTGGCATTTTCACCGCCGCGTTCAGCTCCTCCGGAAATATCGGTGCCAATCCCGACGGTACCGGCGGCGTCAGCGTGGGCGCCTACTACCTGCCGGGAATGCTCGCCGCCGGCATGCTTCTCTCCGGTGTGCAGAACCTCGCCGTCGATATCGCCGGCGAGAAAAGCGACGGCACCCTCAAACGCCTGGGCGGCACCCCGCTGTCCCCACTGAGCTATTTCCTCGGCAAGATCGGACAGGTGTTCGTCACCGCAATTCTTCAGGCCGGCCTCCTACTTCTCGTGGCGCGGCTGGTGCTCGATATCGCGCTGCCGAGCGAACCGGAGAAGTGGGCAACCTTCGCCTGGGTGTTTGTGTTCGGCGTGATCACGAGCGCGTTTCTCGGCATCGCGCTGTCGGCGGTGCCTCGGTCGGGGCGCAGCGCCACGGCCGTTGTGGCTCCCGTAGTGCTCGTGCTGCAGTTCATCTCGGGCGTCTACCTGCAGTTCACGACGCTGCCCGAGTGGATGCAGAACCTGGCGAGCATTTTTCCGCTCAAATGGATGGCGCAGGGCATGCGTTCTGTCTTCCTTCCGGAAAGCTTCGCTGCTGCCGAGCAGAGCGGCACCTGGGATTTGCCCTGGGTGGCCGGCGCCCTCGGCGTCTGGCTGGTGCTGGGGCTCGTGCTGAGCCGGGTGACGTTTCGTTGGATTCGACGCGACGCGTGAGCCTGGCCTGAGGCCCGGGCGCTAAAGCAGTTTGCGCGCGAGCGCCCAGGCGGTCAGTTCGTGGCGGCTGGACAGTTGCAATTTGCGCAGTACCGCCGACACGTGGGTTTCCACGGTCTTGGCGGCGATGAAGAGGGTGCTCGCGACTTCTTTGTAGCTGTAGCCGCGGGCGATGAGGCGCATCACCTCGGTCTCGCGGGCGGAGAGCCGGTCGAGTTCCTCCGTGGTTTCGGCGGTCTCGCCGGCGACGGCGCCGAAGGCGTCGAGCACGAACCCGGCCAGGCGCGGCGAGAACACGGCATCACCCTCGGCGACGCGGCGGGCGGCCTCGGAGACCTCGGCCCCGGAGGCGCTCTTGGTGATGTAGCCGCGGGCACCGGCCCGAATGACGCTCACCACGTCGTCGGCGGCATCCGACACGCTGAGCGCCAGAAACAGGGTGTGCGGGGCGCGCGGCGCCGCCTCGCGAATGACTTCGGTGCCGCCCCCGCCGCGGCCGCCGGGCAGGTGCACGTCGAGCAGCACGACTCGCGGCTGAAGTTCGATCACGCTCGCGATCGCGGCGTCGACCGTCGCCGCCTCACCAAGCACGACGATGTTCGCGTCGAGCTCGGCGCGCAGCCCCGAACGGAAGATGGAGTGATCGTCGACGATGAGTACGGGCAGGCCAGCGGATGCCGCGGCCGACGTTGTGGCCGCAGGGCCGCTTTGGCTCGGGTCATGGTTGGTCATCGCACGCTCGTTTCGGTGTGCTGCTCATCATTCGCCTGCGTGGCGGCCGCAGCGGGCAGGGTCAGCAGAATCTCGGCTCCGGTGCCGCCGGGGCCCGGGCGCACGGCGGCGTTGCCACCAGCCCGGCGCATCCGCCCGAGAATGGATTCGCGCACGCCGAGCCGATCTTTGGAAATCTGGTCAACCCGAAAGCCTGGCCCGCGGTCGGTCACGCTGAGTTGAACGCCCCGGGCGCCGGTCTCGAGATACACCGACACCGCTCCGCCGGCATGCCGGGCCGCATTGAGCATGGCCTCACGGGCGGCGGCGGCGAGTGCTTCTCGGGTGTCGTCAGACGGCGAGTCGGAGCTGCCGGCCGACCCCACGCCCATACCCACTCCGACCGTCACCACCTCGAAATGCACTGCGAAGTCCTCTTCGATCTCGCCCGCGATGCGGCGCAGCGCGGTGGCAAGGTCGGTCGCCGGTTCGCCGCTGCCGCCGCGAGTTCCGGTGAACAGCCACTCGCGCAGTTCGCGTTCCTGAGCCCGAGCGAGCCGCGCGACGTCACTGTGCGGGCCAGCCTTCTGCTGAATGAGCGCGAGAGTCTGCAGCACGGAGTCGTGCAGGTGCGCGGCAATGTCGGCCCGCTCGGCCTCTCGCGCCCGCGCGGCGCGTTCGTCGGCGAGGTCGCTCCACAGGCGCAGCAGCCACGGAGCGGTGACCACTGCCACTCCCAGCAAAACGGATGCCGCCGCCAAAATAACCGTCCACGCGTTCGGGTTGGTGCCGGTCACGAAAAATAGCAGAATGCCGACGGCGACCAGCACGAGCGCCCCGAGAATGCGCACGAGCAACGCCGAGGATTGCTGCGCCGCACCACTGCGAATGTCAGCGAACTGGCGCCAGGCCAGCGCGGTTCCGGCGAGTACGACAATCGCGGGAACCACCACGGCGAGCGGAATGTCGGCGCCGAGGCGGCTCGCTACGAGGGCACCGCCGGCGGCCAGCAGGGCGAGCCCGAGCAGGATTTCGGTGACGGGCGCGGCGCGCGCGGAGTCGGCATCCGTTTTAACGGCGGGCGCAACGGGACTGGCGAACCGGGAGCCGCCGGGTGACACGGCACCGGGTGAAATAGCATAGGGCGACACAACATAGGGCGACACGACACCGGGAACCGCGGCGGAGCTGGCCAGGGGCGCCAGGCCGCGGGGTGACGTCGACGAGACGCGACTTGAGCGGGCTAGGCTCGACTTGGGCAGCGGGTCGGCGGCCACCCCGCCCGACGGAACCGTGCCCCAGAGCCACGCATAGAGCAGCACGCCGAAACCGCCGCAGAGGCTCAGCAGCACGGTCAGCAAACGAACGGTGACCACCGGAAAACCTGTGTGCTCGGCGAACCCCGCGCACACGCCGCCCACGAGGCGCAGCCGGGGCCGAGTCATCCGTTCTGTTCTCACGTGTTTATCCAAGCACGCCCCACCGACACGACGGAACCCGCGCAGAATCAATCAGGGTTCAATCAGGGTCATCCCCCATGGCCGCGGTTTGGGCGCGCTGCCAGACTCGAATCATGACCGACGCACCGAGGGCCCAAACACCTCACCCCGACCAAATCACCCGATTCTTCGACTGGATTCGCGGAAGTGGACTCAACCGTGACGGCGACCGCTGGATCGCCGGCGTCTGCGGTGGCATCGCCGCCCGCACCGGGCTCGACCCACTGATTGTGCGCGGCATCGCCGTCGTGATCGCCATCCTCGGCGGCCCCGTCGTTTTCGCCTACGCAGTGGGCTGGGCGCTCATGCCGCGCGGCGCCGGCCGCATCTACGCCGAAGAGGCCCTCCGCGGCCGCTTCCAGCCCGCCATGATCGCCATCGGAGCGCTGCTCCTGGTCACGGTCGTGCCGCTGTTCCGCGGCTTGTGGTGGAACGGCCCGACCGGATTCTGGGCCGTCCCCGACTGGCTCAACGGCATCTTCTCCTTCGGCTGGGGCCTGGCCGTTCTGACCGGCATCGTCTGGCTGATCGTGTATCTGGTGCGCCGCGCCAGGAAACCCGGCAGTACTGGCCCCGGGTTCGGCCCGTTCGCTCCCCCGGCCGGCCCGTTCGGCCCGGGCAGTGTCTACGATCCGAAACCGCCGTCCGGCACCGGCTACAGCGCGCAAACGGATGCCCCGGCCCCGCCGCCGACAGCGACCAGCACGTCCACCGAAACCGACCAGAGCAGCGCCCCGAGCACCGCAACGGCAACCGCCCCGACCGTCGCCTTCGCGGCCACGCCGACTTCGACCCAGAACCCGTTCGTCACCGGCGCAGCCCCGGTCGGTGCAACCTATCCGCCGGCCAACCCGTACGCATCGGACTCGGCCCGAAACATCCGCTCGCAGCAGAATCGGGACTGGCAGGAACAGAACCGCGCCCGCCAGGCTGCACACCGTGCCCGGGTGCGTGCCCGCCGTCCCGGCGCCGGCTACAGCGCCATCGTGCTGGGCCTGGCCCTGGCCACGGGCGCGGTTGCCGCCGGTGTGTACTCGACCGGCGTCTGGTCGCAGGATGCAATTTTGCTCGGCGTTGCCTTCACCCTCGGAGTGCTCGCGCTCGGCATCGTGACCGCCGGAATCCGCGGTCGCACCGACGGCGCCATGGGCGGGTTCGCCTTTCTGGCCGCGGCCACCTTGGTCGTGCTCGGCGTGTTTCCGCAGGGCACCCAATTCGCCGCCATCGGCGACACCGTCTGGCCGCTCATCGCCAATGACGCCGCCGTTGACCCGTCGACGAGCTACGTCATGGTTGCAGGGGAGTCCACGCTCGACCTGAGTGATTTCGACAACCCGGGGCTCGACGACGAGGATCGCATCTTCGACGTTTGGCTCGTGGCCGGCGTCACCAATATTCAACTCCCCACGGATGCCCCGGTGCGCGTCGAAACGCACGCACTGGTCGGCGGCGTGGAGTACTCGGGTCGGGCGGTGAACGCGGAGAACGGCGAGCGCACCGGAGTATTCGCCTCCGATCAGCGCACCTTCAACGCGAGCAGCCGCAGCGACGGCCCGCTGCTGCGCATCTGGACCATCGCCGGCGTCGTCACGCTCGATTCCTCCAACAACTAGGACCTCACAATGACCACTCCACTTTCTCCCGCGAACTCCGGATCCGACCACTCTGACGCACCGACCGAGGTCTTCGCCGCAAATTCGCCGGCAGCCGACGCGCCCGCCACCGAAGCAAACCCGACCGCGCCGATCGCCGCCGCGGCCAGCCCCGCACCGGAGTCCGACCCGACGCCGAGCTTCTTCAGCCCGAACCAGGCCGCGCCGGCTGGCGAGGAGACACCATCCGCTCCCCGCTTGCGCCCCCGCTTCGGCACGATCCTCTGGGGCATTCTGCTGCTGGCGTTCGCGACTTACATGGTCGTGTTCACCCTGCTTCCGGTGCCGCCGGATCCCACGCTGTGGCTCCTCGGCGGCGTGATCGCGGTCGGGCTGGGCCTCGTCGTGGCCGGCATCGCGGCCGCAGCGCGTCGCGCCGACTGACCGGCCGCGTAAGGCGCCCTCACCTCACCGAGCCGTGAGTTCACGTCACCCAGCCGTGAGTTTGAGCCCGTTTTTCGCGCAGAATGGGCTCAAACTCACGGCTCGGTGGAAGAAGGGGCGGCCGCCCCTGGTCGACTCGAAGCTAGAGCGTCAGGCCGACCAGAACCGGTTCAGGCTGCAGATTCACGCCGAATTCGGCCTGCACCCGGCCGAGCACGTAGCGGGCCAGTTGGGCCACCTCTTCGGCGGTCGCGCCGCCCGTGTTCGTCAAGGCGAGGGTGTGTTTGCTCGACACGGCCGCCTTCGACCCGGGCAGCCGGAACCCGCGGGAAACGCCGGACTGCTCGATCAGCCAGGCAGCACTGAGCTTGACCAGGCGTACCGGTTCCGCGCCGGGAATCGGCCCGACACCCATATATTCCTCAATGGGAATAACTCGATCCGGCAGCTCCGTCGTCATCGGCCACTGGGGCGCCGATGCCGGCAGGGAACGCGCAATCGCCTCGGTCACGATCGGGTTAGTGAAAAAGGATCCGGCGCTGTACGTGTCGGGGTCGCTCGGGTCGAGCACCATACCCTTGCCGGCCCGCAGGGCCAGCACCGTGTCGCGCACGGTCTGCAGCGGCACGCGATCGCCGAGCTGCACCCCGAGCGCACCGGCGAGTTGGGCATATTTCAGCGGCTGACCGAGCGTACTGCCCAAAACGGATGCCTCGGCGGCGGTATCGTGCAACTCCAGTTCGATCGCCAGGACGACTCCGCGCAAGCCCTGTTTGAGCACCGAGGTGCGGTAGCCGAGGCCGAGCTCGGCCCGTTCGAGGCGTTCGACCTCGCCGGTTTCATAGGAGAGAAAGTCAATCGCGACGAGGCTGTCCGAGATTTCCTGCCCGTAGGCACCGATGTTCTGCACCGGCGCGGCACCACACGATCCAGGAATGCCGGAGAGCGCCTCAATACCGGCCCAGCCGTGCTGGACGGCATAGGCGACCAGCTCGTCCCAGGGCTCGCCGGCCTGCACGCGCAGCCGCACGCGGTCTGCGGGACCGGCGCCAGTGGCATCCGCTTCGCTGGAATCATCGAGCACCTGGATGCCACGGGTCACCACGTGAATGACGATGCCGTCGAAGCCGTCGTCGGCGACGACGGTGTTGGATCCGCCACCGAGCAGCAGCCAGTTTTCGTCCATGCCCCAAACAACGAGGGTTTCGTTGATGAGGTCCTGCTCGGTGACCGGTGCCACCCGTGCTGCGGGCGGGCCGCCGACACGAAATGTGGTGAGCGTGCTCAGGGCAACGGGTTCAATCATGGGTTCAGGCCAGGTTGACGCGCGCCTGCGCCTTGCCGAGAACGGTCGCGCCGTTAAAGGTCACGGTCAGGTCGATACGGGCCACACTCGCCTCGACATCGAGCGCGCCGACCTTGGCGACCACCATCACGACGGCGCCGACGGTGGCGTCAACGAAGACCGGACGGGTGAATCGCACCTGATAATCGACGACGCGGGCCGGGTCGCCAGCCCAGTCGACGACGGGCTGCACGGCCAGACCCATGGTGAGCATGCCGTGGGCGAGCACGCCCGCCAGACCCACCGATTGCGCCACATCGTCGCGGTAATGAATGGGGTTGAAATCGCCGGATGCCCCGGCGTAATGCACGAGTGAATCGCGCGTCAGCGAGAAACTCGCCTCGGCGACGACGCTGCCGACCTCGAGGTCGGCCACTGACCTGATAGATGAGGCGGGGATCATTCGTCTCCCCTGACGACGAGGGTGGAGGTGGCGGTCACAACGTGGTCGCCGGTCGCATCGACGATGGTGGACTCGGCCGTCACCATCGAATGACCGCCCAGCGACTTGATGCTCGTGACCGCGAGGGTCGCCGTGAGCTCATCGCCGGCCACGATCGGTCGGGTGTAGCTGAAGCGCTGATCGCCGTGCACGACCCGGGTGAAGTCGATGCCGCCATCCGGTTCGGCCAAAAGCTGGGCCAGGGTGGCCTCCTGCAGGACCACAGCGAACGTGGGCGGGGCGACGACGTCGGCGTGGCCGGCCGCGCGGGCCGCTTCGGGATCGTGGTTGATCGGGTTGGTCGCGAACACGGCGCGGGAGAATTCGCGCACCTTTTCGCGGCCGACAAGATACGGTGCGACCGGCGGAAAGACCCGCCCCTGCAACTCTGGGTTCACTGACACCCGTTGAGTCTACTAAGTACACTCCCGCGGCCGGTCACGAGCACGCCTCGCCAGGGCGCACACTTATAACCGTGAAATGCGTATCCGTGCGCCTCGGTGATCCCGAGGTTGCCCCCCTTCTGCTTGACCTGCACCGTGAATATGAAACCCGATACGGCACGGGCGATTCCGTGCACGACGTCGACGGCACCGAGTTTGATCCCCCCTTCGGCGGCTTCCTTGTGCTGGTCGACGGCGACACGACCGTCGCCGGCGGCGGCCTGCACCGGTTCAACGCCACGACCGCCGAGGTCAAGCGCATGTGGACCAACCCCTCCTTTCGCCGCCAGGGCCACGCGAAAACAATTCTGCGCGAACTCGCGATCCTGGCGCGCGGTCTCGGCTATGAGCGGATGCGCCTGGAAACCGGCTACGCCCAGCCCGAAGCGCTCGCCCTCTACCGCAGCCTCGGCTTCACCGAGATCGGCAACTACGGCATCTACGAGCACGCTTCCGGCTTCGAGCTCGACCTTTGCCCCGAACCGGCGTCGTAGCGCACAACGCCGCGAGCCGACAGAAGTCCGCCCGCGGAATCCTGTGCTTGTCGACGAGGACCGCCCACCACCGACGCCGGTTCCGCACGATTCGCCGGTAGATCGCCGTCAGGGAGCGGTTTCGATGGCTCAGGGCGCGCCGGGGAGGTAGCGTTAGAGGGCTATGCAAAACAAATTGACTCCGCACCCCGACCTTCCGATCGACAGTCCGACCGAGGAACGCATTCGCGCCGCCGTCGCGCATTACGGCGAGAGCGTCGTCATCGACAACTCCGTGGCCCTGCTGCGCGCCAAGAACGCCGGAAAAGACTTTCTGCTCTACGCCGGCGGGCGCCACGCCCTCGGCATCCTTGAAGGTGCTCCGGCCCTGTACTGGCCCGAGCTGTGGGGCGCCCGCGCTCTGCTGCACGTCTGGGGCGAGCAGGCGGCGCCGTACATCGTCGTCGGACTCAACAACCAGGCCTGGCGGGTGCGCGAAATGTGCGCCAAAGTCGTGCTGCTGCGCGGACTGCAGGTCGTGCCCAAGCTCGTGCGTCTCACGACCGACGAGCACCCCCGCGTGCGCGCCGCCGCCCTGCACGCCCTCGCCGACCAGGGCACCACCGCCAACATTGCCACGATCGAGGTGCGCCTGCGCGACCCCGACAAGGAGGTGCGCCGCGCGGCCCAGCAGGCCCGCGACGCGATTCGCACCCGGCTGAAGTTCACTGATCCGGTTCCTGAGACGAGCACCGAAACGAGCGCGCCTGAGACGAGCGCGCCTGAAACAAGCACCGAGGCGTAAGCGCGGCTCGGCGCCCGACGAGCAGCCCGTCGCAGCATCCGCTCTGCCGGAGGTCACGGGCGTCGGAGCAGGGCGCCCTCCTGCCGGCAGGTCGCCGCGGCGGTGAGCATGGCGTCGGTCAGCAGCGCCTGCCAGCCGGCGGCATCCTGTGGCACACCGCTGTGAACGATGGTGCAGACGGATGCCGCGAGCGTCGCGTCCCCGGCACCCATCGTGTCGACGATCGGGCCGTCAAGCTCAGCGATCGGCACACTGACCAGCTCATGTTGGCCGACGCCCACCGACGCGCCGAGGCGCCCGGCCGTCGCGAGCACGGTACCCGCCCCGGCGTCAACCAGGCGGGTCCGCAGCTCCTTGAGGCTGCTGTCGTAGAGCAGGTCGGCGTCTTCGTCGCCCACCTTCACGAGCAGGCTGCGAGCAGCGAGTGCCTCGAAGTTGCGTACAAACCGCGGCCCGTCGCGCAGCATGCCGGCGCGGGGATTGGGGTCGATCACGAGGCGCTGCTCCGGGTCGCTCACACAGGCCGCGAACGCCTCGGTCTGATCGGTATCGTCGAACGGAAAACAGCTCACGACGACCAGTTCGGCGGCGTCGAGCGCGGCCCGCTCGGCAGCCCTGAACTCGATGCGGCGCGCTTTCGCGGCGTCGTTGAAGAAGTAACGAGGTTCGCCGTCGGTGCGGTCCGAAACCGCCCGGGACGATCCGAGCGGGCCAGGTGTTGCGATCAGTTGCACCCCATGCTGTTCCAAAAACGCCCGGATCACGGCGCCATCGGCATCCTCACCGACCATCGCGATCAGAGTCGTGGGCACGCCGAGCACGGCCAGCCCGACCGCCACATTGAGCGCGGCGCCCCCGGCAAACTCGCGGCTCGCCTCCGAATCACGCAGCACGTCGATCAGCGCGTCGCCAACGACGACGACACGGGTGGGAGCGTTCAGTCCAGGCACGAGGTCCAATCTTGTCGCACGCCGCAGACGGCGAGCGCGCAGGGAGGTGGTCGCACCGATTGTCAGGGGCAATCCACCGTGATTTTGCGTGCCTTGACTCTATAGTAAAAGTTCTGCCCTGATTGATTGAGTGGCGGCCGAGGCAGGTCCGGGCCGCTCACACCGCTAACCCCCTGGAAAGTTACACCCATGATTCTCACAACGGATGCCGCGACGACAGTAACCGAAGCGAGCGCGGCATGAGCGGTGCCGTGATCGCCCTCTACGCCGAGTTCACAGCCCTGCCCGGTCATGAAGCGGAAGTCGCTCATTTGCTGCGCGAGCTCACCGCGCACGTGCGCCGGGAAGCCGGTTGCGTCCGCTTCGACCCGCACCAGCTGGAAACCAATCCGGCGGCGTTCTTCGTCTATGAGGAATACCGCGACCTCGCCGCGTTCCACGCCCACCGCGCCGCCGCCTATGGCGCCGAGTTCAACCGCGCGCTCGGACCGATCATCGAGGGCGACGGCTCGACCCTGACCTTTCTGGCCCCACTGGTCTGAATCCCCGGGGCGTCACACAAAAACAGCCGACAGAAGGAGTCAGTATCCTGCTGCCGGCTGTCGTCCATCCTGCTGGTCAGGCACCCTTGCGCCCCGACATCGACCGCATCAGGAACATGATCACCGCCAGGATCGCGAGCACGATACCGACCCAGAGGAGAAACTGCAGAGACTGCACCAAGCCACCGGTAATGAGCAGCACGACCGCAACGATGGCCACAATAATTAGAAGCGGATTCATGATCCGACCTTTCCCTTCATGCGCGGGTAATTCCCGATTGCCCCGATCGTACCCCCGAATGAGGCTCAGACGCGGATACCGCACGCGGCATCCGCGTCCTTGCCGCATTGGCTCGTCGTGCTCAGATCGAGCCCACCGTCACTACGCGCCGAGGTACGCGTCGATGATGCGGGGATCGTTAAGCAGGTCGGCGGCCTGACCCTCGACCGTGGTGACTCCGCTTTCGATGACATAGGCGCGGTCGGTGACCCGCAGCGCGGCGCGCGCGTTCTGCTCGACCAGGAGCACGGTCGTGCCCTGGGCGCGAATCTCCTTGATGACGTCCATCACCTGGTTGACGATCAGCGGCGCGAGACCCATTGAGGGCTCGTCCAGCATGAGCATCTTCGGGCCGGCAATGAGCCCGCGACCGATGGCAAGCATCTGCTGCTCTCCGCCGGAGAGCGTGCCACCCTGCTGCGTTCTGCGTTCGAACAGCAGCGGGAGCAGCTCGAACACGTGCTCAATCCGCGCGGCGACGAGGCTCCGGTCCTTGACCAGGTAGCCGCCCAGCTGCAGGTTCTCCAGCACCGAGAGTGTGCTGAAGATGCGCCGCCCTTCGGGCACGTGGATGAGCCCGGCAGACACGACATCCCAGGGATTGGCCCGGCTGATGTCGCTGCCGTTGAAGGTCAGGTGCCCCGAGCTGGCTTTCACCAGAGCCGACGCGGTCGAGAGCGTCGTCGTTTTGCCGGCGCCGTTGTTGCCAAGCAGGGCCACGATCTCGCCCTCGTCAACGTGCAGACTCAGCCCGCGCAACGCCTGTACCTTGCCGTAATAGACCTCGACGGTGTCGAATTCAAGCATTGCCATCGATCTGCACCTCCTCGTCCTTGCCGAGGTAGGCCTCGATCACGGCGGGGTTCGCTTTGACCTCGGCCGGTGTTCCCTCGGCGATCTCGCGCCCAAAGTTCATCACCACGATGCGTTCCGACAGCTCCATAACCAGTCCCATGTCGTGCTCGATCAGCACGATCGAGGTACCGAGATCGCGGATGCGGCGGCACAGTTCGAGCAGCTTCTGCTTCTCCGTGTAGTTGAGGCCGGCGGCCGGCTCGTCGAGCAGTAGCAGCTTGGATTTTCGGGCCAGGGCCCGGGAAATCTCGACCTGTTTCTGTTGCCCATAGGAGAGGTTGCCGATCGGCACCCCGCGCGGGCCCTCGAAGTTCACGAAGTCGAGCCAGTAGTGCGCTTCTTCCGTGTAGGCGGCCTCGCTGCGTTTGAACCGGGGAGTGTGGAAAATAGCATCCGCCCAGCTCTGGCCTCTGTTCAGGTGCATGCCGGCGCGCACATTGTCGAGTACGGTCAAGTCGTTGAACAGGCGCAGGTTCTGGAACGTGCGCGCGACACCGACCGCGGCGATGTCGGCCGGTCGTTTTCCGGTGATGTCGGTGCCGTCCATCACGACGGAACCGCCGGTCGGCTTGTAGAAGCCGGTGATGCAGTTGAACGCGCTGGTCTTGCCGGCCCCGTTCGGACCGATCACCGCGATGATCTCCTTCTCGTGCACGTCGAAGGTGAGGCCGTCGACGGCCTTGACGCCGCCGAAGGCGATCTGCAGGTCGTTGACCCCGAGTACGACGCTCATCGGCTTTCCCCTCTCGCGACCGCGGCGTCGACCGCGGTTTGTGGCGGCTCGTTCTTGTTCCCGCGTTCCTCTTCATGGCCGCGAGCCGGCCATAGGCCCTTGGGTCGAAACACCATCGCGACCACGAGCAGCAGACCAAAGGCCAGATAGCGGTATTCCGAGAGGTCGCGCAGCAGTTCGGGCAACAGGGTGATGACGAGGGCGCCGACAACGACCCCGCGCATGTTGCCCATGCCGCCCAGCACGACGGCCATCAGCACGAGGGCCGACTGCAAAAAAACGAAGCTCTTCGGGGAGATCGCCGAGAGGTGCGAGGCGAACAGCACGCCCGCGAAGCCGCCCCAGATGGCCCCGAAAATGTACGCCATGAGCTTCACCTTGTAGGTGTGAATGCCCATCGCTTCGGCGGCATCCTCGTCTTCGCGCACGAACCGCCAGGCCCGTCCAAGCCGGGACTTGCCCAGCCGGGCCGAGGCCAGCACGAAGAACGCCACAATCAGGATGGTCACGTAGTAGAACACGGCGGGACTGTGCAGGCTGAAATCACCGAAGGCCAGCAGCTTGGGAATGCCGAAGATACCGGATGGCCCGCCCGTGATGGTGAGATTGTTGGCCGTGATGCGGGTGATTTCGCCAAAGCCGAGCGTGACAATGGCCAGGTAGTCGCTGCGCAGACGCAGTGTCGGCGCTCCGATGATGAGTCCGGCCAGAATGGTCATGACCAACACCGCTGGGATGGTGAAGATCAGGGGCAGTTCGAAGGCCTTGGCAAAGATGCCGGCCGTGTAGGCGCCGACGGCCATGAACGCGATATAGCCGAGGTCGAGCAGGCCGCAGTAGCCGACGACGATATTGAGGCCAGCTGCGAGCATCACGAAGATCGCCGCCGTCGTCATCACATTGAGCGAGTACGGCGATGCGGTGAGCAGCGGGGCGAGCAGGGCAGCGGCCAGGGCGATCCAGCCCAGGTACTTGCTCTCGAACAGTCCGGACACCCAGGCGGCGACAGGGCCGGTGCGACGGGGGGCCTGGCTCTTAAAAGTTGTTCCACTCATGCTAGACACGCTCCGTAACCCGTTCGCCGAGAATTCCGGTCGGACGCAAAGTGAGGAAGAGGATCAGCACCACGAAGGCGAAAACGTCACGCCACTCGCCGCCGAACACCGAGGCGCCGAAGGCTTCGATCAGGCCCAATACCAGGCCGCCGAGCATGGCCCCCTGAATATTGCCGATGCCGCCAATCACGGCCGCGGTGAACGCCTTGAGGCCGATCAGGAACCCCATCATGAAGTCGATTTTTCCGTAGTAGGCACCGGCCATGACTCCAGCGGCCCCGGCCAGGGCCGACCCGATAAAGAACGTACGGGTGATGACCGAGTTGACGTTGATTCCCATCAACAGGGAACCCTTCATATCGAGCGAGATCGAGCGCATGGCGCGACCAGTCGATGTTTTCTGAATATAGGTATTGAGCGCGATCATCAAGATCGCGGCGATGGCCATGAGCAGCACCTGGGGCAGCGAGACGCGAGCGCCGAGCACGTCGAACACGTCGCCTTCGAGGCGCACCGGGTAGCTGCGCGGGTTCGGCCCGGCGATGGCGCTCACGCCGTACTGCAGGGTGAACGAAACGCCGACGGCCGTGATCAGCACGGCTAATCGTGGGGCATTGCGCAGGGGGCGGTAGGCGAACCGTTCGATCAGAACGCCGGCACCGCCGGTGAGCAGCATGCTCAGCAGCAGCACGACGAGGAGGGCACCGATGCTCAGCGCCCCGGGAAGGCCTCCGACGGAGGCCAGCATGACGAAGCCGATGAAGGCACCGAGCATATAGATGTCACCGTGGGCGAAGTTGAGAAGTTTAATGATGCCGTAGACCATGCTGTAGCCCAGCGCGATCAAGGCGTAGAACGAGCCGACAAACAACCCGTCCCAGATAATTTGCATCATGTTGGTCCGTTTTCTGTAAGCAGTGGAGCGGATGTCGCGGCGTGGGCCGCGGCATCCGCTTCAGGGGTCAGGATCTTGCGTTCAAGACCAGAGTCCGGACCCAATGATCAGAACTACAGGATCAGGACAGGTCATCCTCGAGGGCGAAGGCGCCATCCTGAATGGACAGGATGATGAATCCACCGTTCGACAGGGTGTGATCGGCCGTGAAGGTGAGCGGGCCGGAGAACATCTCAAACCCGTCGATGGCCTCGAGCGCCGCGATGATCGCGTCGCCGTCGGTCGAGCCAGCCTCGTCGATGGCATGCGCCGCAACGCGAACCGCGTCATAGGACTGCAGCGAGAACGGTCCGGGAGCGCTGCCGAAAGCCTCTTCGTAGCTGGCGATCCAATCGCCGCCACCCTCGAGGGTGTCGGGGGTCTGGGTCATTGTGGCGAGTACGCCTTCGGCACCGGCCCCAGCGATTTCCGAGATGGAGCCGTCGACGCTGCCGTCGGCCACCATTATGTCGCCTTCGAAGCCAGAATTGCGCAGCTGGTTGATAATGAGACCGCCCTCCTGGTAGTAGCCGGTCCAGTAGACGAGGTCCGGGGCGGCATTCATGATGTCGCGCACGGCGGCGGAATAGTCGCTCTCACCGGGAGTGACCGAGGTGCCCAGGGCGAGCGTCACTGTGCCGTCTTCCTCGATCAGGCGGGCGGTCTCCGCGGTGATGTCCGCCGAGTAGCTGTCGTTGTCGTCGACGAGGGCGACGGAGGCGACGCCGGTCTTCAACATGTACTCGAGAGCGGCAGTGGACTGCTGATTGCCCGTGCCGTTGACAAGGAAAACGTTTTTGAGGCCCTGGTTGACGAGGTCCTGCGAGTTGGCCGCCGGAATGATCATGGGCACGTTGGCCTCTTCGAAAATCGGCAGCTGCGGCAGTGTTGCGCCGGAGCAGTAGCCGCCGACCGAAACGACGGCGCCGGCCGAGACGGCCTTGTTGGCGCTCGCCACGCCCTGCTGGGCGTCGCAGGCTTCGTCTTCGACGAGCAGCTCGAGTTGGCGACCGTCCAGGACGCCGCCTGCCTCGTTGATTTCGTCCACGGCGAGCTGCGCCGCATTGGCCATGTATTCGCCGGTCGGGGCGCTGCTGCCCGAGATGGGAACGACCATGGCCAGCTTGACCGTGCCGGTCTCTTCGCTGCCGGCTTCGTCGGCGGCGAGCAATCCGCCGCTGCAACCCGATGTCGCAAGAAGCATCGCTGTGGCGACGCCGAGCAGCAATGTGCTCTTCTTTGAGATTCTCATGTGTGCCTCTCCTGTGAGAGCGCCGAGCAAGTGTTCTACACGCCTTGATCGCAAGACGGCTTGGAACAAGCACCCAAACACCCCAGTGCTGTATGACATATTACACACGCGGATCGTTGCACCGGCGTCCACACTCCGGCCTCAGTGCGGCCCGTCAGGTTCCGAGCTCCACCCGGCCACGGTGCCGAGGTGGCTGACTGTGAGCTCACGCAGCGCCTCGGATTCTCCGCTTGCCAGCAGATCGAGCATGACGTGGTGCTCGCGCGCCGTGCCCCACAACTCGTCGCTCTGCATCATCGCGGCGATGCTCACCATTCGAGTTTGCGCGCGCAGTTCGCTGACCATTTCGACCAACCGGGCGCTGCCGTGCAAGGCCAACAACCCGAGATGAAACTGCCGATCAGCGGCGAGAAATCCGGCCAGGTCCTTCTGCCGCGCATACTCAGAGATCTGTTCAGCCACGCCGCGCCAGCGCGTGAGCGTCTCAGCATCGAGTGTTCCTGCGAGGGCGCCCATCGTGGGAGCCTCGAGCAGCTGGCGCAACTCGATGACGTCGCGCAGGTCTTTGTCGCTCATCTGCGTCACCCGAAAACCCTTGTTGCGCACCGAGGTCACGAATCCTCGTTGTTCCAGATCCAGCATTGCCTCCCGAACTGGGGTGGCCGACACCTCGAAGCGGATGGCCAGGGTCGGCACGGTCACCAGGGTTCCGGGAGCGAGTTCACCGGTGTTGATCGCGGCCGCGAGCGACTGCGCGATACGGTCCCGCAACGTCGAACCCTGCTCCACTTTTTGAATCGATAACACCTCGGTGGCTCCTCACTTGCCGATGCGGCCGCTGCGAGCCTCGTGCCGCCCAGTATCCACCGCCGGGCGGCAAATGAGTAATGCACTACTGTGCCGGAGCCGGTCGGTCCGCCGAGCCGGGAGTGCCCGACGGCGCTCATGACCGCGACGGCGTCGCCGTCATCCCACCCGTGGTCGCTCACGAGAAAGTAAAACACGTCCTCGTAGCCGCGCGTGATGCGCTCTTGCACGGGGTCACCGAGACCGACGAACACCCACTCGATGAGGGTTTGAACCCGCGGCGCCCGCAGGTTCATGCCCTTTCGCAGTTCGACACTCACAACCGCGATGCCCTCAGCCTCAATCGCGATGAATGAAGATCCTCCCTCCGCCATGAACGCGTGAATGTCGCCGATCGACAGGTAGACACCCTCGACCATGACGTGCAGGTAGACGATCGAACCGGGGCCGCAGTCGGTGACGTCCATGTTTCCACCCTGAGCAGAGGAGGGAATGATCGTGGAGTTCATTCCCTCAGCGGGCGCCGTTCCGATGCACCCGATCATCGGGCGTGGGGCGAACACGTGCCGGTCAGTCACGTGCACACCGGCGCTGTCGATAGGAATGCGGCTGGTGAACATCCGCTCGCCCATGTCATGCTGCAGGGCGCCGGAACCGGGAAGACTGACCGACCACCCCCAGTCAGAAACACCCCGGACTTCCGCAGAAGTCCGGGGCGATTTTAGTGAATACCGTGTAGCGGGAGCGGGAATTGAACCCGCGACACCACGATTATCGTGAACCAGACTCACCCGGGTCACGGAGGCCTCATACAGTCATCGATCCCAATAAAACACTCGGTAGGTGATCACGNGATCACCAGCTTCACGGCCTCGTCTTTGTACTCAGGAGTGAACTCCCGGCGTGTCTTTCCCATGTGAACATTCTCTCTTGTGAGGTGTCCACTCAACGGGGGCAGGGCCACCGTCGCCGGTGTTCTCGTCGCCCGGCCACCCGTCAGCGAACTTAATTCAGCCGTCCCGTTAGCGATCGAGCGCGCGCGACTGCGCGCAGTTCAGCGCGACACCATCATCGAGCAAGTCGCTCGATATAACTCAGAAGCCGTGATCTGTGTCGGAGTGCCATTCGGACACACCAGACCGCAGTGGATCGTCCCGCACGGCAACACGATCCGGCTCGACGGCATGGCCCACACAGTCAGCGCCGACTACAGCTGAAGTCAACGCACTACGTTACTTGTTGTCGTCCCGCAGGGGGTTCGGCTTACGGGCATCTCAGCGCAGACGTCGACATGATTGGCTTCATGCGATTTGGTCCCGCTGAGCGTCGCTGTTGAGAGGCTGCTCATGAATCAGGGATTGGCGAGCGTCACAATCGTTGTCGTCGCGGCAAGTTCGTGTCGAAGTCGTTCACGGGCCCGGTGATAGCGGCTTCGCACGGTCCCCTCGTTCATTCGAAGTACTCGACTTACCTCTACAAGTGATAGTCCGTCCCAGTGGTGCAGGCCGATGATGTCTCGATCCGTCTGGTCAAGCTTTCGTATCGCATCATGGAGATCGTCGAACGTCGAGGAGTCGGAGAAGCCTGGTCTCTCCACTAACGACATTTGGCTTCGGAGTCGGTCGGCAAGTGCCTTACGCCTGGCGGTGCTGCGCTGATGATGAAGAAGGACGTGACGGGCGATACCGAACATCCAAGGGCGAATCTCGTCATCGTCGGTGGGGAGCCCATTCGCGCGTTTCCATAGAATCAGTAAGGTCTCAGCGAGCAGATCCGCGGCATCGTAAGGGGGGTCGATTCGCCGTGCGAAATACGCCAGAAGCGCCGGCGCGTGCTCGGGGACGGCCCGGCTTATCCGGGAGCGTTTGTCCTCCGTACGAGCGCTCACGGGTTATCCAACCGGCACGACATGCCGACCGCATCGATGCCGACGCCCTTTCCCGGTTCGTTGAACACCACGACGCCGGGGATAGCTGCTTTCGTGAACTCGAAGAGTGCCGGCGTCAACGCTTGGCCCACGCGTCTTTCCCCGTCGGGATCGTCGTCGACGGTGGCGCTCTCGTCGTAGAGTTGCTGACCGAATCCGGTCCAGTCGGTTGTTCTGACTGCGTCGTTCAGCGTGGCGAGGTTCGAGTCGCTCCAGTTGCGTAATTCAACGTAGGCACGGCAGCTCTCGAAGTGGCCGCTTTCCGTCGTAAAGTCAACTGGGATAGGGATCGTTCGGGTGTTCCCTTCGGGCATCGTCACCCATGGCCAGACGGACAACTGGTACGTGGAGACGGTCATGCCAGCGGTCAGCGAACCGACAACGATCACTGGAATCATCCAGCGACGGCGCGGCATCCGTCCGCGACGAAGACGGGGCGGCTTCGTCTCCACTGCAAGTGAAATCGCCTCCCGTGTAAGGGAGGCTGGTAGCGGTGCAATCGAGGCCGAGAACAGGTCATCGAGTTCGGTACCATTCATCGTCTTTCCTTTCCGGGCGAGTCATTACCTACTACATTCCCGGCAGGCGGCGAATCGTTGCACTGCTGAACACCAACCCGAACGCCCGATCTTCACAGATGTCTGCAAGCTACCGCAGCTCATCACCCATCGCACACCCTGCTGCGGGCAATGCGGGAAGTCGTGCCGCCGGTCCCACTCAGCGTTCGGCTTTCGGGCGGCTCGTGTTTAGTGGATTTCGTTGTCGGGGTGTTGGGCGTCGTAGTGGGCTCGGGAACGTCCAATGGTTTCGCGGTGGTCGAGTGACCATTCGGCGAGTTGTTTGACGAGGTGGGTCAGGCTGCTTCCCAGAGCTGTCAGCTCGTACGTGACTTGGGCGGGGACTGTGGGGTACACGGTTCGGGTGACGAGGCCGTCGCGTTCCAGCCGGCGCACGGTCAGGGTCAGCATCCGTTGTGAGATTCCGTCGATGCCTCGTTGTAATTCGCGGAAGCGGCGGATGCCTGAGGCGAGTTCGACAATGACGAGGACGGACCATTTGTCGCCCACCCGGGTCAGTACGTCGCGGATCCCGCAGTCCGGGTGCTCGTCCAGACCGCAGGGATCGAGGGATGCGGTTACCTGAATGTGCCTGTCTGACATGAAAGTGCCTCCTTGTGGACTGCCGGTGAGTTACCGAAAATGAGTCTAGTTACTGTTCAGAACCACCGAGGGGACTGACACATGATTTTGGTTACCGGAGCATCCGGCCAGTTAGGCCGTGCCATCGTCGAACGACTGGCCGGCGGGAACCAGCCTGCTGTCGCGGGCACACGACGACCAGTCGAGGGCAGCGAGCAACGACGCGTTGACTTCGACGAACCCGGTTCTTTGGACTTCACCGGTTTCGCCACGGTAGTCATGGTCTCCGCTGGATATGCCGAAGATGATGTGGTGATTGCTCGGCATGAAAGCGTCGTCGCGGCTGCGGAACGCGACGGAGTGCAGCACCTGGTTTACACCAGCGTCGCCACAGACGGGGACCACCTGGGCTTCGCCCTCGCGCATCGCTGGACCGAGCAGCGAATACAGGGAAGTACTTTGCGGTGGACTATTTTGCGCAATGGCCTCTATGCCGAGCTTTTTGGGTCGTTGCTCGCGCCAAGTGACGGCGTCATTACCGCGCCGTTTGGAACGGGTTCTGTGGCTGTGGTCACTCGCGCAGATTTGGCCGAGGCAGCAGCCATCGTGGCAGTCGCACCCCACCGCCATATCAATCGTGTGTACGACCTGGTCGGGTCGCACGCGATCACTGCCGGCCAAGTCGCCGAGGGGGCTGGCTTGCTCTATCGCCCAGCTTCTCTCGGCAGCCACCGCGCTGCTCTCGAACAAAGCGGGTTGCTGCCCTTTCAGCCAGCGATGCTGCTTTCAATCTATTCGAGTGCGGCACATGGTTTTCTTTCGCGCACGACTACCGACCTCGGCGATCTCCTCGGTCGTGGGCCGACTGATCCCGGACCAACCGTCATGCGCATCCTGGAGAGACAGGCTGCTGCCTGATCCCACTGTGTCTCGCAAGACGTTCCCCTTGCGGAACGACTGTTCGGGTGTCCCGGTCGCCGTCCGGCTTACGGGCAGAACTTTATCCAGCTTTCACGAACTACAGGCCAGCGTCTGAGCCCATGACAACCAAACCGGATGAACAGGCTAAAGCGCGAGCTTTATGGCGCTGGACGGTGCCGGCTGCCGTGATCGCCGTCGTCTCTACTTTGTTGATCTGGGTAGCCCAATCGCTACCCACCATCTGCCCCGCAATTTACCCCGCGCCGCCAAGCTGCGCTCCTGATGCACGCTCGGGTCCGGCACTTCTTGGCAGCGCCTTCCTCGTTACCCTGTTTGTGGCGCTGTTGGTCACCGGCGCGGTACTTCAACCCAGACGCCGCGATAAAGCATTACGAGTCCTTTTGATCGTGCTTGTCGTGGCTGCCGTCGTCGCGCCTTTATGGACGCTCACCGGTTCCGGGTTCGCCCTCGGTTAGCGTTCCCCCTGCGGAAGGGCGGAAAACAGGGGTGGGTGGTACCCGCGGTCGGATGACCGGATGCCACCTGTGTCAGTTCGTCTCTGCTTCCTCCGGAGGAGCGACTGGTGATACGACGGGAGGCAGCTCGATATCTGCAAGGATCCGGCCGACGGCACGCCACTTTTCTGCCGAGGCGGCATCGAGCGGGTGCTCAGGAGTGTCTTCCAGGTCTTTCAATTCCGGGCCCAGGATCGCGCTGGCGATCTTTGTGATGAGTTCGCGCAACGAGTCGGTACGCATATAAGCACCGATGTACTCGCCGTTGGCTACGGGCGCGAGTTGCGTCGTATAGGCGCTCACAAAATTGTCCGCCGCTTCAGCGCGTAGGTAGGGGCTCTCCAGAGTCTGGTACCAGCGGCGAAGGAAAACATCACAAGGCGCCTCGTCATGAAGGTGCCGTTCGTCGTCACGAAAAATACGGTTATAGATCTCATCCGGGTTGAGCTGGTTTGCGAGTTCGATCGCCTGATCCATATTTCCTTGGTAGATCAGGTCGGCAAGTTCAGGGCTCGTCTTTTGATCCATCCGTTGCTGAAGTTGCCTCCGAAATCGGCGTGGATGACAGTGGTCTGCCCATGCGGAGCCCAGGCGAAGTCGCCATTCCTCTCTGGCCTTGACGACGTCCGTAGTTACCGAGATGACCAATGCGGTGACGGCGATCACTTCAAGTGCGGTGGTGATGGGCGATCGTTTCATCTATTGCTCCCTCTTCAGGTATCGCAGCACAGCACTGCTGTGCTGGTCAGACGCGACTTTCGTACCCGGAACCCTGCCGCAGGCCGCCGCGACAAGGGATACCTGAGCAACTGACTCCCACGTAGCTATGAATATTTCTCTACAATGTGTCGGTTATCAGAATAGAGGGCTGCTCCTGGCGTAGCTGACTCGTTGACGTGCCCCATGGTGGTTCCTCTTGTGGCACGCTTCAGCGTGAGCTCACGAGCGGTAGGCCGGACCTCTTCAGTCTGACGCTCGTTCAACGCCCCTCTATCGTGACGTCGCACGGCAACAAAGCCTCGGCCGCACAGCCGCAGTCGGTCCGTTAGCATGGACCTGTGACGGACACTTGGGGGCACGTCCTGGGAGACCTGGTCCGGTCCGGGAGCTTCGTTGTGGCAGTCTATGGGTCTGTTTGTGAGCGGTGCTTTCCGTGTCCGAGACTGGCCCGGGCCGCGGCGAGTCCTGTGCTGGTGGACGCTCTTCAACGTCGTCGTGCTTGCCGTTGCGAAGCTGCTCATTCGTGCGCTGATCTCAGGGCGGATCCTACGACAACCGAATCTGATTTTAGGGCCGGTTGGCTCGTGGCCAGTCGCGAACATCAATTTGTGCAACTGGCATCAGACCGACGCGCCCAGTTCACTGGTCGCGGCGTTCTTCCTTTTCTTTGCCGGCGCGTCGCTGATCGTCAACGTCATCCTCGGCTTCACCATCGCTGTCCGCCGCCTTCACGACTCGAACCTCTTTGGCGGGTGAGTGCTACGTACGCTCGTTCCGCCGGCTACTTCGTTTTACTCCTGCTCGCTGCCTATCGATCGCGGCCGGACAGTGGCAGCTTCTCGATGAGCACTCAAGAATCGCCACATAGCCGATCCATCACCCGCCCATGAAAGCGCCCGCGAATCGTAATCTCTCGCAGGACGAGCTGAAAGACCGGCTAGTGAGAGCGAGCCACCGACTTTCCCGGCATCTCAGTAACTTCATTGCGGGCAATATCGGCGCAGGTGATGACCTTGCCGCGATTTTGCGCACGGTGGTCTGCACTGGAAAAGGCGACGACGTTATTGGCCGCGTCGTAAAGGCTTTCCATCTCACGTCCCCGAAGCTGGTGATCTCCCCACCGGCCAACGGCGAACTTTCCACAATGTTTTCGGTAGGCTCGCTTCCCATCCCGGAAGGATTTGGGGAACTACCCGAAGGAACACCAGAGGTAGCCACATTTCACGAATGGCGAGACCGTGTTTGTCTGGTGATCGAACGAGACGATTCAGGTACCAGGGTGTTCACCTGGGGACGATTCATTGCGACTGCCGCCAACACGTGGGGGTCGCACACGGCTGCAACCATCCCACTCGAGCTCGATGAGACGCGAATGCATCTTTTCGGAAACCGACCGATCGACGAATACCTTCTCGTGCAAGCGGCGATGGTGGTGGAATGGGTGCTTGAGTCACTTCTCATGGAACTCAATCTGCACGGTCCGGCCGTGCGGGCTACCGACACTACGCCTGTGATGCTGGCGTGGCTTCGGATCCACGATCTCGGGCGCCAGGCAGAGGTCAGGGCGATACCGGGGCTTCGGCACGGCACTTTGCCGGGTGAATACCCCATCCTCGAAGTACCTTTGCGGCGCGAGACGGTTGTTGCCGTGTCGTTTCTCGTTGACGACGAGGGTCGTAAATCGGTGAAGCAGCAATATCTGCCGCCGCGGATTGGTCGCCCGTAAAGCGCTTGGGGGCTGCGGACCACTAGGGCCGGAACCCCGGGGTGAGGGATGCTCCTGCGACTTTCTCGCCTGCGTTCACAGCGGGTGCATCATCAGCTCGCTGCGGAGATTCGCGACCGTTAGGGTTCCCACGTGACACAGCAGAGGCAAGTTCAACACGTGGTCGGGTCGGCCTCAGATCTGTCGCGCTGACCGTCCGGCTCGCCAGCTGACGCGATCCGCCATTCCGTTGTTCGGGTCGACTCTTGCCTAATCAGTCGCGAAGGGCCTTCCTGCCCTATTGTGAGGGAATCTTCCGAGGCAGCTGAATATTGGCTTCGGTGGGCACCGCCTGTGGTGCGAGTGAGCCCCACTGTTCAGATGCGTGACTTGTATCGTTCAGCCCCACGACCGGCGTGGTTGAGCCCCACCTGAAAAGCTCCTCCCACCATGTGAGCGCCACACGGTGGAAGGAGTACCGGTAATGGTACGGAAGATCAAAGCGAAGCAGATCCTGCAGCTGCGTAATCAGGGCTTGTCGCGACGGGCGATCGAGTCCGCCCAGGGGATGTCCCGGCACAGTATTCGAGCTGTGCTCGATGCCGCAGAGCGGCTCGGGCTCGACTGGGACGACGTCGCCGAATTGTCGGAGGGCGTGGTGTATTCGACGTTGTTCCCCGGCCGCGGCGTCCACGAGAGTGTGTTCGCGCAGCCGGACTGGGGCCGGGTCCATACCGAGCTCGCGCGGGTCGGGGTGACGCTGAAGCTGTTGCACCAGGAGTATGTCGACGCGGCAGCGATGGTGCAGGCGACGATGAGTTACGACCGGTTCTGCCGCCTCTATGCCGAGCATGCCGCTGTTTCGGGTGCGACGTCCCGGGTCGGCCATAAGGCCGGTCGCAGTATCGAGGTCGATTGGTCCGGGCCCACGATGCAGCTACTCGACCCGACGACGGGCGAGATGTCGAAGGTGTATTTGTTCGTCGCGTGCCTGCCGTTCAGCCGCTACGCGTTCGTGGAAGCCACCCTGGATATGCGGCAGGAGTCGTGGCTGCGTGCCCACACTGCCATGTTCGCCTTCTTCGGCGGCAGCGTCCCACGCCTAGTGCCCGACAACCTGAAGACAGGGGTGATCTCCCACCCGAAGGAAGGGGAGGTCGTTTTGAACGATGCTTACCGGGAGATGGCGGCGCACTACTCGGCCGCGGTGCTCCCCGGCAGAGTGCGGCACCCGCGCGACAAAAGTAGCACTGAGAACACGGTGGCCCATGTCGCGACCTGGGTCATCGCCGGTTTGAGGAAGGAGACGTTCACCTCGCTGGCGCAGTTGCGCCTGCGAATCCGGGAACAGATGGATGCCTACAACCAGGAGCCCTTCCAGAAACGCGTCGGGTCCCGCCTCAGCGTGTTCACCACCGAGGAGAAGCCTCTGTTGCAGGCGCTGCCGGTGGCACCGTTCGAGATCAGCACGTGGTCCTATAAACGAAAGGTCAACGCCAACGCCCACGTGGTCTGGGCCAAGAATTTCTACTCCGTCCCCTTCAGCCACATCGGCGCGCTGGTGGACCTTCGTGTCACCGAGACGATGCTGGAGGTTTATCGGCGCGACGAGCGCCTGGCCAGCCATTTGCTGCTGCCGGCCACGACGACCAACCAGTATCGGACCAACGATGCGGACTTGCCCGAGGGCCGCAGCTTCCAGGCCTGGGACCGAACCCGGATCGAGGAATGGGCCGCACGGATCGGGCCAGCAACGGTCACCGTGACGGCCAAGATCTTCGAGACCGTCTTC